>NZ_JRJC01000024.1:0-22922 GCF_000762975.1 Enterobacter sp. UCD-UG_FMILLET
AGGAAAGTGGATATCAGCGGAAAGCTGAGCGTGAAAGGGGTAAGCCTGAGCGCAGGCAAGGCGTTCAGGGGAGAACGGGTCGGGCTGAAGGAAATGCAGGAAGACGGCAGCTATGAGGTGTGGTGGTACAGCACGAAAGTGGGGGTGATCGACCTGAAGAAAAAGTCGATCACCATGGGTAAAGGATGTTAAAAAGTGTTCACCATGTCCCCGAACACCTGTCTACCATGTCCCCGGACTGTACACCCTCTCCCATAGGGGAGAGGGTAAAAAACTTAAACCAGCACCACCTCAATCCCGCTTTTTCGAAGCCCATCCAGGCTCTCCGCCGGAATGCCTTCATCGACAATAATCATATCAATCCTTTGCGTATCAATGATTTTATGCAGGCTTGAGCGGTTAAATTTGCTGGAGTCCGTGACAACGATAATACGCTCCGCCACCTCGCACATTTTGCGGTTCAGACGGGCTTCGTCTTCGTTATGCGTACTCACGCCGCGGTCGAGATCGATGGCATCGACGCCGAGGAACAGCAGGTCAAAATGGTAATTCTGTAGCGACTGTTCTGCCTGGTCACCGTAGAAGGATTGCGACTGACGGCGCAAGTGCCCGCCGGTCATCAGCAACTCCACGCCTTCCGCTTCCAGCAACGCATTCGCCACGTTCATCCCGTTGGTCATCGCAATCACGTCCGTGTGCTGGCGCAGCATGCGAGCGATTTCAAACGTCGTGGTGCCGGAGTCCAGAATAATACGGTGCCCGGGTTTGACCAGCGCGGCAGCGGCCTGCGCGATACTGCGCTTCACCGCCGTATTCAGCGAGCTTTTATCCTCCACGGAAGGCTCAGCGCCCGGCGCATTGCCCTCGCAAATCAATGCCCCGCCGTAGGCGCGAACGGCGATGCCCTGCTTCTCCAGGAACGCCAGATCGTTGCGGATCGTCACCGTCGATACGCCGTACAGATGAAGACAGATCGTTAACCTGCACGCTTCCCTGCGCCCGCAACCGCTGAATGATCTGCTCTCGCCTTTCACTGGTGCCGGTGATGCGCTTTTCCGCGGATGAATCGGTGCTGCTCATACGAGATCCTTAATCAATATTCTTTCGTTTCATTTCGTTTTGCCTATTAAGGCCTTTCTTTTTCGGGAATGCAAGTCCCGCCTTACGTACAGACGCAAGCCAACACTGCGCTGAAACCTTTCATTATGTTTCTTTTGTGAAACAGATCGGAAAACTATTATCTTTCGTTTTATTTTTAAATCACCATGATGCAGGATTAAATGAAACAAAACGAAAGACAAGTGTCATTACCATCCGAAATGGAGAGGAAAGTGAAACATCTGACAGAAATGGTGGAACAACATAAACGAGGGAATTCGAACGGGATCTATGCCGTCTGCTCCGCACATCCGCTGGTACTTGAAGCTGCCATTCGTTACGCGCATTCGCATCAGTCGCCGCTGCTGATCGAGGCCACCTCCAACCAGGTGGATCAGTTTGGCGGCTATACCGGCATGACGCCTGCGGATTTTCACGGGTTTGTCTGCCGGCTGGCCGAGTCGCTCGGTTTCCCGACGTCACAGCTGATCCTCGGCGGCGATCACCTGGGTCCTAACCGCTGGCAAAATCTCCCTGCAGAACAGGCGATGGCAAATGCCGACGATCTGATCAAAAGCTATGTTTCCGCCGGATTCAAAAAGATCCACCTCGACTGCAGCATGTCCTGCGAGGACGACCCCGTTCCCCTGACCGATGCGATCGTTGCCGCACGCGCCGCACGCCTGGCGAAGATTGCCGAAGCAACCTGTCGCGAGCAGTTTGGTGAATCCGATCTGGTCTACGTTATCGGTACGGAAGTGCCGGTTCCCGGTGGCGCGCACGAGACGCTCACCGAACTTGCCGTCACCACGCCGGACGCGGCCCGCGCCACGCTTGAAGCGCACCGCCACGCGTTTGAAAAGGAAGGCTTAAGCGACATCTGGCCGCGCATTATTGGCCTGGTGGTCCAGCCTGGCGTGGAGTTCGACCACGCGCACGTCTGCGACTATCAGCCGCAGAAAGCCGTGGCCCTGAGCAAAATGGTTGAAGCCTACGATACGCTGGTGTTTGAAGCGCACTCCACCGACTACCAGACGCCGCAGGCGCTGCGCCAGCTGGTTAACGATCACTTTGCCATTCTGAAAGTTGGCCCCGCCCTGACCTTCGCCCTGCGCGAGGCGCTGTTCTCGCTGGCCGCCATTGAAGAGGAGCTGCTGCCGGCAAAAGCCAGCTCCGGCCTGCGTCACGTGCTGGAAAACGTCATGCTCGACCGCCCGGAATACTGGCAAAGCCATTACCACGGTGACGGCAACGCGCGTCGCCTGGCGCGCGGCTACAGCTACTCTGACCGCGTGCGCTACTACTGGCCGGACAGCCAAATTGACGACGCCTTTGCACGGCTGGTGCGTAACCTGGCAGACGAGCCTGTTCCTCTGCCGCTGATCAGCCAGTACCTGCCGCTGCAGTACGGCAAAGTTCGCGAGGGCGCTCTCAAGTCAACGCCACGGGAACTCATCATCGACCACATTCAGGACATACTCCAGCAGTACCACGCCGCCTGCGAAGGCGTAACGACTCAAAACGCATAATTAAAAAAGAGGAAAACGCTATGCCAAACATTGTTTTATGCCGCATCGACGAACGCCTGATCCACGGTCAGGTGGGCGTGCAGTGGGTGGGGTTTGCGGGGGCAAACCTGGTGCTGGTCGCTAACGATGAGGTCGCTGAGGATCCGGTTCAACAGAACCTGATGGAAATGGTGCTCGCGGAAGGGATCGCCGTGCGCTTCTGGTCGCTGCAAAAGGTCATCGACAACATTCACCGCGCCGCTGACCGCCAGAAAATCCTGCTGGTCTGCAAATCACCCGCCGATTTTCTGAGGCTGGTCGAGGGCGGCGTGCCCATCACCCGTATTAACGTCGGAAACATGCACTACGCCAGTGGCAAACAACAAATTGCCAAAACGGTCTCTGTCGACGCGAACGATATTGACGCGTTCAACGGCCTGAAAGTGGCCGGTGTGGAATGCTTCGTTCAGGGCGTTCCAACAGAAACTGCTTTGGATCTCTTTAAACTGCTATGAGGGATTCACAATGGAAATCAGTCTGTTGCAGGCGCTTGGGTTGGGCATACTCGCCTTTATCGCCGGTCTGGATATGTTTAACGGGTTAACGCACATGCACCGCCCGGTGGTACTCGGGCCGCTGGTCGGCCTGATTCTGGGCGACCTGCATACCGGTATTTTAACCGGCGGTACGTTAGAGCTGGTCTGGATGGGGCTGGCCCCGCTCGCCGGCGCCCAGCCGCCGAACGTCATTATCGGCACCATCGTGGGTACCGCATTTGCCATCAGCACCGGCGTGAAGCCAGAAGTCGCGGTTGGCGTCGCCGTGCCGTTTGCCGTGGCGGTGCAGATGGGGATTACGTTCCTCTTCTCGGTGATGTCCGGCGTCATGTCACGCTGCGATCGCATGGCGGCCAATGCAGATACTCACGGTATTGAACGGGTTAACTATCTTGCGCTGCTGGCGCTCGGCATCTTCTATTTTCTGTGCGCGTTCCTGCCGATCTACTTCGGCGCGGAACATGCGAAAACCGCCATTGACGTTCTGCCAGCACGGTTGATTGACGGTCTCGGCGTCGCGGGCGGCATCATGCCCGCCATCGGCTTTGCCGTGCTGCTGAAGATCATGATGAAAAACGTCTACATCCCTTACTTCATTATCGGTTTTGTCGCCGCCGCCTGGCTCAAGCTACCGGTGCTGGCGATTGCGGCGGCCGCGCTGGCGATGGCGCTGATCGACCTGATGCGTAAATCACCTGAACCGACGGCTCCCGCGGCCCAGAAAGAGGAATTCGAAGATGGCATCTAACCACACCACCCTGCCGGGCGTGTCTGAAAGCGAAGAGACGCTGCTGACCGGCGTGAATGAAAACGTCTACGAAGACCAGAACATCGGTGCCGAGTTGACGAAAAAGGATATTAACCGCGTGGCCTGGCGTTCCATGCTGCTGCAGGCCTCGTTTAACTACGAACGTATGCAGGCCTCCGGCTGGCTGTACGGGCTGCTGCCCGCGCTGAAAAAGATCCACACCAATAAGCGGGACCTGGCGCGGGCGATGAAAGGCCATATGGGCTTCTTTAACACCCACCCGTTTCTGGTGACCTTTGTTATCGGCATCATTCTGGCGATGGAGCGATCCAAGCAGGATGTGAACAGCATCCAGAGCACCAAAATTGCCGTCGGCGCGCCGCTCGGCGGTATTGGCGACGCCATGTTCTGGCTAACCCTGCTGCCCATCTGCGGCGGTATTGGCGCCAGCCTGGCGCTGCAAGGGTCGATTCTGGGCGCGGTGGTCTTTATCGTACTGTTTAACATGGTGCACCTCGGCCTGCGCTTTGGCCTGGCGCACTACGCTTACCGGATGGGCGTCGCGGCCATTCCGCTGATTAAAGCCAACACCAAAAAGGTCGGCCACGCGGCGTCTATCGTCGGGATGACGGTGATCGGCGCGCTGGTGGCAACCTACGTCCGCCTCAATACCACGCTCGAAATCAAGGCGGGTGATGCGGTCGTCAAACTGCAGGCCGACGTCATCGACAAGCTGATGCCCGCGTTTCTGCCGCTGGTCTACACCCTGACCATGTTCTGGCTGGTGCGCCGCGGCTGGAGCCCGCTGCGGCTGATCGGTATCACCGTGCTGCTGGGCGTTGTCGGTAAATTCTGTCACTTCCTGTAAAAGCAAAGAGGTTGCGATGTTAGGCATTATTTTGACGGGTCACGGCGGTTTTGCCAGCGGGCTTGAGCAGGCGATGAAGCAGATCCTCGGCGAGCAGCCGCAGTTTATCGCCATCGATTTTCCGGAAACCTCCACCACCGCGCGGCTGACCGTTCAGCTTGAGCAGGCGGTGAGCGAACTTGATGCGCAGCACGATATTGTGTTTCTCACTGACCTGCTAGGCGGCACGCCGTTTCGCGTGGCGTCAACGCTCGCGATGCAAAGGCCGGGTAGCGAAGTGATTACCGGCACCAACCTGCAGCTGCTGCTGGAGATGGTGCTGGAGCGCGACGGATTAAGCAGCGAGGCGTTTCGCCTGCAGGCGCTGGAGTGCGGGCACCGCGGCCTGACGAGCCTGGTGGACGAGCTGGGGCGCTGTCGCGAGGAAGCTCCGGCTGAGGAAGGGATATGAGCCAGCTGCTGCGCGCGCGACGGATCCTTACCGAGCAGGGCTGGCTGGACGACCACCAGCTACGCATTGAAAGCGGCGCGGTTGCGGCGATTGAACCCATCCCGGCGGGCGTGACGACGCGCGATGCGGAACTGCTTTGCCCGGCGTATATCGATACGCACGTCCACGGCGGCGCGGGCGTGGACGTCATGGATGATGCGCCTGACGCGCTGGACACTCTGGCAGTGCATAAAGCGCGCGAAGGGGTGGGCGCATTTTTGCCCACCACCGTTACCGCGCCGCTGGAGATTATCCACGCCGCGCTGATGCGTATCGCCCGGCGCACTCAGTCCGGCGGCCCCGGCGCGCAGATCCTGGGCAGTTATCTGGAAGGACCGTTCTTTACGCCGCAGAACAAAGGGGCGCATCCGCCCGAGCTGTTCCGGGAGCTGGATATCGCCGAGCTGAACAGGCTGATTGACGTTTCACAGAGCACGCTACGGGTGGTAGCGCTCGCGCCAGAAAAACCCGGCGCGCTGCAGGCGATCCACCATCTTAAACAGCGCGGTATACGCGTCATGCTGGGCCACAGCGCCGCCACGTACCGGCAAACTCTTGCCGCGCTTGACGCGGGTGCCGACGGGCTGGTGCACTGCTACAACGGCATGACGGGGCTGCACCACAGAGCGCCAGGCATGGTCGGCGCAGGGCTTACGGACAAACGGGCGTGGCTGGAGCTGATTGCCGACGGCCACCACGTGCATCCAGGGGCGATGCGTTTATGCTGCTGCTGCGCGCAGGATCGCGTGGTGCTGATTACCGATGCCATGCAGGCGGCAGGTATGCCGGACGGTCGGTATACCCTGTGCGGTGAAGAGGTCACGATGCAAAACGGCGTGGTTCGAACCGGCTCCGGCGGGCTGGCGGGCAGCACGCTGTCGCTGGATGCCGCGGTCAGGAATATGGTGGAGTATGCGGACGTAACCGCCGAAGAGGCGATCCATATGGCCTCGCTGCACCCTGCCCGGCTGCTGGGCGTTGACGATCAGCTTGGCTCCTTAGCCCCGGGCAAACGCGCCAATATCATTGCGCTGGACGGGGGTTTACACCTCCAGCGGATCTGGATTCAGGGCCAGGCTCTTCCCCTTTAGCCCTTTCATTGTGTCTCCTGTTGGCCTTACGGCACCCGATCGTAAGGCCTTTCTTTTCCTTTCCTTAAATTTTCCCTTTCCTTTCACGATCACACTTTTCGTTTTATTTCTTTTCTCCCATTGAAGTTTCGATTTCTTTTCTATAGATTTTATTTAACTGCTTAATTGAACAAGTGAAACGAAACGAAAGATAGCGACACATTGCCAGCGTCTGATGTGGAATTCACACGACTAAGGACTGAGTTATGCCACAAACCACTCCCGCCGCCACAACCGGCACCTGGACCGAGGAAGAGATCCGCCAGCAGCCTGCCAGCTGGATCCGCTCGCTCAACAACATCGATAACCTGCGTGCTTCGATCGACAGTTTCCTGACGCCGCTGCTGCGCAAGCACGATCTGCGGATCGTCCTGACCGGCGCGGGCACGTCCGCCTTTATCGGCGATATCATTGCGCCATGGCTTTCAAGCCACACCGGGAAAAACTTCACCGCCGTCCCGACAACCGATCTGGTCACGAACCCGATGGACTACTTCAGCCCTGCGCACCCGCTGCTGCTGGTTTCGTTTGCCCGCTCCGGCAACAGCCCGGAAAGCGTCGCGGCCGTTGAGCTGGCAAACCAGTTCGTGCCGGAGTGCTACCATCTGTCGATTACCTGCAACGAGGCGGGGAGCCTGTACCAGAACGCCGTCGACAGCGATAACGCCTTTGCGCTGCTGATGCCTGCCGAAACGCACGATCGCGGGTTCGCGATGACCAGCAGCATCACCACCATGATGGCGAGCTGTCTGGCCGTGTTCGCTGCGGAAACGATCAACAGCCATACCTTCCGCGACGTCGCCGAACGCTGTCAGGCGATCCTCACTACGCTCGGCGATTTCAGCCACGGCGTCTTTGGCAGCGAACCGTGGAAACGGATCGTGTATCTGGGAAGCGGCGGCCTGCAGGGCGCGGCGCGCGAATCGGCGCTAAAGGTGCTGGAGCTGACGGCGGGCAAACTGGCGGCATTTTACGACTCCCCGACGGGCTTCCGTCACGGGCCGAAGTCGCTGGTCGACAACGAAACGCTGGTGGTGGTGTTCATCTCCAGCCATCCGTATACGCGTCAGTACGATCTGGATCTGCTGGCCGAGCTGCGCCGGGATCGCCAGGCCCTGCGCGTCGTCGCCATCGCCGCTGAAAACGATCCGGTCATTGAAGCGGGTCCGCATATTCTCCTGCCGCCTTCACGTCCGTTTATCGATATGGAACAGGCGTTCTGCTTCCTGATGTATGCCCAGGTCTTTGCGCTCACCCAGTCGCTCAGCGTGGGCAATACGCCCGATACGCCATCCGCCAGCGGGACGGTCAACCGCGTGGTGCAGGGCGTTGTTATTCATCCGTGGCAAGCTTAAGAGGATCGGATCATGAGTATTATTTCTACCAAATATCTTCTGCAGGACGCACAGGCAAAAGGCTACGCCGTTCCGGCGTTCAACATCCACAACGCGGAGACGATCCAGGCGATCCTCGAAGCGTGCAGCGAAATGCGATCGCCAGTGATCCTCGCGGGCACGCCGGGCACCTTTAAGCACATTGCGCTGGAAGAGATCTACGCCCTGTGCAGCGCCTACTCCCACACCTACGACATGCCGCTGGCGCTGCACCTCGATCACCACGAATCGCTGGACGATATTCGCCGCAAGGTCAACGCGGGCGTGCGAAGCGCGATGATCGACGGCAGCCACTATCCGTTTGACCAAAACGTGAAGCTGGTGAAGTCGGTGGTCGATTTCTGCCACCTCAACGACTGCAGCGTCGAGGCCGAGCTGGGGCGTCTGGGCGGCGTGGAAGATGACATGAGCGTGGACGCGGAAAGCGCATTTCTCACCGATCCGCAGGAGGCGAAACGCTTCGTCGAACTGACCGGCGTAGACAGTCTTGCCGTCGCCATCGGCACCGCGCACGGCCTGTATACCAAGCGCCCGAAAATCGACTTCCAGCGGCTGGCCGAGATCCGCGAAGTGGTCACCGTGCCGCTGGTGCTGCACGGCGCGAGCGATGTGCCGGATGAGTTTGTGCGCCGCACCATCGAGCTGGGCGTGTGCAAGGTCAACGTGGCCACCGAGCTGAAAATTGCCTTCTCTGACGCGGTTAAAGCCTGGTTTGCCGAAAACCCGCAGGGGAACGATCCGCGCTTCTATATGCGGGTCGGCATGGACGCCATGAAAGAGGTGGTCAGAAGCAAGATCGCCGTTTGCGGATCGGCAAACCGATTGCTGCTTCCGGCAGAAGCCTGATTAAAAGGAGCTTACGCTGATGAAAAAAATCCTCGCACTCTCACTGCTGGCCCTGTGCATTTCCCATAGCGCGGTGGCCGCGAACTACGCGCTCGGTAACGACAATATTGCCCTGTCATTTGATGATGCAAACTCAACGGTAGTGGTTAAGGACACCAGGGCTAATCATCCGCTCACGCCGCAGGAGCTGTTCTTCCTGACGCTTCCGGACGAGACGAAAATCCATACCGCTGATTTTAAAATCAAGCATGTCGAAAAGCAGGACAGCGCGATGGTCATCGACTTCACCCATCCGGACTTTAACGTAACGGTGAAGCTGAACCTGGTGAAGGGGAAATACGCCAGCATCGACTATACCGTTGCCGCAGTCGGCCAGCCGCGAGACGTGGCGAAAATTACCTTCTTCCCGACCAAAAAGCAGGCTCAGGCACCTTACGTAGACGGGGCGATTAACAGCTCGCCGATCGTCGCAGACTCGTTCTTTATTCTGCCGGATAAACCTATCGTTAACACTTACGCCTATGAAGCGACCACCAACCTCAACGTAGAACTGAAAACGCCGATTCAGCCAGAGTCGCCGGTCAGCTTTACCACCTGGTTCGGCACCTTCCCGGAGACCAGCCAGCTGCGCCGCAGCGTAAACCAGTTCATCGATGCCGTCCGCCCGCGTCCGTATAAGCCTTATTTACACTACAACAGCTGGATGGATATCGGCTTCTTTACCCCGTACTCCGAGCAGGACGTGCTGGGGCGGATGGATGAATGGAATAAGGAATTTATCACCGGGCGCGGCGTGGCGCTGGATGCGTTCCTGCTTGACGATGGCTGGGATGATCTGACCGGACGCTGGCTGTTTGGCCCGGCATTCAGCAACGGTTTTGGCAAAGTTCGGGAAAAAGCCGACAGCCTGCACAGCTCGGTTGGGCTATGGCTCTCGCCGTGGGGTGGCTATAACAAACCGCGCGATACTCGCGTCTCGCATGCAAAAGAGTACGGTTTCGAAACGGTAGACGGGAAGCTGGCGCTGTCAGGGCCAAACTATCTTAAAAACTTCAATGAGCAGATCGTTAAGCTAATTAAAAACGAGCACATTACCTCGTTCAAGCTCGACGGGATGGGTAATGCCAATTCGCATATTAAGGGCAGCCCATTCGCCTCGGATTTTGACGCCTCTATCGCTCTGCTGCACAACATGCGCAGCGCCAACCCGAATCTGTTTATTAACCTGACGACCGGTACCAACGCCAGCCCGTCCTGGCTGTTCTACGCTGATTCCATCTGGCGCCAGGGCGATGACATCAACCTGTACGGCCCCGGCACGCCGGTGCAGCAGTGGCTGACCTACCGCGATGCGGAAACGTACCGCTCCATTGTTCGCAAAGGGCCGCTGTTCCCGCTGAACTCGTTGATGTATCACGGGATCGTCAGCGCGGAAAACGCCTATTACGGGCTGGAGAAGGTGCAAACGGACAGTGACTTTGCCGACCAGGTCTGGAGCTACTTCGCTACCGGAACCCAGCTGCAGGAGCTGTATATCACCCCTTCAATGCTGAATAAGGCGAAGTGGGATACCCTGGCGCGGGCCGCGAAATGGTCCCGGGATAACGCCAACGTGCTGGTGGATACGCACTGGATTGGTGGCGATCCGACCGCGCTGCAGGTTTACGGCTGGGCATCATGGAGCAAGGACAAAGCGATTCTCGGCTTGCGTAACCCGTCGGATAAGCCGCGAAGCTACTACCTTGATTTGACGAAAGATTTCGAAATACCGACAGGAAACGCAGCGCAGTTTCGTCTGAAAGCGGTCTACGGCAGTAATTCAACCGTACCGGGGGAGTATAAAAACGCGGTGGTGATTACGCTGCAGCCGCTGGAAACGCTGGTGTTTGAGGCGGTGCCAGTTAGCTAAAAGACGCATAACGATCTGCAGGCCGGGTTAGGCGCAGCCGCCACCCGGCAAAACAGGCGGCAGGGGCTTACTCCCCCTGCTGCTCCAGCGCATGCTTATACAGCGCATTTTTCTTCACGCCGTGAATTTCCGCCGCCAGCGCAGCGGCCTTCTTCAGCGGGAGTTCCGCCTGCAGCAGCGCCAGCGTCCGCAGCGCGTCGGCAGGGATCGCGTCTTCCTGCGCCTTATGCCCTTCGACAATCAGCACCATTTCACCCTTGCGGCGGTTTTCGTCTTCCTTCACCCACGCCAGCAGTTCACCCACTGGGGCACCGTGAATGGTTTCCCAGGTTTTGGTCAACTCGCGCGCCAGCACCACGTAGCGGGCTTCTCCCCACACGGTCACCATATCTTCCATGCTCTCCAGCAGGCGGTGCGTGGATTCGTAGAAAATCAGGGTGCGCGGTTCCGCTTCCAGATCTTTTAACACGTCGCGACGGCCTTTGGATTTGGCAGGCAGGAAGCCTTCATAGCAGAAACGGTCAGACGGCAGACCAGCGGCGCTCAGCGCAGCAATGGCAGCGCACGGTCCCGGCAGCGGCACAACGCGAATACCAGCTTCGCGACAGGTACGCACCAGGTGATAGCCGGGATCGTTTATCAGCGGCGTTCCGGCGTCGGAGACCAGGGCAATGTTCTGCCCCTCTTTCAGCTTCGCCACCAGCGTTTCGGCTTTTTGTTGCTCATTGTGATCGTGCAGAGCAAACAAACGGGCGTTAATCGCGAAATGTTGCAGCAACAAGCCAGTGTGGCGGGTATCTTCAGCAGCTATTAAATCAACAGCTTGCAGTACGGTGAGCGCACGTTGGGTAATATCAGACAAATTCCCGATAGGAGTAGGTACAATATAAAGCTGGCCTTGAGAATTATCTGCCGTTTCGTGTTGTTTCATTGTTTCGTCCGTATTGCCGATTTAATATTGAGCATTGCGTAAAAAAAATCACTGGATACAGTATGGTACCGTTAACGTTTCTTCGAAAAAAAGCCACGCGCAGCGTGCCGCTTCTGCTGGCAGCCCTGATCTTTGCAGGCTGTGGCACCCAGGCACCTGACCAGAGCACCGCCCATCTCCAGGGTTCTGCTCAGGCTGATTCTGGCTTTTATCTGCAACAAATGTCGCAGAGTTCAAATGATACCAAGACCAACTGGCAATTACTCGCCATTCGTGCACTGCTGAAAGAGGGTAAAACCCAGCAGGCAGCAGAACTGTTTAACCAGTTGCCAAAAGATCTTAACGACGCCCAGCGTCGTGAGCAGAGCCTGCTCTCTGCCGAGCTGAAGGTCGCGCTGAAAGATTACGCCGCCGCGAAGAAGATCCTCGGGGATATTGACGTGAGCGCGCTGGATAAAAATCAGCAGGCTCGCTTCTGGCAGGCGGGCATTACCGCGGAACAGGGGCGCCCTTCCCTGACGTTGCTCCGCGCCCTCGTCGCGCAAGAGCCGCTGCTCGGCGGTGCCGATAAGCAGAAAAATATCGATGCCACCTGGCAAGCGCTTGCCTCTATGACCCAGGAACAGGCGCAGGCGCTGGTCATCAACGCCGATGAAAACGTCCTGCAGGGCTGGCTGGATCTGCAGCAGATGTGGTTTAACAACCGCAGCGATCCAAAGATGCTGAAAGCCGGTATTACGGACTGGCAGACGCGCTACCCGCAAAACCCGGGTGCGAAAATGCTGCCAACCCAGCTGGTGAACGTCCAGAACTTTAAGCCAGCGTCCACCAGCAAAATCGCCCTGCTTCTGCCGCTCAACGGCCAGGCGGCGGTGTTTGGCCGTACCATTCAGCAGGGCTTTGAAGCCGCGAAAAATGGTACCACCTCGGTAACCGGCAGCGCGGTTCCCGCGCAGGCGACTCAGGCGGCTAACGTGAATGATGTTGTCAGCCCGTCCGCAGCGGAGACCAGCGATCTGACCACGGCGCAAGCGCCGGCGCAGGGTACGATGCAAAACCCGGTGACGGCCCCGACGACGCCTCCGGCTACAGCAGCACCGGCTGCAGCAGCTCCTGCTACTACAGCACCTGCAACTCAGGCACCGGCCGAGACGCAAGCGGCGCCAGCGCCTGACGCAACGGCAGAACAGGCTCAACAGCAGACTGCACAACCCGCGGCCCAACCTGCCGCGCAGCCGCAGACCGTGGCAACCACCAGCGCCAACCCGGGCGCTGAGGTGAAAATCTACGACACCAGCTCGCAGCCGCTTGACCAGGTTCTGGCGCAGGTTCAACAGGACGGGGCGAGCATCGTTGTCGGTCCGCTGCTGAAAAACAACGTTGAAGAGCTGATGAAGAGCAATACCACGCTGAACGTGCTGGCGCTCAACCAGCCTGAGCAGGTTCAGAACCGGGCCAATATTTGCTACTTCGCGCTTTCCCCTGAAGATGAAGCCCGCGATGCGGCGCGTCATATTCACGAGCAGGGTAAACAGGCTCCGCTGCTGCTCATCCCACGCAGCGCGCTGGGCGATCGCGTGGCCAATGCCTTTGCCGATGAGTGGCAAAAGCTGGGCGGCGGCGTGGTGCTGCAGCAGAAATTCGGTTCCGTCTCTGAACTGCGCGCGGGCGTAAACGGTGGAGCGGGTATCGCGCTCAACGGCAGTCCTGTCACCGCGAGCCTGCCGCAGCAGCAGAGCGTGACGATTGGCGGCCTGACGATCCCTGCCCCACCAACCGACGCGCAGATTAGCGGTGGCGGCAAAGTGGATGCGGCCTATATCGTTGCCACGCCGCAGGAGATCGCCTTTATCAAACCGATGATCGCGATGCGTAACGGCAGCCAGAGCGGCGCAACGCTCTACGCCAGCTCACGCAGCGCGCAGGGCACCGCTGGCCCGGATTTCCGCCTGGAAATGGACGGTCTGCAGTACAGCGAAATCCCGATGCTGGCAGGCAGCAACCCGGCGCTGATGCAGCAGGCGCTGAGTACCGTACGTAACGATTATTCGCTGGCGCGTCTGTATGCGATGGGTGTCGATGCATGGGCGCTGGCGAACCACTTTACCCAGATGCGGCAGGTGCCGGGCTTTGAGCTTAACGGCAATACCGGCGATCTGACCGCGACTCAGGACTGCGTGATCAACAGGAAGTTATCATGGCTCAAATACCAGCAGGGGCAAATCGTCCCGGCCAGTTAAGCCGTAAAGAGACCGGCGATGCGTGGGAGTTAAAGGCGCGTCGCTGGCTTGAAGGCAAAGGACTGCGCTTTATCGCCGCTAACGTCCGCGGGCGCGGCGGCGAAATTGATCTGATCATGAAAGACGGTCAGGTCATCGTATTTGTAGAAGTCCGCTTTCGACAGTCCTCCCGTTTTGGCGGTGCTGCCGCCAGCGTGACGCTCGCCAAACAACATAAATTATTACAGACTGCCCACTTGTGGCTTGCCCGCCATAATGGGAGCTTTGATACTGTGGATTGCCGGTTCGATGTGATAGCCTTCACCGGAAATGAGATCGAATGGCTTAAAAACGCTTTTGGCGAAGACGCATAATTAAGATTTAAAAGGGATAACGTGCTCGAAAGAATTAAAGTGTGCTTCACAGAAAGCATCCAGACTCAGATTGCCGCGGCGGAAGCCCTTCCGGATGCTATCTCGCGTGCCGCAATGACGCTGGTGCAATCCCTGCTTAATGGCAACAAAATCCTCTGTTGTGGCAACGGCACGTCTGCCGCCAACGCACAGCATTTTGCTGCCAGCATGATCAATCGCTTTGAAACAGAACGCCCGAGTTTACCCGCCATTGCACTTAATACCGATAATGTGGTCTTAACGGCGATTGCTAACGATCGTCTGCATGACGAAATTTACGCAAAGCAGGTGCGAGCCCTGGGTCACGCCGGAGATGTGCTGCTGGCCATCTCCACGCGCGGCAATAGCCGGGACATTGTCAAAGCCGTTGAAGCCGCCGTCACCCGCGACATGACCATCGTGGCCTTAACCGGCTATGACGGGGGTGAGCTGGCGGGTCTGCTTGGGCCGCAGGATGTGGAAATCCGCATTCCTTCTCACCGGAGCGCGCGTATTCAGGAGATGCATATGCTCACGGTGAACTGCTTATGTGATTTGATCGATAACACGCTTTTCCCTCACCAGGATGATTAAGGAGTTCTTATGAAGGCTTTATCGACCCTCGCAGTCCTTATGTCTGCGTTACTGCTTCAGGGATGTATCGCTGCGGCCGTTGTGGGCACCGCTGCAGTGGGCACCAAAGCAGCGACCGATCCGCGCTCTGTTGGGACGCAGGTAGATGACGGTACGCTGGAGCTGCGCGTCAACAGTGCGCTGTCGAAAGACGAACAAATCAAGAAAGAGGCGCGTATCAACGTGACGGCTTATCAGGGCAAAGTGCTGCTGGCAGGCCAGGCGCCGAATATGGAGCTCGCCTCGCGTGCGAAACAGATTGCGATGGGCGTCGAAGGGACCACAGAGGTGTTTAACGAAGTGCGCCAGGGCAAGCCAATTGGCCTGGGTGACGCCTCTTCTGATACCTGGATCACCACCAAAGTGCGTTCCCAGCTGCTGGGCTCGGACCAGGTGAAATCATCCAACGTGAAAGTGACGACTGAAAACGGCGAAGTGTTCCTGCTGGGTCTGGTGACCGAACGTGAAGGGAAAGCGGCGGCCGATATCGCCAGCCGGGTGAGCGGCGTGAAGCACGTCACCACCGCGTTTACTTACATCAAATAAAAAAAATCCCCTCGCTTGAGGGGATTTTTTTGTAGGCCCGGTAAGCGCTAGCGCCACCGGGCTTTTTTTACATCAACGCAATACTGCCCACCATCACCCCGCTCAACGCCACCAGCCCTGCGGTCAGCCACAGCGCTTTGGCCGGGAACGACTTACGCAGCATGATAAGCGACGGCAGGCTGATCGCCGGCAGCGTAATCAGCAGCGCCAGCGCCGGCGCGGTCCCCATACCGGCCAGCATCATGGTCTGAACAATCGGGATCTCCGCCGCCGTTGGGATCACAAACAGGCAGCCCGCAACGGCCATCGCAATGACCCACATCAGCGTGTTGTCGATAGCGCCATCCGCATGCGGGAAGAGCCAGACGCGCGCCGCCCCCAGAACCAGTACCGCCAGAATATAGACCGGGATGGTGCTCCAGAAAAGCTGCCAGAGCGCCCTGCCCCAGCGCGCAAAGAAGCCACCCTGCGGCTCGCTGACGTCCAGCTCAACGGCTGCGGGTTCTGCGGCAGTATCCTTCACCAGTTTTTGCACCAGCGTCGCCACCACCAGCACGGTCAGCAGCCCGGCGACCAGACGGATGAACGCAAAATGCCAGCCCAGCACAAAGCCCATAAACACCAGCGTTGCCGGGTTGAGCAGCGGGTTGCCCATCCAGAACGCCAGTGCGCCGCCCATCGACACGCGCTGGCGGCGCATCCCTGCGGCCACGGGCGCGGCGCAGCAGGAACACATCATGCCCGGCAGGGAGAAAATCGTCCCCAACAGCGTGCCCTGAAAGCGCGGCTGCCCGAGGGTTTTCACCAGCCAGTTACGGGGGATAAGCACCTGAATTAGTGACCCAAGGATCACACCTAAGACGGCGGCCTTCCAGACGGCAAGGAAGTAGACCATGGCGTAATCCCATGCCGCCTGCAGCGGGCTGGATTCAGCCTGTGCGAGAATAGATTTTCCGATGCTGTGCGTTTCGGCGGCGGTGAAGGCTTTGCCGTAGTACGGCTGCCATTTCACGTACCAGAGGCCAACAATGACCACGAGAAAGAAGAGTGCGGGCTTCCACCATTGAACAGGTGTTGCCGCCTGAGATGAAGACTGACCAGTCATAGCATTCCCCGGAGAATATTAGGTTATTAGCCGGGGGAGTTTACGCCTCGCCCTGCGCGATTTCACGCAGTTTTGCCGAAGGGATAATGTTTACGCCCGCTTTCGACGGGGCCAGCCCCTCTTTTAACATCGCGCGCGCGACGTCCCGCGCCTCGATGGCTTTCCAGTTGCCGGGAAGGACCCGAAACAGCGGGGCCAGGATCGACTCGTTAAAGCGGCGTTCGTCCCGGTGGCCGATCAGCATCGAAGGGCGCACAATCGTCAGCTGCTCCCATTTCTGCGCAATCAGTGCCTCCTCCATCTTGCCCTTCACCTTGTTGTAGAAGAACGGCGATCCGGCACTGGCGCCCAGCGCGCTGACCACCAGAAAATGTTTGGCCCCCAGCTTTTTCGCCGTGAGCGCGGAGTCCACCACCAGGGTATAGTCGGCGTGGATAAAGGCCTCCTTGCTGCCTGCCTCCCGCCGCGTGGTGCCCAGACAGCAAAAGGCGATATCAATTGGGTCCTGCACCTGCGCCAGCGCGTCCGTCAGCTGAGGATCGTGCGGATTAAAGACGCCGGAAATGTCCGCCAGCGGTCGACGGGTCGGAGCGGCGATGTAGTTCACGCGGCGATCCTGAATCAGCAGCCGCAGCAGATGATCGCCCACTAAGCCGGTAGCACCTGTAATCAATACCTGACTCATCTTTTCCCCTTTACAGAATTGTCCGTTTGCGAACTCAGCGTCGTCGACCACACTTAGAAGTCTGTTACAGGTAAGTATTTACCACAAGCGGAGAAAAATCAGTCTGAAGCCAAAACAACGGAGGAAGCATGGGCAAGAAAATCGCAGTCTTGATTACCGACGAGTTTGAAGATTCAGAATTCACCTCTCCAGCAGAGGCGTTCCGCAAGGCGGGACATGAGGTCATCACCATTGAGAAAGAGGCGGGTAAAACGGTGACAGGCCATAAGGGCGAGGCGACCGTGACCATCGATGAGACCATCGATAACGTTAGCCCCTCAGATTTCGACGCCCTGCTGTTACCCGGCGGCCATTCCCCGGATTCCCTGCGCGGGGACGAGCGCTTCGTGACCTTCACCCGGGACTTTGTCTCGACCGGCAAACCGGTGTTTGCCATCTGCCACGGCCCGCAACTGCTCATCAGCGCAGAAGTGGTCCGCGGGCGTAAGCTTACCGCCGTGAAACCGATCGTTATCGATCTGAAAAATGCGGGGGCCGAGTTTTACGATCAGGAGGTGGTCAACGACAAAGACCAGCTGATCACCAGCCGGACCCCGGACGATCTCCCGGCGTTTAACCGCGAAGCGCTACGCCTGCTCGGCGCGTAACCAGTGCAGCTTTTTGCCAAAGCCCAGGGTGTTGTCGGTAAATTTCAGCTCATCGAGGCGAATTTCCCAGACCGGGGCTTTTAGCGCAGCGGCAACGGGAAAGCGGCGCGTGTAGAGCTTACGGCGCGCGTCGCTCTCTTCACCATCCAGACGACGGATTTCACCTTTAAACTGCACGCCGCGGATTAGCGCGACCGTTTTCGGCTGGCCGTTTACCGTACCTGCCACCTTTGCCTGCTGGCCGGTCATCTGCGCATGACGCGTGTTGTCTTCACTCATGACATAAAACGCCACGCGCTCAGGATCGTAGTAGTAAAACGCGTTTGCGCACCACATCTCACCCTCGTCATAGACGCACCAGGTGACAACATGCTGCTTCGCCAGCCAGCGGTTAATGGCGGCCAGTGTTTCCATTTTCGTTCTCTCTCATGCTATGGTGCGTTCACCTTAACATACTGAATCCGTTTACCGTGTGCTGGTTTCTCTATCTTGTCCGAACCGCTGATAACGCCCTCTACACCGGGATCACCACCGATGTGGCGCGGCGTTTTTTACAACATCAAACGGGGAAAGGGGCAAAAGCGCTGCGGGGGAAAGGGGAACTACAGCTCGCCTTCTCAGCGGCCGTCGGCGACCGATCGCTGGCGCTCAGGCTGGAATACCGCATCAAGCAGCTGACGAAGCGCCAGAAGGAGCGCCTCGTGACCGGAGACGGCTCCTTTGAGGCGCTACGCGAGAGCCTGATTAAAAGCGATTGAAATGGTCGTGGTACTCGACGAGACCATTGACGCCGTTGAGCGCGTCGTCCGCCAGACGATGGAGCTGGAAAGCGGATTCCATCCCCGGCCAGCGGCAGCGCAGATCGTAATGCGCGGCCTGCTCAAAGCCCAATCGACCATAAAACGCCGGATCGCCCAGCGTGACAACGGCGGCATAGCCAAACTCATTGAGCGAATCCAGCCCTTCATAGACCAGCTGACGCGCCAGCCCTTGCCCGCGATAGTTTTCATCTACCGCCAGCGGCGCCATGCCGACCCACTGCAGATCTTCGCCCTGAACGATGACCGGACTGAAGGCAACATAGCCCACCACCTGACCTTCGTCATCGGTGGCAACCAGCCCCAGCGTAATCAGGCCATCCTCGCGAAGGTCGTGGACCAGTTGGGCTTCGGCATCGCTCGCAAAGGCGCGGCGTAACAACGCATCGATCCCCGGCGCATCAATCCCAATTTCGACTCGAATCAGCATGGCTCACCTACTGAAGTGTGTTTACCGTCCGGCGGGGTTTTCAGCCCGGCCTCAACGAAATCTGCCATTTGCATTAACATCACGCGCAGCGCTTTCGGCATCTGCTCCAGCTCAATGGCATCCATTAAATTCTTAACGTACAGGCCCAGCTCCGTGTCGCCTTCAATCACCAGACGGCGCTGGAAGAAGAGCGTATCCGGATCCTGCTTGCGCGCGGCGATCATCAGCAGATCGCTGGCGTTGGCGCTAAAGCTCACATCCGCGTCGGCGGATTCGCGTACGATCAGCTGGTCATTCTCAACGGAGGTAAACCAGCGCAGCCCGATGTCACGCACCTCAATGCTTAACCAGCGGCCTTCCAGGAATTCCAGCTCGCCGTCCTGCAGCGCCTGGCGGAACTGCCAGCTCAGGACCTGCTCCAGCACCTGACGTTTAAGCGCGAACGGCGCCAGCTTGACCGGCACGCTCAGCATTGATGGACCAAATTGTACGAGACGTGAACGCAGTTTATCCAGCACGAGCTTTACTCCCTGATATCTATAGTCCGGCTATTTTGCCATATCCGACGCGCAACATAGCGGCGTAAATCAACAAACCTTCGTCCGCCGTACCTCATTATTGGTGTCATCAATACGCCATTAGCTGCCTTAAATCAAAAATTGTCGCGTATGGGTTAATTAAAATCCCAGCTCGTTAACAATTTTGCGATCGACTACATCAGGATAAATTATGGAGCTGCTCTGCCCTGCCGGAAATCTTCCGGCGCTTAAGGCGGCCATCGAAAATGGGGCCGATGCGGTCTATATCGGGCTGAAAGATGACACCAACGCCCGCCATTTTGCTGGCCTCAACTTTACGGAGAAAAAGCTTCAGGAAGCCGTTAACTTCGTTCACCAGCACCGCCGCAAGCTGCATATCGCCATCAATACCTTTGCTCATCCTGACGGCTACGCCCGCTGGCAGCGCGCGGTGGATATGGCGGCACAGCTGGGTGCCGATGCGCTGATCCTGGCCGACCTCGCCATGCTTGAGTATGCGGCAGAACGCTATCCCCATATTGAGCGCCACGTCTCTGTTCAGGCATCTGCCACCAACGAAGAGGCGGTGCGTTTTTATCATCAACACTTTGACGTGGCCCGCGTGGTGCTGCCGCGCGTGCTCTCTATTCATCAGGTTAAGCAACTCGCGCGCGTCACGCCAGTACCGCTGGAAGTTTTTGCCTTTGGCAGCCTGTGCATCATGGCTGAAGGCCGTTGCTATCTTTCCTCTTATTTAACCGGTGAATCACCGAATACCGTCGGGGCCTGCTCTCCTGCCCGCTTTGTTCGCTGGCAGCAGACCCCTCAGGGGCTGGAATCCCGCCTGAATGAGGTGCTGATCGACCGCTATCAGGACGGTGAAAACGCCGGTTATCCAACCCTGTGTAAAGGCCGCTATCTGGTCGACGGCGAGCGCTACCATGCGCTGGAGGAGCCCACCAGCCTCAACACGCTGGAGCTGCTGCCGGAACTGCTGGCGGCCAATATTGCCTCGGTGAAAATCGAAGGACGCCAGCGCAGCCCGGCCTATGTGAGCCAGGTAGCGAAAGTGTGGCGTCAGGCCATCGACCGCTGCATGGCGGACCCGCAGAACTACGCGCCACAGCAGGCCTGGATGGAAACGCTCGGTTCGATGTCCGAAGGCACGCAAACCACGCTGGGCGCGTATCACCGTAAATGGCAGTGAGAAAATCATGAAATATTCATTAGGACCGGTGCTCTACTACTGGCCAAAAGAGACGCTGGAAGATTTTTACCAACAGGCCGCCACCAGCAGCGCCGATGTGATTTACCTCGGCGAAGCGGTGTGCAGCAAGCGCCGCGCCACCAAAGCGGGCGACTGGCTGGATATGGCGAAAGGCCTGGCCGGAAGCGGCAAGCAGGTGGTGCTCTCCACGCTCGCGCTGGTGCAGGCGTCGTCCGAACTGGGCGAGCTGAAGCGCTACGTTGAAAACGGCGAGTTCCTGCTGGAAGCGAGCGATCTGGGCGTGGTGAACATGTGCGCTGAACGCAGGTTGCCGTTTGTTGCGGGTCATGCCCTGAACTGCTACAACGCCGTGACCCTGCGCCTGCTGCTCAAACAGGGGATGACGCGCTGGTGCATGCCGGTAGAGCTCTCCCGTGACTGGCTGGCTAACCTGCTTAACCAGTGCGACGAGCTGGGCATTCGCAATCAGTTTGAAGTGGAAGTGCTGAGCTACGGGCATCTGCCGCTGGCCTACTCCGCCCGCTGCTTCACCGCGCGCTCGGAAGACCGCCCGAAAGACGAATGCGAAACCTGCTGCATCAAGTACCCGAACGGACGCAGCATGCTGTCGCAGGAGAATCAGCAGGTGTTTGTCCTCAACGGTATTCAGACCATGAGCGGCTATGTCTATAACCTCGGCAACGAGCTGACGTCGATGGACGGGCTGGTGGATATGGTTCGTCTGTCGCCGCTGGATACTGGCGTGTTCGCGATGCTGGACGCCTTCCGCGCCAACGAAAACGGCGCCGCGCCGCTGCCGCTGACGGCAAACAGCGACTGCAACGGCTACTGGAGACGGCTCGCCGGGCTGGAGCTGCAGGCGTAAAAAAGCTCACTTTGTTAACAACGGTTATCATTATTTAATGCAGTATTAAAGATTGACCGTCGACAAAGTGAGCTGTTATGACTGACAAAACCATTCCGTTTTCGGTGCTGGATCTGGCGCCGATCCCACAAGGCTCCTCGGCAAGAGAAGCCTTTTCGCACTCTCTCGATCTCGCTCAGCTGGCCGAAAAGCGTGGCTATCACCGCTACTGGCTGGCCGAACATCACAACATGGTGGGCATTGCCAGCGCCGCCACCTCGGTACTGATTGGCTATCTGGCAGCAAATACCACCACCCTGCATCTGGGCTCCGGTGGCGTGATGCTGCCAAACCACGCCCCGCTGGTGATTGCCGAGCAGTTTGGCACCCTGAATACCCTCTATCCGGGGCGTATTGATTTGGGCCTTGGTCGTGCGCCGGGCAGCGACCAGCCAACGATGCGTGCCCTGCGTCGCCATATGAGCGGCGATATCGACAACTTCCCGCGCGACGTGGCCGAGCTGGTGGACTGGTTCGACGCGCGCGATCCGAACCCGCACGTGCGCCCGGTACCGGGTTACGGTGAGAAGATCCCAGTGTGGCTGTTAGGCTCAAGCCTCTACAGTGCACAGCTCGCCGCACAGCTGGGGCTGCCGTTTGCGTTTGCGTCGCACTTCGCACCGGATATGCTGCATCAGGCGCTGCATCTTTACCGCACGCACTTCAAACCGTCCGATCGTCTGGAGAAGCCGTACGCAATGGTGTGCATCAACATCATTGCCGCCGACAGCAATCGCGACGCGGAATTCCTGTTTACCTCAATGCAGCAGGCGTTTGTGAAGCTGCGTCGCGGTGAGACGGGCCAGCTTCCGCCGCCGGTGGAGAATATGCATCAGCTGTGGTCAGCCTCAGAGCAGTATGGCGTACAGCAGGCGCTGAGCATGTCGCTGGTAGGCGATAAAGCGAAAGTGCGCCACGGGCTGGAGGCGGTGCTGCGCGAAACGCAGGCGGATGAGATTATGGTTAACGGCCAGATTTTCGATCACCAGGCGCGTTTGCATTCGTTTGATTTGGCCATGCAGGTGAAAGAGGAGTTGGTGGGGTAGTTTTTGCTTTTCTCCCTCTCCCTATGGGTGTACAGTCCGGGGACATGGTAGACAGGTGTTCGGGGACATGGTGAACACTTTTTAACATCCTTTACCCATGGTGATCGACTTTTTCTTCAGGTCGATCACCCCCACTTTCGTGCTGTACCACCACACCTCATAGCTGCCGTCTTCCTGCATTTCCTTCAGCCCGACCCGTTCTCCCCTGAACGCCTTGCCTGCGCTCAGGCTTACCCCTTTCACGCTCAGCTTTCCGCTGATATCCACTTTCC
>NZ_JRJC01000025.1:0-513 GCF_000762975.1 Enterobacter sp. UCD-UG_FMILLET
ATCTGGGTGAGGCGGTCAGCCAGATTGTGATGCTGGTGTTGACTGTCGTCGCGCTGGCGCTGTTTGCGCTGAAGGGGCAAAAATCCTCACCGCTGTTCTGGCTGATGGTCATCGCGCTGTCGGCGTTCGGCGGATATCAGGCGCGCGGGCTGCTTAACGCGCCGCCTGCCGCTCCGGCACAAAATGCTGCGCAGACCATCCCGTGGCAGCCGCTCAGTGAAGAGGCTATCGAGAACGCGCTGGCGCAGCGCGGCAATAATGTCCGGCTGGCTGAGCACCCGATGCTCGTTAACTTTGCACGTCACGCACCAGTCCGCAGAGATATCCACAAACACCCGTTTCCCCTGCGCCAGCCGGACGTGGTGGCCCTGCGCGGAGACTGGAGCCAGCCGTCCGCGTTTATCGCGGATTTTCTGGCGAAGCGAAACCGCTACGCCATTCCGTTTAACGCGGTGTATGGCCCCGGTCTGCCTGAGGGGGAAATCCTCTCACCGCTGCTGGACAAGCGCACTC
>NZ_JRJC01000026.1:0-174013 GCF_000762975.1 Enterobacter sp. UCD-UG_FMILLET
GCTACCGTTTCCAGTAGTTATCCCCCTCCATCAGGCAGTTTCCCAGACATTACTCACCCGTCCGCCGCTCGTCACCCGGAGAGCAAGCTCTCCTGTGYTACCGCTCGACTTGCATGTGTTAGGCCTGCCGCCAGCGTTCAATCTGAGCCATGATCAAACTCTTCAATTTAAGTTTGATGCTCGTGAATTAAACTTCGTAATGAATTACGTATGTTCACTCAGAGACTTGGTATTCATTTATTGTCCGAAGACATTAAGAATCCATGTCACTTTGAGTGCCCACACAGATTGTCTGATAAATTGTTAAAGAGCAGTTGCAACGCGGCTTTCGCTCACCGTTGCGAGGTGGCGTATATTACGCTTTCCTCTTTCAGAGTCAACCCGTTATTTCAGGATTTTTTCTCTTCAACCGACCGGGCTGTCTGTGAAGTGATTCACATCCGCCGTGTCGATGGAGGCGCATTATAGGGAGTTCTCAGCAGGCCGCAACCGCTAAATGACATTAAGAATCCATGTCACTTTGAGTGCCCACACAGATTGTCTGATAAATTGTTAAAGAGCAGTTGCAACGCGGCTTTCGCTCACCGTTGCGAGGTGGCGTATATTACGCTTTCCTCTTTCAGAGTCAACCCGTTATTTCAGGATTTTTTCTCTTCAACCGACCGGGCTGTCTGTGAAGTGATTCACATCCGCCGTGTCGATGGAGGCGCATTATAGGGAGTTCTCAGCAGGCCGCAACCGCTAAATGTCAGAAAAATGACTGACTGCTGCATTCCACAGCAAAACCCCGCCTTATACCTTTTTACACACAGACTTATCCACAATGATACGAAAAAATGAAAATGTGCGAGCGTTGCGCAAACGTTTTCGTTAAAATGCTCGCGCTTAATAAGGATGCCCCGTCAGGTGTGTTAGATGAGTTTTTCGCAGGAAAATTCATCTAACGCTCTCTGTAATCGTGAAATCCAGGGGATTTACCATGCAACAACGTCGTCCAGTCCGCCGCGCTCTGCTCAGTGTTTCTGATAAAGCCGGTATCGTCGAATTCGCTCAGGCACTTTCCGCACGCGGTGTGGAGCTGCTTTCTACAGGCGGTACCGCTCGCCTGTTAGCAGATAAAGGTCTGCCGGTAACCGAAGTGTCCGATTACACCGGTTTCCCGGAAATGATGGATGGACGCGTCAAAACCCTGCATCCCAAAGTGCACGGCGGTATCCTTGGCCGTCGCGGTCAGGACGACGCCATTATGGAACAGCATGACATCGCCCCAATCGACATGGTTGTCGTTAACCTCTACCCGTTTGCCCAGACCGTAGCCCGCGAAGGCTGTTCTCTGGAAGATGCCGTAGAGAATATTGATATCGGCGGCCCAACCATGGTGCGCTCCGCGGCCAAGAACCATAAAGATGTGGCTATCGTGGTGAAGAGCAGCGATTACAACACCATTATTAACGAGATGGACGCCAACGAAGGGTCACTGACTCTGGAAACGCGTTTCGACCTCGCAATCAAAGCCTTCGAGCACACCGCGGCGTACGACAGCATGATTGCCAACTACTTCGGTAGCCTGGTGCCGGCTTACCACGGTGAAAGCAAAGATCCTTCCGGCCGCTTCCCGCGCACCCTGAACCTGAACTTCATTAAGAAGCAGGACATGCGTTACGGTGAGAACAGCCACCAGCAGGCCGCCTTCTATATAGAAGAAGAGGTAAAAGAAGCCTCTGTTGCGACCGCTCAGCAGGTTCAGGGCAAAGCGCTCTCCTATAACAACATTGCCGACACCGACGCCGCGCTGGAATGCGTGAAAGAGTTCAACGAGCCGGCCTGCGTTATCGTTAAGCACGCCAACCCATGCGGCGTTGCCGTGAGCACCTCTATTCTGGATGCCTACGATCGCGCATACAAAACCGACCCAACCTCTGCGTTCGGCGGCATTATCGCCTTCAACCGCGAGCTGGATGCTGAAACCGCACAGGCCATCATCTCCCGCCAGTTCGTTGAAGTGATCATCGCGCCATCCGCATCTGAAGAAGCGCTGAAAATCACCGCGGCAAAACAGAACGTCCGCGTGCTGGTCTGCGGCCAGTGGGCAAAACGCGTACCAGGCCTGGACTTCAAGCGCGTGAACGGCGGTCTGCTGGTTCAGGACCGCGATCTGGGTATGGTGACAGAGGCCGACCTGCGCGTGGTAACCAAACGCCAGCCGAGCGAACAGGAACTGCGTGATGCGCTGTTCTGCTGGAAGGTCGCGAAGTTCGTTAAATCCAACGCCATCGTCTACGCCAAAGAGAACATGACCATCGGGATAGGCGCAGGCCAGATGAGCCGCGTCTACTCCGCGAAAATCGCGGGTATTAAAGCAGGCGATGAAGGTCTGGAAGTGAAAGGCTCTGCCATGGCTTCTGACGCCTTCTTCCCGTTCCGTGACGGTATCGACGCAGCTGCTGCAGTGGGCATCACCTGTGTGATCCAGCCAGGCGGCTCAATTCGCGACGACGAAGTGATTGCCGCCGCTGACGAACACGGTATTGCGATGATCTTCACCGACATGCGCCACTTCCGCCATTAATTCCCGGAGCAGAAAATGAAAGTATTAGTGATTGGTAACGGCGGACGCGAGCACGCTCTGGCGTGGAAAGCGGCGCAGTCTCCGCTGGTGAAAACAGTTTTCGTAGCGCCGGGCAACGCCGGTACCGCGCTGGAACCCGCGCTGCAGAACGTGGCTATTGGCGTAACCGATATTCCTGCGCTGCTGAGCTTTGCCCAGAGCGAGAAAATCGATCTGACGATTGTGGGCCCGGAAGCGCCGCTGGTGATTGGCGTGGTGGATGCGTTCCGCGCGGCGGGTCTGACAATCTTCGGGCCTACGCAAGGGGCCGCGCAGCTGGAAGGCTCCAAAGCCTTCACCAAAGATTTCCTCGCGCGTCATAACATCCCGACGGCGGAATATCAGAACTTCACCGAAGTGGAGCCAGCCCTGGCCTACCTGCGTGAAAAAGGCGCGCCGATTGTCATCAAGGCCGACGGTCTGGCCGCAGGTAAAGGCGTTATCGTCGCGATGACCCTCGAAGAAGCAGAAGCCGCGGTTCAGGATATGCTGGCGGGCAACGCCTTTGGCGATGCGGGCCACCGCATCGTGATCGAAGAGTTCCTCGACGGTGAAGAGGCCAGCTTTATCGTGATGGTCGACGGCGAGCACGTTCTGCCGATGGCCACCAGCCAGGACCACAAGCGCGTAGGCAATGGCGATACCGGCCCGAATACTGGCGGAATGGGCGCTTACTCCCCCGCTCCGGTAGTGACTGACGAAGTCCACCAGCGCACCATGGATCGCGTCATCTGGCCGACCGTGAAAGGGATGGCGGCGGAAGGCAACACCTACACCGGTTTCCTCTATGCGGGTCTGATGATCGACAAGCAGGGTAACCCTAAGGTCATCGAATTCAACTGCCGCTTTGGCGATCCGGAAACGCAGCCCATCATGCTGCGCATGAAATCCGATCTGGTGGAACTGTGTCTGGCAGCCTGCGAAGGCAAGCTCGACGAGAAAACCTCAGAGTGGGACGAGCGTGCGTCTCTGGGCGTGGTGATTGCTGCTGGCGGCTATCCGGGCAATTACAACACCGGAGATGAAATCCACGGCCTGCCGCTGGAAGAGATTGACGGTGCGAAGGTGTTCCATGCGGGTACGAAGCTGGCTGAAGACGATCGCGTCCTTACCAACGGCGGACGCGTGCTGTGCGCAACCGCGCTGGGCCATACCGTGGCCGAAGCGCAGAAACGCGCCTACGCGCTGATGGCGGATATTCACTGGAACGGCAGCTTTAGCCGTCAGGATATCGGTTATCGCGCGATTGCGCGCGAGCAGGGAGAGTAATTTCCCCCTCATCCTAACCCTCTCCCTCAAGGGAGAGGGGATTTAAATCAAAAACTTTTTTCCGTCGGCTGCCAGGTGCAGAAGTCTTCGTTCGCCACCAGCAGCAGCTGAGAGCCTTCCGGCGCTTCCAGCCACGCCACACTCACTTCCATTGATGAATGACGCTGACGGCGTTGAATGTGTTCGGTTGCCCAGGATTCAAGCTCAGGCTTGACCGTCTGTCCTTCGCAGGTTGTCACCGTCCCATCGGCATGCCAGCGCCCCTGACGCAGCACAACGCGTCCCAGACGAAGCGCATCGCTGGTCTGTCGGATTTGTTCGGCACGATAACGGTAAAGAGCGATTTGATCGCTGGAAAGCTGCTGTTTTTGACCGCTGACTTCGCGCTGCATAAAGCTCAGCTCGCCATGGTCGTCAAAACGCACTTTCACGTGTTCGGGGGTCTTGCTGTAGACGTTCAGTTCAATCAGCGACAGGTCATCTCCCTGCCAGCGATATTCCGCCGTCGACGTATTGCCGTTATGCCACGGGCTGAAGGCAGAAAGCAGGTGCACTTCATCGCCGGAATCTTTGCGCCAGATCCTGACCGCGCCCTGGTTGTCCGCGTAGCCGCTGGCGGTAAACGGCGGCAGGGAGGTGTCGTGGCTGCAGGCTGACAGCAGCAGCATGCCTGCCAGCGCGAGCGTTCCACGCCAGAAAGACAAAAGGGGCGTTGCCGCCCCTTCGCTAAAACTGTTCACTGCCACGCGTCTTACTTAACAGCGTCTTTCAGTGCTTTACCAGAAACAAATGCCGGCACGTTAGCTGCGGCGATTTTGATTTCTTTACCGGTCTGCGGGTTGCGGCCAGTACGCTCAGCGCGGTGGTTCACTTTGAAGGTACCGAAACCAACCAGTTGTACAGCATCACCTTCTTTCAGAGACTCAGTAATAGCAGCCAGGGTAGATTCCAGAGCAGCTTTAGCCTGCACTTTAGACAGATCAGCCTTGTCCGCAATTACATCAATCAGTTGAGTCTTGTTCATAAGTTATCCTTTCAATGTGTTTATCGCTTGCTAAGCATCGAGTGCGACGAAAATGCCAAAAAAGCACTCTCCTGCATACACGCACCGATAGCCACTTTTTTTCGCCCCCCAAATGTAGACCAGACAAGGGGCGAAAGGGAAGAGTCGAGGAGCGACAAAACGGGCGTTATCTCAAGTTTTCTTGTCTCATTGGTTAAAAATTATACCAATATTGCTCTCACCAGCCTCTCGTAAGTCCGCGCGCAGCCCTTTTATCAGCTCAATATCGCGTTCTTCACACTCTGCCAGCAGGCGGAAAATTTCCCACTGAATGTCCCATTCTTGCTCAACCGCCGGGTTCGCACGCAGCTCTTCGTCGGTCATCTCGCGACCTTCCTGGGTCATTTCCAGCATCGCGACGGTCGTAATAGACGCCTTACTGACTTCAATAGCGTGCTCCAGCGTTTCACCGCTCAGGCGGGAGTGGAGCAGTTCGCTTAACGCCACGCAGGCATCAATCGCCGGATAGACACCGTACAGGTCAAAATCATCCGCAGCCGGAATCGCCTCTTCCAGCTTTTCCAGCTGGGAGTCGAAGTTCACCTTCGCGTCTTTCACCGTCAGCGTTTCCCAGATCAGATCCAGAATGCGGCGGTAGATATGGCCATCACCAAAGCCCGTCTCCTTACAGAACGCGGCATAGTTGGGATACATGCGCTCGCACAGGCAAGCCATAAACGTCACGTGCTGCCAGCTTTCAAGTTTCTCAAGGCGCAGGTGAATCGGGTTTTGTAGCATGATGATCTCTCGAATCGAAAATTAGGCGCAGTTTACCTGAATCATCGCTGAATTTCCTGCCAACGAACAAAAGCCGGACGCGAAGAGGCCACCGCGTCTGCCCAGCGCGTCGGCTCCGGCAAGCGGTAACCCTTCATGCAGCGCTGCACCCACGCCAGGGCACTGTCCATGCTTACCCGGTGCCCGGTGGCGATAAAGAGCGGGTTACAGCGCGCCTTGCTGCGCCAGACCCACGCCAGCTGCTCACCTTTATGGATAAGCGGCGCCAGCGCGCCCGGCTCGGCAGAAAGAGGTTCAAACGCGCCGCACAGGCGTTTCTTGGCGACGCCAATGGTCGGCACATCCACCAGCAGCCCAAAGTGGCTGGCAACGCCTAAACGGCGCGGGTGTGAGATACCGTGTCCATCGACAAACAGCAGGTCAGGTTTTTGCGAGAGTTGCTCCCACGCTGCCAGCAGCGCGGGATATTCGCGGAAGGAGAGAAAGCCCGGAATGTACGGCATGGTGGTCGCGATACGCGCTACCTTGTACTCCACCAGCTCAAGCGAAGGGTATTTCAGTACCACCATCGCCGCTCGCGTCACTTCCCCACCCTGCTCGAATCCGACGTCTGCTCCGCCAATGTACTGCGGAGGATCTTTATCCAGACGATCCTCGCGGATCACCGATGAGGCCAGTTCGATTTGCTGAGCGCGTAGCGACGCGAGATCCATAATCACTCCTTACTTGTGATACTGGGCAGAAAGCCGATGCACCGCCTCCACAAATACGCCTGCGTGTTCTGGCGGTACATCCTGATGAATGCCGTGGCCGAGGTTAAAGACGTGGCCTTCACCCTGGCCGAAACCAGACAGTATAGTCGACACTTCTTCTTCAATACGGGCTGGCGGCGCATAGAGCATGGACGGGTCCATATTGCCCTGCAGCGCCACTTTGTCGCCCACGCGGCGGCGCGCATCGGCGATATCGGTGGTCCAGTCGAGGCCCAGCGCATCGCAGCCGGTTGCCGCCATCGCTTCCAGCCACTGGCCGCCGCCTTTGGTGAACAGCGTCACCGGCACGCGGCGACCTTCGTTTTCACGCAGCAGGCCATCAACGATTTTGTGCATGTAGTACAGGGAGAACTGCTGATAATCGCGCCCGGTCAGTACGCCGCCCCAGGTATCGAAAATCATCACCGACTGCGCACCGGCTTTAATCTGCGCGTTCAGGTAGAGGGTGACGCTCTTCGCCAGCTTGTCGAGCAGCGCGTGCAGGGCCAGCGGCTCGGCGTACATCATCTTTTTAATCATGGTGAAGGCTTTGCTGCTGCCCCCTTCCACCATATAGGTCGCCAGCGTCCACGGGCTGCCGGAGAAGCCAATCAGCGGCACTTCACCTTTCAGCTCGCGGCGAATGGTGCGCACGGCGTTCATCACGTAGCCCAGCTCGCCTTCCGGATCGGGGATCGGCAGCTTATCCACGTCGGCTTTGCTTTTGATTGGGGAGGTGAAACGCGGACCTTCACCGGTTTCGAAGTACAGGCCAAGGCCCATTGCATCCGGAATGGTCAGAATATCCGAGAAGAGGATCGCCGCATCCAGCGGGAAGCGGCGCAGCGGCTGGAGCGTCACTTCACAGGCCAGCTCGGCGTTTTTGCACAGCGACATAAAATCGCCCGCCTGCGCGCGCGTGGCTTTGTACTCTGGCAGATAGCGTCCCGCCTGGCGCATCATCCACACCGGGGTGACATCAACGGGCTGGCGCAGCAGCGCACGCAGATAACGATCGTTCTTCAGTTCGGTCATTTTTGCAGTTCCTTAAGCGTCATGGCCTCAGTGTAACACTACTCATACTCGGCCCGACACATTGCCACGGTATCTTCTATCAGCCGACGCGCCACGGTGCCCGGCGGAGGTAACAGCGGTAAATCGTCGTAGCGATACCAGTTCGCGTCCAGCAGCTCTTTCTGGTCGATAACGATCTCGCCGCTGTCGTATTCGGCCATAAATGCCGTCATCAGCGACTGCGGGAATGGCCACGGCTGGGAGGTAACGTAGCGCAGGTTCTTCACTTTGATCCCACTCTCCTCCATCACCTCGCGCGCCACCGCCTGCTCCAGCGTTTCGCCCACCTCGACGAAGCCGGCCAGCACGGTGTGAATGCCGTTGCGATGGCGGGTATGCTGCGCCAGCAGGATGGAATCCTCCCGGCGGATAGCGACGATAATGCACGGCGCGATCTGCGGATAGTAGCGTTCGCGGCAGTGGCTGCAGAGCATCGCCCACTCGGTTTTGCTCGGGCGCATGGTATGGCCGCAGTAGCCGCAGTATTTATGCGAGCGGTAAAACTCAGCCAGCTGCACGCCCCGCCCCGCCAGCTGGAACAGCCCCACGTCCAGATCCAGCACCTGGCGCACCGATCCCATATCCTGCCGGCGGGGCTGTTGGATCAACCACACCGGCTCACCCTGCCACTCGCCGATCTGTAGCGCTGGCTGGCCAACAAGATCGAACGCCTCAGCTGCACCGTAGGGAATTTCTCCGGCAGGAAGCCATAATTTTTGTTCGTGACTGACGATCCACCAACCAAGATCTGATTTTTCAATAATACGATCCATATCTATTGCACTACCTTCGCTTCACTGACATGTTGTTAGCATTGTGGTTACATTCTGGATAAGCAGATTCAATCCTACATTTTGCGGAGTCGACCATGTTAAACCAGCTGCAAAGCCTGACTGAGCGCGTTAGAGGAAGTAACAAACTGGTGGATCGCTGGCTACATGTGCGCAAGCATCTACTCGTGGCTTATTACAATCTGGTCGGTATTAAGCCTGGCAAAGAATCGTTTATGCGACTGAATGAAAAAGCGCTGGATGATTTTTGTCAGGGCCTGGTCGACTATCTGTCCGACGGCCATTTCAATATTTATGAACGCATTATCCGCGAAATGGAAGGGACAACGCCGTATTTAGCGGCCAGCAAGCTCTATCCACTTCTGGAAGCCAACACCCAGCAGATCATGGATTACTATGATTCCGCGCTCGAGAACGCTATCGACCACGATAATTATCTTGAGTTTCAGCAGGCGCTATCTGACCTCGGTGAAGCGCTGGAAGAGCGATTCACGCTGGAAGATAAGCTGATCGCCCTCGTGCTGGATAATGATTTGAACATCAGTAACGAAGAGAACGTCGCGCGCCCTGCTTGAGTTCTTCACCGTTAACGAGTAATTTACAACCATTCGCCCCTCTCACGAGGGGGATTTTTCTTGTCGGAGTGCCCAGCGCCTGAAAGCGCGGGCTGAGACCGTTAATTCGGGATCCGCGGAACCTGATCAGGCTAATACCTGCGAAGGGAACAAGAGTCACACTGCTGTTGAATCGCCCCCGGGCGATCCTCTCTTGCTTCATCCGTCGTCTGACAAGCCATGTCCTTCACTTTTGGAATGAGCTATGTCTACTGTAAAACTGACCCGCCGCGAACAGCGCGCACAGGCCCAACACTTCATCGACACGCTGGAAGGCAGCGCTTTCCCGAACTCGAAACGCATCTACATTTCCGGCTCGCAGGCCGATATCCGCGTCCCAATGCGCGAAATTCAGCTTAGCCCGACGCTTATCGGCGGCAGCAAAGATAACCCGCAGTATGAAGACAACGAAGCCGTGCCGGTGTATGACACCTCCGGTCCGTATGGCGATCCCTCTGTTACTATCAACGTCCAGCAGGGTCTGGCGAAGCTGCGCCAGCCCTGGATTGACGCGCGTAACGACTGCGAAGAGCTGAGCGTGCGCAGCTCTGCGTACACCAAAGAGCGCCTGGCCGACGACGGTCTGGACGAGCTGCGCTTTACCGGCCTGCTGACGCCAAAACGCGCTAAGGCGGGCAAATGCGTGACCCAGTTGCACTACGCGCGCCGGGGTATCGTCACGCCGGAAATGGAGTTCATCGCCATCCGCGAAAACATGGGTCGCGAGCGCATCCGTAGCGAAGTGCTGCGCTATCAGCATCCGGGTGAAGGCTTTGGCGCTCGTCTGCCGGAGAACATCACGCCGGAGTTTGTGCGTGACGAAGTGGCCGCAGGCCGCGCGATTATCCCTGCCAACATCAACCACCCGGAATCCGAGCCGATGATTATCGGCCGCAACTTCCTGGTGAAGGTCAACGCTAACATCGGTAACTCGGCCGTCACCTCCTCCATCGAAGAAGAGGTGGAGAAGCTGGTCTGGTCCACGCGCTGGGGTGCGGACACGGTAATGGATCTCTCCACTGGCCGTTATATTCACGAAACCCGCGAATGGATCCTGCGTAACAGCCCGGTACCGATTGGCACCGTCCCGATTTATCAGGCGCTGGAGAAGGTCAACGGCATCGCCGAAGACCTTACCTGGGAAGCGTTCCGCGACACGCTGCTGGAGCAGGCCGAGCAGGGCGTGGACTACTTCACCATTCACGCGGGCGTGCTGCTGCGCTACGTGCCGATGACCGCGAAGCGTCTGACCGGCATCGTCTCGCGCGGCGGTTCTATCATGGCGAAGTGGTGCCTGTCCCATCACCAGGAAAACTTCCTCTACGAACACTTCCGCGAGATCTGCGAAATCTGCGCCGCGTATGATGTCTCTCTGTCGCTGGGCGACGGCCTGCGTCCGGGCTCTATTCGCGACGCGAACGACGAAGCGCAGTTTGCCGAACTGCACACGCTGGGCGAACTGACCAAAATCGCCTGGGAGTATGACGTGCAGGTGATGATTGAAGGTCCGGGACACGTGCCGATGCAGATGATTCGTCGCAACATGACCGAAGAACTGGAGCACTGCCACGAAGCGCCGTTCTACACCCTGGGCCCGTTGACCACCGATATTGCGCCAGGCTACGACCACTTCACGTCAGGGATTGGGGCGGCGATGATCGGCTGGTTCGGCTGCGCCATGCTCTGCTACGTGACGCCGAAAGAGCACCTCGGCCTGCCAAACAAAGAGGACGTGAAGCAGGGGCTGATTACCTACAAAATTGCCGCCCACGCGGCGGATCTGGCCAAAGGCCATCCGGGCGCGCAAATCCGCGATAACGCCATGTCGAAGGCGCGCTTTGAATTCCGCTGGGAAGACCAGTTCAACCTGGCGCTGGACCCGTTCACCGCCCGCGCCTATCACGACGAGACCCTGCCGCAGGAATCGGGCAAAGTCGCGCACTTCTGCTCCATGTGCGGGCCAAAATTCTGCTCGATGAAAATCAGCCAGGAGGTGCGCGACTACGCCGCCGCGCAAACCATTGAAGTGGGGATGGCGGACATGTCCGAAACCTTCCGCGCCAGAGGCGGCGAAATCTACCTCAAAAAAGAGGAGGCGTAATGTACCAGCCCGATTTCCCGCCCGTCCCCTACCGTTTAGGGCTCTATCCGGTGGTGGACAGCGTGGCGTGGATAGAGCGACTGCTGGAGGCAGGCGTTCGCACAATTCAGCTGCGCATCAAGGATAAGCGCGATGAGGAGGTGGAAGCCGATGTGGTTGCCGCCATTGAGCTGGGGCGTCGGCATAACGCCCGCCTGTTTATCAACGATTACTGGCGGCTGGCCGTTAAGCACCGGGCGTACGGCGTGCATCTGGGTCAGGAGGACCTGGAAACAACGGATCTGAGCGCTATCCGCGAAGCCGGACTGCGTCTTGGCGTTTCAACACACGATGACATGGAGATCGACGTGGCCCTGGCGGCCCGTCCGTCTTACATCGCGCTCGGTCACGTCTTCCCGACGCAAACCAAGCAGATGCCCTCCGCACCGCAGGGGCTGACGCAGCTGGCGAGTCACGTTAAACGCCTTGCCGATTACCCCACCGTCGCCATCGGCGGAATCAGCCTTGAACGTGCCCAGGCGGTGCTGGAGACCGGCGTCGGCAGCATCGCCGTCGTCAGCGCCATCAGCCAGGCCGCAGACTGGCGGTCCGCCACCGAACAGCTTTTAAAGCTGGCAGGAGCGGGCGATGAACGATCGTGACTTTATGCGCTACAGCCGTCAGATCCTGCTGGAGGATATCGCCATTGACGGCCAGCAAAAACTGCTCGCCAGCCGGGTGCTGATTGTCGGTCTGGGTGGATTAGGCGCGCCCGCCGCGCTTTACCTGGCTGGCGCAGGTATCGGTACGCTGGTGCTGGCCGACGACGACGAGGTTCACCTCAGCAACCTGCAGCGGCAAATCCTCTTTACCACCGAGGATATCAACCAGCCGAAAGCGCAAATCACCCGGCAGCGCCTGAACCAGCTCAACCCGGATATCGCGCTGATTGCCCTGCAGGAACGGCTCAGCGGTGACAACCTCAGCCGTGAGGTCGCCCTTGCCGACGTGGTGCTGGACTGTACCGACAACATGGCGACGCGCCAGGCGATCAACGCCGCCTGCGTGGCAAATCATACGCCGCTTATCACCGCCAGCGCGGTGGGGTTCGGCGGGCAGATGATGGTCCTGACCCCGCCGTGGTCGCAGGGCTGCTATCGCTGCCTGTGGCCGGACGATGCCGAGCCGACGCGCAACTGCCGTACCGCGGGCATTCTTGGTCCGGTGGTCGGCGTGATGGGCACCATGCAGGCGCTGGAGGCCATCAAGCTGCTCAGCGGCATGGAGACGGAACGCAATACGCTACGGCTATTTGATGCCCGCTCCAGCGGCTGGCGCCAGCTGGCGTTACGCCGCGCCAGCCGCTGCCCGGTATGCGGAGGCCGCGATGCGCATTCTGTTTAACGATGAGCCGATGAGATGCGACGACGGGCTTACCGTTGCCGCACTGCTCGACAAGCTGCGTCAGCTCAAGCCGGGAACGGCGCTGGCGCTCAATCAACAGATCCTGCCGCGCGAGCAGTGGGAACATCAGCAGGTCAATGAAGGCGACCAGATCCTGCTGTTTCAGGTTATCGCAGGGGGCTGAGATGTTACGTATTGCCGATAAGGTTTTTGATTCGCATCTGTTTACCGGTACCGGAAAATTCGCCTCGCCGCAGCTGATGGTGGATGCCATTCGTGAAAGCGGCAGCCAGCTGGTGACGCTGGCGCTCAAGCGCGTGGATCTGCGCCATCACAGCGATGCCATTCTGGCGCCTTTACTGGAGGCTGGCGTCACGCTGCTGCCCAACACCTCCGGTGCCAAAACGGCCGAAGAGGCGATTTTCGCCGCGCAGCTGGCCCGCGAGGCGCTCGGCACCCGCTGGCTGAAGCTGGAAATTCATCCGGATGCCCGCTGGCTGCTGCCCGACCCGATTGAAACGCTGAAAGCGGCTGAAAAGCTGGTTCAGCAAGGGTTTACCGTCCTGCCTTACTGCGGGGCCGACCCGGTGCTGTGCAAACGTCTCGAAGAGGTCGGCTGCGCCGCCGTCATGCCGCTGGGCGCCCCCATTGGCTCCAACCAGGGGCTGGAAACCCGCGCGATGCTGGAAATCATTATTGAGCAGGCTACCGTACCTGTGGTGGTTGATGCGGGCATTGGCGTGCCCAGCCATGCCGCGCAGGCGCTGGAGATGGGTGCTGACGCGGTGCTGGTCAATACGGCCATCGCGGTGGCCGACGATCCGGTCATGATGGCGCGTGCGTTCCGCATGGCCGTAGAGGCTGGCCTGCTGGCAAGGGAGTCTGGCCCCGGCTCGCGCAGTTTCCAGGCGCAGGCCACCAGCCCGCTGACCGGTTTTCTGGAGGCGATCTCATGAGCACGTTTACCGAGCGCTGGCGACAGCTTAACTGGGACGACATTGCCCTACGCATCAACAGCAAAACGGCGGCTGACGTGGAGCGCGCGCTCAATGCCCGCCACCTGACCCGCGAAGATCTGATGGCCCTGCTCTCCCCGGCGGCCAGCGCGTACCTCGAACCGATGGCGCAGCGCGCCCAGAGGCTTACCCGCCAGCGCTTTGGCAACACGGTGAGCTTCTACGTGCCGCTCTACCTCTCAAACCTGTGCGCCAATGACTGCACCTACTGCGGCTTCTCCATGAGCAACCGCATCAGGCGTAAAACGCTCGATGAAGGTGAGATCGCCCGCGAGTGCGCGGCCATTCGAGAAATGGGCTTTGAACATCTTCTGCTGGTCACGGGCGAGCATCAGGGAAAAGTGGGAATGGGCTATTTCCGTCAGCACCTTCCCGCCATTCGTCGTCAGTTTGCGTCGTTGCAGATGGAAGTGCAGCCCCTGTCGCAGGAGGAGTACGCGGAACTCAAGACCCTCGGGCTGGACGGGGTCATGGTCTACCAGGAAACCTATCACGAGACGACGTACGCCCGGCATCACCTGAAGGGCAAGAAACAGGATTTCTTTTTCCGCCTGGAAACGCCGGACAGGTTGGGTCGCGCGGGCATCGACAAAATCGGTCTGGGCGCGCTGATCGGGCTCTCTGACAGCTGGCGGGTGGATTGCTATATGGTGGCGGAACATTTGCTGTGGCTTCAGCAGCACTACTGGCAGAGCCGTTATTCCGTCTCCTTCCCGCGCCTTAGACCTTGCGCGGGCGGAATTGAACCGGCTTCGCTGATGGATGAACGCCAGCTGGTGCAGATCATCTGCGCGTTTCGCCTGCTCGCCCCGGAGGTTGAATTATCGCTCTCAACGCGTGAGTCCCCGGCGTTTCGCGATCGCGTTATCCCGCTTGCGATTAACAACGTCAGCGCGTTCTCCAAAACGCAGCCTGGCGGCTACGCCGACGATCGTCCGGAGCTGGAGCAGTTTGTGCCGCATGACGGGCGACGTCCTGAAGCGGTCGCCGCAGCCCTGACGGCGCAGGGTCTTCAGCCTGTCTGGAAAGACTGGGACAGCTGGCTGGGAAGAGCCTCGCAGTGACGATGAAACGCACTGCAACACCTTAAAAAATTGTCGAGGCGCGACGAAAAGGCAAAACCGGAGGATTGTCAGCGATCGTCCGGTTTTTTATTGTTGCACGGTCAGCAACGGATGCTGACCAGGGCGAAAAGCTTCTTCCTCGTTTCGCCCTGCCTCTGGTTCATTACACAAACGGCCGCCAGCAAGCTGAATAAGTATTTTCTTAATGATTCTTAAGATAAATCATCCCGCCAGAAATCGTGTGCCGTATAATTCACCGCTAACCGCAGGACAGCGACTATGCTGAGAGGATATCGGCAAACGAAAAGTATTCACCATCAGGAACGATGTACAGCTCATGGCACTTCACAGCAAAAAGCTCTCTTTTACCCGGCCAATCATGCTCAGCTTCGCGGGGATCCTCTGCAGTTTTGCGGTGATCGCGATCGCGGTGACGCTTTCGCAACGAAAGGATTTTCTTGAGGATTATCATAAGATAAACAGCAATTTCACGCACAACCTGGCGGTGAACTACACCGGGTCGATCCTGCGTGAAAACGACTATATCCTGGGCCGTGCCGCGATGTACTTTTCGCGTAACGACAGGCTAAACGAGACGCTCAACGTCAACCCGACGCAAGGGCTACAGATGGTGATGCATCTGCAGAACCTGATGCCGACCGTCTCCTCCATCTCGCTGGCGGACACGCAGGGGCATTATCTCCGCGTACCGGAAGTACTCCCCACGGAGAAAAGTAAAACCTTCGATCCCCGGACGCGGCCGTGGTTTGTCGCCCAGGCCGAAGCCAGCATCTTCAGCCACTATACCAGCCCCTACATGGACTACTTCACTGGCCATCCGACGGTCACACTCTATAAGCCATTGATTTCTCCCGAAGGAAGACTGAAGGGAACGATCGCGTTTCATCTCGATTTGACGTCAATGGGCTACACCCTGCGTCAGATGGTGGCACCCGTTCAGGGGGAATTCTTCGTCGTCGAACGCGACGGCGCCGTGGTGCTTCACCCGGATACAGGCGCGCTCTTCAAACAGTACGTTAGCGAAGCGCTGATGGACAAAATGACCAGCGGTGAAGGCCACCTTTACGACAAGAAAAGCAACGTCTGGTATTACTACTACTCGTTTACCAACCCGGACTGGTTTGTCATCTACCGGGTCTCTGGCGAGACGCTCACCGATATCACCCGCCACGAAACGACGATTGTTGGCTGGGGATTTGCGCTGGCGGCCATCATCATCATCCTCTTCGGCTTATACCTGCGCCACGCCTCGCGTAGCGTGCTGATGCACATTATCAATGCCATCAAAACCGGCGACGTCAGCGAAGCGCCGCGCCTGGAAGCGATGCTGAGCCATACTATCCAGTCCAATAAAGAGCGTGAGATGGCCTATGTGCGTCAGGCGACTCACGATGCGCTGACGGGCTGTAAAAACCGCCGCGCGTTCGATAGCGATATCGCCGAGCTGCTGAATGCCCAGCAGCCTTTCGCGCTGGCGCTGGTGGACATTGATAACTTTAAATCGATTAACGACACGCTGGGCCACCTGACCGGTGATATCGTTCTGCGCAACGTGGCCCGCGAAGGGATCCAGATCATGCAGCCACATGACGTCTCGATTTACCGCTACGGTGGAGAAGAGTTCGCGGTAATTTTCCAGGCTGAGCAGATGACGTCTGCGCTCTCATTGCTGGAAGCGTGGCGTACCGCCGTTGAAAAGCGCGTCTGGCGGGAAGAAAACCTGCGGGTTACGTTCAGCGGTGGTCTTGGGGAGTGGCACTTTGAACCGCTGGAACAACTTGTCGGAAGCGTTGATAACGCCCTCTACAGCGCCAAACAGCAGGGCAAAAACCGCATTAACCGAACGTCCATCAGCTAATCCTCCCTCTTTCACCCCTGCCCGTTTCGACGGGCCGGGTACCCGACAACGCGAAATTGTAACCGGTTTCAGAAAATCGCCGGTTTCTTTGTGATGCCTGACACACAATCGCGGTAAACCGGTTGTTGAAGCGGTCTGCACGGGATAATTATCAATAAACACATGTAGATCGAGGCTGATTATGAAGAACATCGTTTTATGCTGTGCAGCGGGAATGTCAACCAGCATGCTGGTTCAACGTATGAAAGACGCCGCGCAGAAAAAAGGGGTTGAAGTCACCATTAAAGCCGTTCCGGTTGCGGAGTTTAAAGACAACATCGCGACGGCCGACATCGTATTGCTGGGGCCACAGGTTAAATACGAGCAGGCTAAACTCCAGGCGCAGGCCGACCCGTTGGGTAAAAAGGTCGCGGTGATCGACATGATGGATTACGGCATGATGAAAGGTGATGCCGTACTGGAAAAAGCACTCAAACTTCTGGAGTCATAATGGAAGACTTAGAAACCACGATTATGGAGCTGCTGGTCAATGCAGGCGCGGCGCGTAGTGCAGCCCTGACGGCGTTGCAGATGGCGCGTAAAGGGGAGTTTGACGAAGCTGAAAAAGCGATGGAAGAGTCGCGCGAATATGTGAAGCATGCGCACACCATACAGACGCAGCTTATCGGTCTTGACGAAGGGACCGGGAAGCTTCCGGTTAACCTGATCACCGTCCACTCTCAGGATCACCTGATGAACGCGATGGTCATTCAGGATCTGGCGGGCGATATGATTGAGCTTTATCGTCGGATCCCGCTGGTGAATTGAAAACATGCAGATGTAAAAAAACCCGCCGAGGCGGGTTTTTTATTAGCGGCTCAACGATTACTCGTTGTCGGAACCACCCAGACCTGCGTTCAGCAGTTCTGCCAGGCTCGCGGATGCATCTTCAGCAGTCACCTGCGGTGCAGCTGGCAGTTCGCCCGCAGCACGACGACGCATACGATCCTGATGGTACGCATAACCGGTACCCGCCGGGATCAGACGGCCCACGATAACGTTCTCTTTCAGACCGCGCAGTTCATCACGCTTACCAGCAACAGCGGCTTCGGTCAGGACACGAGTCGTTTCCTGGAACGATGCTGCAGAGATGAAGGACTCGGTTGCCAGAGACGCTTTGGTGATACCCAGCAGATCGCGCGAGAAGGTCGCACCGATTTTGCCGTTCGCTTCCAGATCGCGGTTAGCAATCTTGACGCGTGAGTATTCAACCTGCTCGCCTTCCAGGAACTCGGAGCTGCCTGCGTTTTCGATGGTTGCTTTACGCAGCATCTGACGAACGATAACTTCAATGTGCTTATCGTTAATCTTAACGCCCTGCAGACGGTAAACGTCCTGCACTTCGTTGGTGATGTAACGCGTTACCGCGTGTACGCCACGAAGACGCAGAATGTCGTGCGGAGCTTCTGGACCATCGGAAACCACGTCACCACGTTCTACACGTTCACCTTCGAACACGTTGAGCTGACGCCACTTAGGAATCATCTCTTCGTACGGTTCGCTGCCATCTACTGGAGTGATAACCAGACGGCGTTTCCCTTTGGTCTCTTTACCGAAGGAGATGATACCGCTGATTTCAGCCAGGATTGCAGGCTCTTTCGGACGACGTGCTTCGAACAGGTCCGCAACGCGTGGCAGACCACCGGTGATGTCCTTGGTACCGCTGGATTCCTGTGGAATACGCGCCAGAGCATCACCCGCACCGATCTGAATGCCATCTTCCAGCTGAACGATCGCTTTACCCGGCAGGAAGTACTGCGCAGGCATGTCGGTACCCGGGATCAGAACGTCGTTACCCTGAGCATCAACGATTTTCAGCGCAGGACGCAGATCTTTACCACCGGTAGTACGTTCAGCAGAATCCAGAACCACCAGAGAAGACAGACCGGTCAGCTCGTCAGTCTGACGAGTAATGGTCTGGCCGTCGATCATGTCAGTGAAGCGGATGAAACCACTTACTTCGGTGATAACCGGCATGGTGTGTGGATCCCAGTTTGCAACGGTTTCACCGCCAGCAACCTGCTCACCATCACCTTTCGCCATAACCGCACCGTAAGGCACTTTATAGCTCTCTTTGGTACGACCGAATTCGTCGATCAGCTTCAGCTCGGTATTACGAGAGGTTACAACCAGCTTGCCTGCGGAGTTAACAACAGACTTCGCGTTGCTGAGCTTGATGCTACCTTTGTTTTTCACCTGGATGCTGGATTCAGCAGCCGCACGAGATGCCGCACCACCGATGTGGAACGTACGCATCGTCAGCTGTGTACCCGGCTCACCGATGGACTGTGCCGCGATAACGCCGATTGCTTCACCTTTGTTGATGATGTGGCCACGCGCCAGGTCACGACCGTAGCAGTGCGCACATACACCAAAGTCGGTGTCACAGGATACAACGGAACGTACTTTCACGGAGTCAACAGAGTTCGCTTCCAGCAGGTCACACCAGTGCTCGTGCAGCAGCGTGTTGCGTGGAACCAGAATGTCTGCAGTACCCGGCTTCAGAATGTCTTCCGCGGTAACACGACCCAGAACGCGATCGCGCAGTGGCTCTTTAACATCACCGCCCTCGATAACCGGGGTCATGGTGATACCTTCGAGGGTGCCACAATCGTCTTCGGTCACAACCAGATCCTGAGCAACGTCAACCAGACGACGCGTCAGATAACCGGAGTTCGCAGTTTTCAGTGCGGTATCCGCCAGACCCTTACGAGCACCGTGGGTGGAGATGAAGTACTGGAGTACGTTCAGACCTTCACGGAAGTTCGCGGTGATTGGCGTTTCGATGATGGAGCCATCTGGCTTCGCCATCAGACCACGCATACCTGCCAGCTGACGAATCTGTGCTGCGGAACCACGCGCACCGGAGTCGGCCATCATGTAGATGCTGTTGAAGGAAACCTGCTGCTCTTCTACGCCGTCACGGTTAATCACGGTTTCGGTCTGCAGGTTATCCATCATCGCTTTGGATACACGATCGTTCGCCGCGGCCCAGATATCGATAACTTTGTTATAGCGTTCGCCCGCGGTAACCAGACCAGACTGGAACTGCTCCTGGATCTCAGCAACTTCGGCTTCCGCTTCAGAGATGATCTCGTGTTTCTTCTCTGGGATGACCATGTCATCGATACCAACAGATGCACCTGAACGCGCTGCATAAGCAAAGCCGGTATACATTGTCTGGTCAGCGAAGATAACGGTCGGCTTCAGACCCAGAATGCGGTAACAGGTGTTCAGCATTTTGGAGATCGCTTTCTTGCCCAGCGCCTGGTTGACGATGGAGAAAGGCAGACCTTTCGGAACGATCATCCACAGAATGGCACGGCCAACGGTCGTGTCTTTCAGGCTGGTTTTCGCAACGAATTCGCCGTTTTCATCTTTTTCGTATTCGGTGATACGCACTTTAACGCGCGCATGCAGAGAGGCCAGGCCAGCGCGATAAATACGCTCAGCTTCTTTCGGGCCAGTCAGCACCATGCCTTCGCCTTTGGCGTTAACACAGTCACGGGTCATGTAGTACAGACCCAATACAACGTCCTGAGAAGGAACGATGATAGGTTCACCGTTCGCTGGGGACAGGATGTTGTTGGTAGACATCATCAGCGCACGCGCTTCGAGCTGGGCTTCCAGCGTCAGCGGTACGTGAACAGCCATCTGGTCACCATCGAAGTCGGCGTTATATGCCGCACAAACCAGCGGGTGCAGCTGGATAGCTTTACCTTCGATCAGGACTGGCTCAAATGCCTGGATACCCAGACGGTGCAGTGTTGGTGCACGGTTCAGCAGTACCGGGTGTTCGCGGATAACTTCGTCCAGGATATCCCAAACGACAGCTTCTTCACGCTCAACCATTTTCTTAGCGGCTTTGATGGTGGTGGCGAGGCCACGCAACTCCAGCTTGCCGTAGATGAACGGTTTGAACAGCTCCAGTGCCATTTTCTTCGGCAGACCGCACTGATGCAGACGCAGGTATGGACCTACGGTGATAACAGAACGGCCGGAGTAGTCAACACGCTTACCGAGCAGGTTCTGACGAAAACGACCCTGCTTACCTTTGATCATGTCGGCCAAAGATTTCAGAGGACGTTTGTTAGAACCGGTGATCGCACGACCGCGACGACCGTTATCCAGCAGGGCATCAACCGCTTCCTGCAGCATACGTTTTTCGTTTCGTACGATGATGTCCGGCGCAGCCAGATCCAGCAGACGTTTCAGACGGTTGTTACGGTTGATAACGCGACGATACAGATCGTTCAGATCGGACGTTGCGAAACGACCACCATCCAGCGGAACCAGTGGACGCAGATCTGGCGGCAGAACCGGCAGAACGGTCAGGATCATCCACTCTGGTTTGTTACCAGACTGAACGAACGCTTCCAGCAGTTTGATACGCTTGGTCAGCTTTTTACGTTTGGTTTCGGAGTTGGTTTCGTTCAGCTCTTCACGCAGCTGCTCGCACTCTTGCTCCAGATCCATGCTCTTCAGCAGGGCCTGAATAGCTTCCGCACCCATCTTCGCGTCGAATTCGTCACCGAACTCTTCCAGCGCGTCCAGATACTGCTCTTCAGTCAGGATCTGATGACGTTCCAGGTTCGTCATCCCGCCTTCGATAACCACATAAGATTCGAAGTACAGAACGCGTTCGATATCGCGCAGCGGCATATCCAGCAGCAGACCGATACGGGACGGCAGAGATTTCAGGAACCAGATGTGAGCGGTCGGAGACGCCAGCTCGATGTGGCCCATGCGCTCACGACGCACTTTGGTCTGGGTCACTTCAACGCCGCACTTCTCACAGATCACACCACGGTGTTTCAGGCGCTTGTACTTACCGCACAGGCACTCGTAATCTTTTACTGGCCCGAAAATACGCGCACAGAAAAGGCCGTCACGCTCAGGTTTGAACGTACGGTAGTTGATGGTTTCCGGCTTTTTAACTTCACCGAAAGACCATGAACGGATCATGTCTGGCGAAGCCAGAGCAATTTTGATCGCATCAAACTCTTCGGTTTTAGTCTGCGCTTTCAGAAACTTTAATAAATCTTTCACGGATTTGCTCCCGTCGGAGTTAGCACAATCTGGTGCCGGGGGTTAACCCGGCACCAGTGACCTGTTTGAGCGAGAATTACTCGTCTTCCAGTTCGATGTTGATACCCAGCGAACGAATCTCTTTCAACAGTACGTTGAAGGATTCTGGCATGCCCGGCTCCATCTGATGGTTGCCGTCCACGATGTTTTTATACATCTTGGTACGACCGTTCACGTCATCAGACTTAACGGTGAGCATTTCCTGCAGGGTGTATGCCGCGCCGTATGCTTCCAGCGCCCACACTTCCATCTCCCCGAAGCGCTGACCACCGAACTGTGCCTTACCACCCAGCGGCTGCTGAGTAACCAGGCTGTAAGAACCAGTAGAACGAGCGTGCATCTTGTCGTCGACCAGGTGGTTCAGTTTCAGCATGTACATGTAACCTACGGTTACCGGACGCTCGAACTGTTCACCGGTACGGCCGTCAAACAGCGTAATCTGACCAGACGTTGGCAGACCACCCAGTTGCAGCAGCTCTTTAATTTCAGCTTCTTTCGCACCGTCGAAGACTGGCGTTGCGATTGGCATACCTTTTTTCAGGTTCTCAGCCAGACGCAGCACTTCTTCATCGCTGAAGGTATTCAGGTCGACTTTCTGACGCACGTCGGTACCCAGATCGTAGGCACGCTGGATGAATTCGCGCAGTTTCGCGACTTCTTCCTGCTGCTTCAGCATGGCGTTAATCTTGTCGCCGATACCTTTCGCAGCCATACCCAGGTGAGTTTCCAGGATCTGACCGATGTTCATACGAGACGGTACGCCCAGTGGGTTCAGTACGATATCTACCGGCGTACCGTTAGCATCGTGCGGCATATCTTCGATCGGGTTGATCTTAGAGATAACACCCTTGTTACCGTGACGACCTGCCATCTTATCACCAGGCTGGATCTGACGTTTAACGGCCAGATACACCTTAACAATCTTCAGCACGCCTGGTGCCAGATCGTCGCCCTGAGTGATTTTGCGGCGTTTCGCTTCGAGTTTTTTCTCGAACTCGTGTTTCAGTTCATCATACTGCTCAGCCAGCTGTTCCAGCTGATTTTGTTTCTCTTCGTCGGTCAGGCCCAGTTCCAGCCAGCGATCGCGTGGCAGTTTGTCGAGCTTCTCAGCTTCAACGCCACCGGCAACCAGCACCGCATAGATACGGCTGAACAGACCCGCTTCGAGGATCTGCAGTTCTTCAGACAGGTCTTTCTTAGCCTGTTTGAGCTGCATCTCTTCGATTTCCAGCGCACGTTTATCTTTCTCAACGCCGTCACGGGTGAAGACCTGAACGTCGATAACCGTACCGGAAACACCGTTTGGTACGCGCAGAGAAGAGTCTTTAACGTCAGACGCTTTCTCACCGAAGATTGCACGCAGCAGTTTCTCTTCTGGCGTCAGCTGGGTTTCACCTTTCGGCGTAACCTTACCAACCAGGATGTCGCCACCGGTCACTTCCGCACCGATGTAAACGATACCGGATTCATCCAGTTTGGAGAGCGCAGCTTCACCCACGTTAGGGATGTCAGCGGTGATCTCTTCTGGCCCCAGCTTGGTGTCACGGGACACACACGCCAGTTCCTGAATGTGGATGGTGGTGAAACGATCTTCCTGAACCACACGCTCGGAGACGAGGATGGAGTCTTCGAAGTTGTAACCGTTCCACGGCATGAACGCTACGCGCATGTTCTGACCGAGCGCCAGTTCACCGAGGTCGGTGGACGGACCGTCTGCCAGCACGTCGCCGCGCTCAACTGGCTCACCCAGAGACACACAAGGCATCTGGTTGATACAGGTGTTCTGGTTAGAACGGGTGTATTTGGTCAGGTTATAAATGTCGATACCTGCTTCGCCCGGATACATCTCGTCTTCGTTAACTTTGATAACGATACGGGATGCATCGACGTACTGAACAGTACCACCACGTTTAGCAACCGCAGTAACACCGGAGTCAACGGCAACAGCACGTTCCATACCGGTACCAACCAGCGGCTTATCAGCGCGCAGAGTTGGAACGGCCTGACGTTGCATGTTCGCACCCATCAATGCACGGTTGGCGTCATCGTGTTCCAGGAACGGGATCAGGGACGCACCGACGGATACCACCTGCTGGGTGGATACGTCCATGTAGTCAACCTGGTCGCGGCTGAACAGGCTGGATTCGCCTTTGCTACGGCAGGTAACCAGATCTTCTACAAAGTGGCCTTCGTCATCCAGGTTGGAGTTCGCCTGAGCGATAACGTAGTTGCCTTCTTCGATAGCAGACAGGTAGTGAATTTCGTCGGTTACAACACCGTCGGTCACTTTACGGTACGGGGTCTCGAGGAAACCGTATTCGTTAGTCTGTGCGTACACGGACAGGGAGTTGATCAGACCGATGTTTGGACCTTCAGGCGTTTCGATTGGACATACGCGACCGTAGTGCGTCGGGTGTACGTCTCGAACTTCAAAGCCTGCGCGTTCACGGGTCAGACCGCCTGGGCCGAGTGCAGAGATACGACGTTTGTGCGTAATCTCAGACAGCGGGTTGTTCTGGTCCATGAACTGAGACAGCTGGCTTGAACCGAAGAACTCTTTCACTGCTGCAGAAATCGGCTTGGCGTTGATCATATCCTGAGGCATCAGGGTATCCAGATCGCCCAGAGACAGACGCTCTTTCACCGCACGCTCTACACGTACCAGGCCAACGCGGAATTGGTTTTCCGCCATTTCGCCTACGGAACGGATACGACGGTTGCCGAGGTGGTCGATATCGTCCACTTCGCCTTTACCGTTACGGATATCGATGAGCTTCTTCATCACTTCGATGATGTCGTCTTTGCTCAGGATACCGGAACCTTCGATTTCGTCGCGCAGCAGAGAACGGTTGAACTTCATACGACCAACCGCGGACAGATCGTAGCGGTCTTCGGAGAAGAACAGGTTCTCGAACAGGCTTTCCGCCGCTTCGCGAGTTGGTGGCTCACCAGGACGCATCATGCGGTAGATTTCGACCAGCGCGCTCAGACGATCGGTGGTTGGGTCGACGCGAATAGTCTCAGAGATATACGCACCGTGGTCCAGATCGTTGGTGAACAGCGTTTCGATACGTTTGTGACCAGACTGGCTCAGCTTAGCCAGCAGATCCAGGCTCAGCTCCATGTTCGCTGGGCAGATCAGCTCACCCGTTGACTCGTCAACGTAATCTTTCGCGGCTACTTTTCCTGCAATGTACTCAACCGGAACTTCGATGAGTTTGATATCATCTTTTTCCAGCTGGCGGATGTGGCGCGCGGTGATACGGCGACCTTTTTCCACATACACTTTGCCGTCGGCTTCGATGTCGAACGACGCGGTCTCACCACGCAGACGTTCCGGCACCAGCTCCATCTGCAGCTTGTTGTCGCGGATTTCAAAGATCACTTTCTCAAAGAACAGGTCCAGGATCTGTTCAGTGGTGTATTGCAGCGCACGCAGAATGATGGTTGCAGGCAGCTTACGACGACGGTCGATACGGACAAACAGGTTGTCTTTCGGATCGAACTCGAAGTCCAGCCATGAACCACGGTAAGGAATGATGCGTGCGTTATACAGTACTTTACCGGAAGAGTGTGTTTTACCTTTATCGCTGTCGAAGAAGACGCCCGGGCTACGATGCAGCTGGGAAACGATAACACGCTCAGTACCGTTGATAACGAAAGTACCGTTGTCCGTCATGAGTGGAATTTCACCCATGTAGACTTCTTGTTCTTTAATGTCTTTAACGGTGCCTTCCGGCGCTTCGCGCTCGTAGATCACCAGACGCAGTTTTACGCGCAGCGGTGCGGAATAGGTCACGCCACGGATCTGACATTCCTGAACGTCAAACACCGGTTCGCCAAGGCGGTAGCTGACGTACTGCAGCTCGGAGTTACCGCTGTAGCTCTGAATCGGGAACACGGAGCGGAAGGCTGCTTCCAGACCGTACTGCCCTTCAGGATCTTGCTCGATAAACTTCTGGAACGAGTCAAGCTGGATAGAAAGGAGATATGGAATGTCCAGAACTTGTGGACGTTTACCAAAATCCTTACGAATACGTTTTTTCTCGGTATAGGAGTAAACCATAGGGTTCCTCAGCTCGCTGACAAGTCGACCCATCTGTCCGACGAAGGGACAGTTTGTGCAACACCATTTTGTGGACCGGAAAATTGAATACTTTCCGCAATACCTGTTGCTATCACGCTTAAATCATTTCGTCGCGATTTACACAGAGCGAGCACCCTGTCGCAATATATTAAGTCGTCGATAGAAACATGCATTGTCAGGACAATCAGCAGTCAAACAGTGTGAAATGCTACTGATGCCTTACAGCGCAAAAAGGCTGGTGACTAAAAAGTCACCAGCCATCAGCCTAATTACTCAGGCTGCAACCAGAAAAGTTGGCTTATTTAACTTCAACTTCAGCGCCAGCTTCTTCCAGAGATTTTTTCAGTGCTTCTGCGTCGTCTTTGCTCACGCCTTCTTTCAGCGCAGCTGGAGCAGATTCTACCAGGTCTTTAGCTTCTTTCAGACCCAGGCCAGTTGCGCCACGTACTGCTTTGATAACAGCAACTTTGTTAGCGCCAGCAGCTTTCAGAATTACGTCGAATTCAGTTTTTTCTTCAGCAGCTTCAGCCGGGCCCGCAGCTACAGCTACAGCAGCAGCAGCAGAAACACCGAATTTTTCTTCCATTGCAGAAATCAGTTCTACAACGTCCATTACGGACATAGCTGCAACTGCTTCAATGATTTGATCTTTAGTGATAGACATTTAAATTGTTCCTGAAAATCAGAATAAGTTTATACGTAAGCGAATGCTTTATAAAGATAACTGCGATTAAGCAGCTTCTTTCGCATCGCGAACAGCAGCCAGAGTGCGAACCAGTTTGCCAGCCGAAGCTTCTTTCATGGTTGCCATCAGGCGTGCAATTGCTTCTTCGTAGGTCGGCAGGGTTGCCAGGCGATCGATTTGCGATGCCGGGATCAACTCACCTTCAAAGGCTGCAGCTTTGACCTCAAATTTTGCATTCGCTTTCGCGAACTCTTTGAACAGACGAGCAGCAGCGCCCGGGTGTTCCATAGAGTATGCAATCAGGGTCGGACCAACAAACGTGTCTTTCAGGCACTCGAACTGAGTACCTTCAACTACGCGACGCAGCAGGGTGTTACGAACAACACGCATGTATACGCCAGCTTCACGACCTGCTTTACGCAGTTCAGTCATTTTGTCTACAGTAACGCCACGGGAATCCGCAACTACTGCAGACAGCGCGCCTTTGGCTACTTCGCTGACTTCAGCAACAATCGCTTGTTTGTCTTGAAGATTTAAAGCCATTAGCTTTGCTCCTGGATGTTTGCCGGAACTCATGTTCCGGAACTCACTTCACTCTCCCCAACGGAAAGAGCGTCTTAATACGGTGAGCAGAAACAAGCCAGAGTATCCAAAAATAATCTTAGCGTTCTGTCACCGTCTACGCAGGGGATTAAGTCTCTTGCGAAACACCTGCGGTCTTCGACGGAGGCCTGGATTAGGCCAGGCTCCAACGAACAAATCTTTTAGCCGCTAACTTTCGTTAGCAAACGTGGGGGTAAGATTGTAGACAAAATCACCGCCCACGTAAAGGCATTAGTTTGCAGCAGCGCTCAGGCCAGCCTGGTCAACTGCAACACCTGCACCCATGGTGGTGGAGATGCTAACTTTCTTGATGTACACGCCTTTCGCCTGAGTTGGTTTTGCTTTTTTCAGCGCAACCAGCAGAGCTTCCAGGTTTTCTTTCAGTTTGTCAGCGTCAAAGTCCACTTTACCGATGGTGGTGTGGATGATGCCGTTTTTGTCGTTACGATAACGAACCTGACCTGCTTTAGCGTTCTTAACCGCTTCAGCAACGTTAGGAGTTACAGTACCAACTTTCGGGTTAGGCATCAGGCCGCGTGGACCCAGAACCTGGCCCAGCTGGCCAACAACGCGCATTGCATCTGGAGAAGCAATAACAACGTCAAAGTTCATTTCGCCTTTCTTGATCTGATCAGCCAGATCTTCCATACCTACCAGTTCAGCGCCGGCAGCTTTAGCAGCTTCAGCGTTTGCACCCTGAGCAAATACAGCTACGCGAACGGAACGGCCAGTACCGTGTGGCAGTACAGTTGCGCCACGAACGTTCTGATCGGATTTACGCGCGTCGATGCCGAGGTTAACGGCAACGTCAACGCTTTCAACGAACTTAGCAGTTGCCAGTTCTTTCAGCAGAGCGATAGCTTCGTTGATGTCGTACTGTTTGGTCGCATCAACTTTGTCACGGATCACGGACATGCGCTTGGTCAGTTTAGCCATTTCTTAGTCCTCCACTACCAGGCCCATGGAACGTGCAGTACCTTCGATTGAGCGAGTCATCGCTTCAATGTCGGCACCAGTCATGTCGGCAGCTTTGGTCTGCGCGATTTCCTGCAGCTGAGCGCGGGAAATTTTACCCACTTTGTCTTTGTTCGGTTTACCGGAACCAGACTTGATACCAGCCGCTTTCTTCAGCAGAACTGCTGCTGGAGGGGTTTTGGTAACGAAAGTGAAAGAACGGTCAGCGTAAACAGTGATTACGACTGGGATTGGCAGACCTTTTTCCAGGGATTCGGTTTTGGCGTTGAACGCTTTACAGAATTCCATGATGTTCACACCCTGCTGACCCAGAGCTGGACCAACTGGTGGACTTGGGTTCGCCATACCAGCTGCAACCTGCAGCTTGACGTAGGCTTGTACTTTCTTAGCCATTCTAAAATCCTCTGATTGGGTGATAGCGCCTCAGGGAGGCTCCCCGTGAATAAAATTCGTTTTACGGGCCGGGGCCCATAAAAACAAAAGGCGCGAAATTGTATTCCAATCTCGCGCCCTGTGCAACGATTAAATCGCCGCTTTTTTGATCGCTGCTTAGGCTTTTTCGACCTGCGCAAAGTCCAGTTCTACCGGGGTCGCACGACCAAAGATAGAAACAGAAACTTTCAGGCGGGACTTCTCGTAGTCCACCTCTTCAACGACGCCATTAAAGTCAGCAAACGGACCGTCGCTAACACGAACCATTTCACCCGGCTCAAACAGCGTTTTAGGACGCGGCTTATCACCCACCTGCTGCAGGCGGTTCATAATCGCATCAACTTCTTTGTCGCTGATTGGCGCCGGACGGTCAGACGTGCCGCCGATAAAGCCCATCACGCGCGGTACGCTGCGCACCAGGTGCCAGCTCGCGTCGTTCATCACCATCTGAACCAGCACGTAACCCGGGAAGAATTTACGCTCGCTTTTGCGACGTTGGCCGCCACGGATCTCAACCACTTCTTCGGTCGGAACCATAACTTCGCCAAATAACTCTTCCATGTTGTGTAATTTGATATGCTCACGCAGCGACGTTGCTACGCGGCCTTCAAAACCGGAAAACGCCTGAACGACGTACCAACGCTTTTTAGGGGCTTCAGACATCTTAGAACCTCAGGCCAGTAATAAAGGAAACCAGGCGAACCAGAATACCATCCAGTCCCCACAGGATCAGTGACATTACCGCAGTTACTGCTGCCACGATCAGCGTGGTGTGCAGTGTTTCCTGGCGAGTCGGCCAAATGACCTTGCGGACTTCGGTACGCGCTTCACGTGCAAAAGCAACGGTTGCTTTACCTTTAGTCGTCAACAGCGCGACACCGCCCGCTGCAGCAATCAGAATCACCACTGCCAGCGCGCGGAGCGGCAGCATCATGTCACGATAAAGATAGTTGCCAACGATTGCCACAATCAGCAGCACGGCAACAGCGACCCACTTCATCGCTTCCAGGCCGCGCCCGCTCCCTTGAGCTTCGGTATTCGCACTCATAAACCAACCTGTCAGAAGAATTCTACAAATAATTTCACCCCGCGATTGCGAGGCGAGCCAAATCGAAACGCTAATCCCTTTATGGATTATACGCTCTCTGCAGAGCCTGTCTCAGCAATGATTATGACAAAAATAATCACTGATGAGCCAGGTTCTGATGTGAAAGCGTGCAAAAAGGGCATCAAATGATGCCCTTTTCATGCGCATTGCGTCAAATGTTATCAGCGATTAGCCGAGAACTTTAGCAACCACGCCCGCGCCAACGGTACGGCCACCTTCACGGATTGCGAAACGCAGACCGTCGTCCATCGCGATTGGGTGGATCAGAGTCACAACCATCTTGATGTTGTCGCCTGGCATTACCATCTCAACGCCTTCTGGCAGTTCGATGGTACCGGTCACGTCAGTTGTACGGAAGTAGAACTGTGGACGGTAGCCTTTGAAGAACGGAGTATGACGGCCGCCTTCGTCTTTGGACAGGATGTACACTTCAGATTCGAACTTGGTGTGTGGCTTGATTGAGCCTGGCTTCGCCAGAACCTGACCACGTTCNTCCATCGCGATTGGGTGGATCAGAGTCACAACCATCTTGATGTTGTCGCCTGGCATTACCATCTCAACGCCTTCTGGCAGTTCGATGGTACCGGTCACGTCAGTTGTACGGAAGTAGAACTGTGGACGGTAGCCTTTGAAGAACGGAGTATGACGGCCGCCTTCGTCTTTGGACAGGATGTACACTTCAGATTCGAACTTGGTGTGTGGCTTGATTGAGCCTGGCTTCGCCAGAACCTGACCACGTTCGATTTCTTCACGTTTGATACCACGCAGCAGAACACCAACGTTCTCACCAGCACGGCCTTCGTCCAGCAGTTTGCGGAACATTTCAACGCCAGTACAGGTAGACTTCGCAGTCTCTTTGATACCAACGATTTCAACTTCTTCGCCAACTTTGATGATACCGCGCTCTACACGACCGGTAACAACGGTACCACGACCGGAGATGGAGAATACGTCTTCGATTGGCAGCAGGAATGGCTTGTCAATCGCACGCTCTGGTTCTGGGATGTAAGAATCCAGGAAGCCAGCCAGTTCGATGATTTTCGCTTCCCACTCNAGCAGTTTGCGGAACATTTCAACGCCAGTACAGGTAGACTTCGCAGTCTCTTTGATACCAACGATTTCAACTTCTTCGCCAACTTTGATGATACCGCGCTCTACACGACCGGTAACAACGGTACCACGACCGGAGATGGAGAATACGTCTTCGATTGGCAGCAGGAATGGCTTGTCAATCGCACGCTCTGGTTCTGGGATGTAAGAATCCAGGAAGCCAGCCAGTTCGATGATTTTCGCTTCCCACTCTGCGTCGCCTTCCAGCGCTTTCAGAGCAGAACCACGAACGATTGGGGTATCGTCGCCCGGGAAATCGTACTGAGACAGCAGTTCACGAACTTCCATCTCTACCAGTTCCAGCAGCTCTTCGTCATCAACCATGTCACATTTGTTCAGGAACACGATGATGAAAGGAACGCCTACCTGACGACCCAGCAGGATGTGCTCACGAGTCTGAGGCATTGGGCCGTCAGTCGCAGCAACAACCAGGATCGCGCCGTCCATCTGCGCAGCACCGGTGATCATGTTTTTAACATAGTCGGCGTGGCCTGGGCAGTCTACGTGTGCGTAGTGGCGAGTCGGGGTGTCGTACTCAACGTGAGAGGTGTTGATGGTGATACCACGAGCTTTTTCTTCTGGTGCGTTATCGATCTGGTCGAATGCACGAGCAGAACCACCGTAGGTTTTTGCCAGAACGGTAGTGATTGCAGCGGTCAGCGTTGTTTTACCATGGTCAACGTGGCCGATAGTACCGACGTTAACGTGCGGTTTTGTACGTTCAAACTTTTCTTTAGACATCGATTGTCCCTCTAAGACACGGATAAATCGGTGATATCACCACATCAACCAGGCGAAATGCCTGAATTGTTGAATACAGTAAAATTGAAACAGAGAGAAACGGGAAGGAGAAGTGAAGTGGTGCTGATACCCAGAGTCGAACTGGGGACCTCACCCTTACCAAGGGTGCGCTCTACCAACTGAGCCATATCAGCACGTATTGGAGCGGGCAGCGGGAATCGAACCCGCATCATCAGCTTGGAAGGCTGAGGTAATAGCCATTATACGATGCCCGCATCCTGAAACTCGGCTACCCAGTTCTTTCTGTAACAAAAAAAGAGATTTCTCTCTTTTTCAGTTTGAGCTGGCTAATTTTTCCAACCAGCTCCGGCGGCATTTACGCTGCCAGAAAGTGGTGGTGGGGGAAGGATTCGAACCTTCGAAGTCTGTGACGGCAGATTTACAGTCTGCTCCCTTTGGCCGCTCGGGAACCCCACCGGACTTGATGGTGCCGACTACCGGAATCGAACTGGTGACCTACTGATTACAAGTCAGTTGCTCTACCTACTGAGCTAAGTCGGCATCAAGTAGCGCGCATTCTATGGATACCTGCGCGGTCATGCAACTAAAAATTTGCATAAAACGTTCTTTCGCTCACATTTTATGCGAAGAGCGTATCAAGCGCTGTAAAAGTAGTCATTTGAGGTCAAATATTCAACATATCATCGTGATTTGCACTGTATTCACCGTAGCGTGACGGCTTCCGCGTAACGCAGCGCTTTCCATCTTTTTTCTTATTATTCCCGTCATCTGGTGTTAACCTCCTGCCCATTGTCCAAAATTAACTGTGTGATGAGCCACGATCCGGCAGTGTGATGCTGGCTCACTGAAGCATGCTTATGAGCAAAAAAGAGCAAACGTTAATGACGCCTTATCTTCACTTTAACCGGCAGCCAGTGGGCTGCCCTGCGTGATTCCGTCCCTATGACGCTGACGGAAGGTGAAATCGCGCGGTTAAAAGGGATAAACGAAGATCTGTCCCTGGAAGAGGTGGCAGAAATTTATCTTCCCCTCTCTCGCTTGCTTAACTTCTATATCAGCTCGAACCTGCGCCGTCAGGCCGTGCTGGAGCAGTTTCTCGGGACGAACGGTCAACGCATTCCTTATATCATTAGTATCGCAGGCAGCGTGGCCGTGGGTAAAAGTACCACCGCGCGCGTCCTGCAGGCGCTGTTGAGTCGCTGGCCGGAACACCGCAGCGTGGAGCTGATCACCACCGACGGCTTCCTGCACCCGAACGAGGTGTTAAAAGAACGTGGGCTAATGAAGAAGAAGGGTTTCCCGCTTTCTTATGATATGCATCGTCTGGTGAAGTTTGTCTCTGACCTGAAATCCGGCGTGCCGCACGTGACTGCGCCAGTCTATTCGCACCTGATCTACGATCGCATTCCGGGCGGGGATAAAACCGTGGTCCAGCCGGACATCCTGATTCTGGAAGGTCTGAACGTACTGCAAAGCGGGATGGACTATCCTCACGACCCGCATCACGTATTCGTCTCGGATTTTGTTGATTTCTCTATTTATGTCGATGCGCCGGAAGACCTGCTGCAAAACTGGTACATCAACCGCTTCCTGAAGTTCCGCGAAGGGGCCTTCACCGATCCGGATTCCTATTTCCACCACTATGCCCAGCTTTCTGAAGAAGAAGCGATCGGTGTGGCCACGGGGCTGTGGAACGAGATCAACTACGTGAACCTCAAAGAGAACATCCTGCCGACGCGCGAGCGTGCAAGCCTGATCCTCACCAAGAGCGAGAAGCACGCCGTCGACCAGATTCGCCTGCGGAAATAATCAAGCAGACATAAAAAAACCGGCTTAGCGCCGGTTTTTTTCGTTATGGATGTGGCTTCTCGCCATTTTCATCCTGATCGACCGCAAAGCAGGCAACCAGCTGGCCGCCATACTCCTTCAGCTGCGGCTGGAGCTGGGTGCACGGGCCAAAGCGGCGGCTGCAGCGGGCGTTGAATGCACATCCCGGAGGCGGATTCAGCGGGCTTGGCAGTTCACCCGTCAGCTTAATACGCTCACGACGATCGTCCGGGTTCAGACGCGGCGTCGCAGACAGCAGCGCCTGGGTATACGGGTGACGAGGGTTATTAAAGATCTGGTCTTTAGTCCCCTTCTCCACGCAGCGTCCCAGGTACATCACCATCACTTCATCAGCAATGTGCTCGACAACCGACAGGTCGTGGGAGATGAACACGTAAGACAGCCCCAGCTCCTGCTGGAGATCCATCATAAGGTTCAGCACCTGCGCACGCACGGATACGTCGAGCGCGGAGACCGGCTCATCGGCAATCACCACGTCCGGATCGAGCATCAGCCCGCGGGCGATCGCAATACGCTGACGCTGGCCGCCGGAGAACATGTGCGGATAGCGATCGTAATGCTCGGTTTTGAGGCCGACCTTCGCCATCATCGCCAGCGCTTTTTCACGGCGCTGCTCCTTGCTCAGATTACTGTTGATCAGCAGCGGCTCTTCCAGAATCTGCCCGACTTTTTTACGCGGATTCAAAGAACCATACGGGTTCTGGAACACAATCTGGATTTTCTGGCGACGCAGCTTCTGCGCCTGCGGATCGTGCTTGAGCAGATCCTGCCCCTGATAGTAGAGCTCGCCGCCGGTCGGCACTTCAATCATCGTCAGCAGACGGCCCAGCGTCGATTTGCCGCAGCCTGACTCCCCCACCACCGCCAGCGTTTTACCGCGTTCGAGGTTAAAGGAAACGCCGTCCAGCGCTTTCACCAGGCGTTCAGGGGCAAACAGTCCCTTCTTCACCGGGTAGTATTTTTTCAGATCGATGGCCTGCAGCAGCGGTTGTTGCGTGGTGGCCTGATGCGTACTCATAGTGTTGGCCTCCCGGCATCATCGAGTGGGTAGTGGCATTTCGACTGACGACCGTCAGCAAGCTGGTTCAGCTCTGGCTCTTCTGCCCGGCATTTGTCCGTTGCATACGGACAGCGCGGATTGAGCAGACAGCCCTGCGGACGGTCATATTTACCCGGTACCACACCCGGCAGCGACGCCAGACGCGCTTTGTCCTGGGCAAACTCCGGCAACGCGCGTAACAGCGCCTGGGTATACGGGTGACGCGGCGCGCGGAAAATATCGTGTGAATTTCCGGTCTCGACCACCTGGCCGGCATACATCACGATGATTTTGTGCGCGGCTTCGGCCACCAGCGCCAGATCGTGCGTAATCAGCACCAGCGCCATATTCTCTTTCTGCTGCAGCTCCAGCAGCAGTTCGATGATTTGCGCCTGAATGGTCACATCCAGCGCCGTCGTCGGTTCATCTGCAATCAGCAGTTTTGGTCGACAGGCAATCGCCATCGCGATCATCACGCGCTGGCTCATCCCGCCGGAGAGCTGGTGCGGGTAAACGTCCAGACGCGATGCCGGGTCAGGAATACCCACCTGGTTCAGCAGGTCGATCGCCCGCTGACGACGGGTTTTCTTATTCCCGCCCTGATGCACCTTAATCGCTTCCATAATCTGGAAACCAACGGTGTAGCAAGGGTTCAGGCTGGTCATGGGATCCTGGAAAATCATCGCCACTTCGGCGCCCACCAGCTGGCGGCGCTGTTTTTCAGAAATGCGCTTCAGATCCTGACCGTTGAACTGCAGGTTTTCCGCCATCACGCGGCCCGGGTAATCTATCAGCCCCATGATCGCCAGTGAGCTCACCGACTTACCGGAACCGGACTCCCCGACAATGCCAACCACTTCGCCCTGATTTACGCTGTAGCTGATGCGGTCCACGGCGCGAAACGGGGTGCCTTCGTCGCCGAAGTGCACCGATAATTTATCTACATTTAATAACGCCATCTCGTGCCTCTTACTGCTTCAGTTTGGGATCAAGCGCATCACGCAGGCCATCACCCATCAGGTTAAATGCCAGCACCGTCAGCAGGATTGCCAGACCCGGGAAGGTGACAACCCACCAGGCGCTTTGTGCGAACTGCAACACGTCGGAGAGCATGGTGCCCCACTCCGGTGTTGGCGGCTGCGCACCCATGCCCAGGAAGCCAAGAGCGGCCATATCAAGAATGGCGTTAGAGAAACCGAGCGACGCCTGAACGATCAGCGGCGCCAGGCAGTTAGGGAAGATATTGACGAACATCTGGCGCATCGCACCGGCACCCGCCACGCGAGAAGCGGTGACGTAGTCGCGGTTCACTTCCACCAGCACCGCCGCACGGGTTAAACGTACGTAGTGAGGAAGCGCCACGAAGGTCAACGCCAGCGCGGCATTGCCTATCGACGGGCCGAAGATCGCCACCAGCACCAGCGCCAGCAGCAGACTTGGCAGCGCCAGCATAATATCGACGATACGCATGATGATGTTATCAACGATGCCGCCGAAGTAACCGGCAACCAGGCCGAGAACGATCCCCATAATCAGAGACAACACCACCACCAGGCAGCCGACAAGCAGCGACAGGCGCGCGCCGTACATCAGACGCGACAGCACGTCGCGGCCCACGTCATCGGTACCCAGCAGGTGCGTCAGGCTACCGCCATCCTGCCAGGCAGGCGGCGCGAGCAGCGCATCGCGGAACTGGTCCGCCGGGTTATACGGTGCGAGGAAGTTCGCAAACACCGCAATCAGGATCATGATTACGACATACACTAGCCCTACCACCGCGCCTTTATTGCGCTTGAAGTAGTGCCAGAATTCCTGCAGCGGCGTCATAGGAACCGGTGCAGCGACCACTTTATTTTGAGTGACTTGTGACATGATGGTCCCTTACTTCTTATGACGAATACGCGGGTTCACCACGCCGTACAGCAAATCGACCAGCAGGTTGACGAGGATAATCATCGTCGCGACCAGCAGTACACCGCCCTGCACAACCGGATAGTCACGGCGTTGCAGCGCGTCAATCAGCCAGCGTCCAAGGCCCGGCCAGGAGAAGATGGTTTCGGTCAGGATCGCCCCCGCCAGCAACGTCCCCACCTGGAGGCCGATAACGGTCACCACCGGCAGCATGGCATTACGCAGCGCATGGACGATGATGACGCGCATACGCGTCAGGCCCTTGGCGCGCGCGGTGCGGATATAATCCTCACCCAGCACTTCCAGCATCGATGAACGGGTCATTCGCACGATCACCGCCAGAGGAATGGTGCCCAGCACCATGGCAGGCAGGATCATGTGCGCCACGGCATCAATGAAGTTGCCCTCTTCGCCCCATATAGCCGTATCAATCAGCATAAAGCCGGTAAGCGGGTTGGAGTCATCCAGGAAGACCATATCACTGACGCGCCCGGAGACCGGTGTCAGGTTAAGCTGCACCGATACCAGCATGATCAGCATCATGCCCCACCAGAAGATAGGCATGGAGTAGCCGGTCAGCGCCAGGCCCACGGCGGTGTGGTCAAAAATAGAGCCACGCTTGACGGCAGCCAGTACCCCGACAGGAATACCCACCGCAGTGGCGAAAATCATAGCGCAGACGCCAAGCTCCAGCGTCGCTTTAAAACGCGGCACGAACTCGTCCCACACCGGAAGACGGCTTTTCAGCGAAATCCCTAAATCACCGTGCAATACGCCCCAGATATAGTGGAGGTATTGCTGCCACATCGGCTTATCGAGACCGAGTTCCGCCAGCAGCTGTGCATGGCGCTCAGGGGAAATACCACGCTCGCCCGCCATAATCATTACCGGGTCGCCGGGGATCATATGGACGAAGGCAAAAGTGAGAAGGGTGATACCGATAAACGTGGGGATAACAAGTCCCAGACGTCGGAGGATGAACTGCAACATAACCCGGATTCTCTCTGATGACGCACGACCAGTGGCGTGACGTCTGTATTGCTCACAAATGTAAATTCCCTCTCCCAGCGGGAGAAGGTTAGGGTGAGGGGATGCATGCACGCCCCTCACCCCTGCCCTCTCCCAGAGGGAGAGGGAGAACACCCTACTTATTATTCAACAGATACGTTTTCGAAGTGGTGTTTGCCCAGTGGATCAACCACGTAGCCCTTCACTTCTTTACGCACTGGCTCGTACACGGTGGAGTGAGCAACAATCAGCGCCGGAGCCTGATCGTGCATAACAACCTGAGCCTGCTTGTACAGTTCAATACGTTTGTTGTGATCGTCGGTCGCACGCGCCGGCTGGATCAGGTCTTCAAACGGCTTGTAGCACCAGCGAGAGTAGTTAGAACCGTCTTTTGCCGCCGCGCAGCTGAACAGGGTAGCGAAGAAGTTGTCCGGATCCCCGTTATCACCGGTCCAGCCCATCATGACTGCCTGGTGCTCACCCGCTTTGGCGCGCTTCAGGTACTCGCCCCACTCGTAGGTCACAATCTTGGCCTGAACGCCAACCTTAGCCCAGTCAGCCTGAACCATTTCCGCCATACGGCGTGCGTTCGGGTTGTACGGACGCTGTACCGGCATCGCCCACAGCTCAACGGTAAAGCCTTTATCCTGGCCCGCTTCTTTCAGCAGCGCTTTCGCTTTCTCAGGATCGTAGGTGTAGTCTTTAACGTCGTCGTTATAGCCCCACATGGTTGGTGGGATCAGGTTTTTGGCAGCAACGCCAGCGCCCTGGTAAACCGCCTTGATAATCGCTTCTTTGTTCACCGCGTAGGTCAGCGCCTGACGCACCTTCACGTCATCAAACGGTTTCTTCTCGGTGTTGAAGGAGAGATAGCCCACGTTCAGGCCAGCCTGCTCCAGCAGGTTGATGTTCTTGTCCTGCTTCATGCGGGCGATATCAGCCGGGTTCGGGTACGGCATCACCTGGCATTCGTTTTTCTGCAGTTTTGCATAACGTACGGATGCATCAGGTGTGATGGAGAAGACCAGACGGTCAATCTTCGGCTTGGTGCCCCAGTAGCCTTCGAACGCTTTATACAGAATGCGGGAGTCTTTCTGGTACTGCAGCAGCTGGAATGGACCGGTACCGATTGGGTTCAGGTCGACTTTTTCCGGCGTACCGGCTTTCAGCATGTTGTCCGCGTACTCTTTGGACAGAATTGAAGCGAAGTCCATGGCCAGGTCAGCCAGGAATGGCGCTTCCGGACGCGTCAGCACGAACTGAACCGTTTTATCGTCCACTTTTTTCACTTCAGCGATCAGGTCTGGCAGACCCATCCCTTCGAAGTATTCATAGCTGCCGCCAGACACTTTGTGGTAAGGGTTCTGAGCGTTTTTCTGACGGTCGAAGGAGAACACAACGTCGTCGGCGTTAAAGTCGCGCGTTGGTTTGAATTCTTTGCTGTCCTGCCACTTCACGCCCTGGCGCAGGTGGAAGGTATAGGTTTTACCGTCTTCGCTGACGTCCCACTTCTCGGCCAGACCCGGAATCACTTCCGTGGTACCGGTTTTGAATTCAACCAGACGGTTATAGATCGGTACAGAGCTTGCGTCGTAAGTCGTACCAGAGGTAAAGAGCTGTGGGTTAAAGCCTTCCGGCGAGCCTTCAGAACAGTAAACCAGGGTTTTTGCCTGTACGCTTGCTGCCACGGTCATAGCCACCAGGCTCAGACCAAGCTTCAGCATCCCTGACTTCTTCAAGGAAATACTCATTATTCTGCTCCAATGTGATGTTTTGCTTTGTTGTGTTACGCCGCCAGACCTTTATTTATTTTTTACCCGGTCCGGTCGGAGATGCCCGAAGGCTTTAAAGGGATGGAGAATCCTTTCAGAAGAGCGTTTGAGTTGCAGCGCAGATCGTCCCTGAAATGCCCCTCATGCCCTACAATCTGTCAACAGAATGTGAAAACGTCAATACAGGTGACGGGGATTTACGCTGAGTGTGAGAAACCGCAAACAAAGATTAAAAAAACTATGTATGCCAGTTTTCAGCAGGGAAATTTATGCTACTCGCTATCTTGCAGCACAAGTCTCTTCATATTTCGCAACAATCAGTGATTAACTTTTATTCAGAATGGGTAAATTTTCTTGCGGAATGGTGATTATCTGAGCACTAAATACCGCGAACGTTAAAACGCACAGCGAAAAATGCTGAGGTTATCCATAAGCAACGCGAAAAAAGATCAATCTATATATAAAAAAATACAATGGATTATGTCACAAAATCGTTAACAGGCAGGGAGAAGCAGGCCTAAGGGGCGTTTTGGATACTCTGACGGGATAAGATCATAATGCAAAAAGGGCTAACCTTGCGGTTAGCCCTTTTCAGAATGTGGTCGGCGAGAGAGGATTCGAACCTCCGACCCACTGGTCCCAAACCAGTTGCGCTACCAAGCTGCGCTACTCGCCGAATGCGGAGCGCATCTTACTGCTGAGGTGCGCCCCCGTCAATCCCTTATTTTCAAAAAGCCATTCAACTGGCGATATTCTCGCCAGAGCAGCTACTGCGCGGCTTTTACGCTGTTATCAGGGAGTTTACACCAGTTGTTGTTTTCGTTAATCCCACCGTTCGGTGAGGTATAGCCGAGACAGCCCATAATAGTGTCGTACAGCTCAACGTGACGACGCGGCACCTTCATCTCCGCCTCTTTTTTCAGCTGAGCAAACATCTTCGCCTTCTCCGGATTTTCCAGATACTTATCCGACATCCACATGATCATCGGCACGCGGAACTGCTCCGGCGGTGCCAGCTTGCGCGGCGTACCGTGCAGGTGCTCTTTCTCGTTGATGGATTCACCGTGGTCTGCCGCGTAAATCACAATCGCTTTTTTATCGCGCAGCTGATCGATCACCCGACTCAGGAAGGTATCCACGTACAGCACCGAGTTATCGTAGGCGTTGATCAGCTCCTGCTTGCTGCAGTCTTTATTAATGCCCACGCACTCAGGCTGCCACTTCGCGAAATCCCGCGTGTAGCGCTGGTAATAGCTGTAATGCGACCCTTTGGTATGCAGAATAACCAGATGCTTACCCTGCGGATGGTTCTTGAGGGACTGCGACATCTCTTCCAGCAGCAGCATGTCGTCGACGTTTTTGCCGCGGTTACGCGGCTCGGCACCAATCTGCTCACGGTACGCGATGTTATCTGCCAGAGTATTGGTGTAGAACCACATCTCACTTTGCATGGCGAACAGGTCTGAGCTAAATCCAAGCTGCTTCAGCACGGCAAACACGTTCTGCTCTTTCAGCGTGCGTTGCGGGTTATCGCTTGCACCGCCTTCACGCACAAACATACAGCGCAGCGAAAGCTTCGTTGCGGTATCGCAGGAATAGCCACGGTAAGCCACCAGGTTTTTCTCCTGCGCCAGCTTTGGCGTGGTATCCCGGTTATAGCCGAGAATACCCATATGATCCCATCGCGTCGTTTCGCCGATGACAAAGACGACGTACGTATCATCAATCCCGTCGGCTGGCGGCTGGTAGGTGAATTGTTTCGTTGGATTGATCAGCGATTTTACATCACTGGATTCGTCCGCCTGCGCCCAGGCATACAGACCTAACGCTGACAGCCAGTTAGACGGCAAATACGAGTTTGCCACCACGCCGCCATAGCTTGGCATATCCACGCCCGTCGCTTTTTCGACGCGTTTTTGCTGCGTTTCCATCAGGCGAATAGGCGCCCATACCAGCAGACCGGCCAGCAGGACGACGACGATATTGCGGATCCGCTGTCCACGGGTGCGCAGCTGGCGTAACAGCGTATAGCGGCAGGTATTGCTCCAGATAAAGAACAGCGGGATCAGACAGGCTAAAACCGTCCAGACGATAAAGCCTTTCCCTACCACCTCTTTCGAGAGGTCGATATCCGTGGTCATCACCGAGGCAACGATACCGTAACCAATGACCACGTTCATAAAGGTCATGTAATAGCTTGCGGCGGCGGAAATAATCACCACCAGCGAGGCCAAAATTTGCCAGGTACGTCGGCCAAAAAGGGACAGCAGGCGTAAGAGGAAGAAGGTAGCGAGGACGGAGCCGAACACTTCAATGGCGGCAAAAATACCATTACTCACGGTAAGGTTTTCAAAATAACCTTCCACTCTTCTGAACAGTACCGCGCCATTCAGAAATAATCCGATATAGACAGCCAGCATCAGACACAATCTTTGCTGGGTAAGAGACCTAATGTATTTCATGCAAACAACCCTGGGGGAAGGGGTATAAAGACCCGTCGAATCTCAAAGAGAAAGCGGACAGAGTAAGTAAATGCGTAAGGAAGCGTTATGAGAAACGTCTACAAGCGCGGTAAGTAGACCACAGCGGGAGAGAAAAGTGGCAGCAGAGAGTGTGATCGGTGTAAATTTTTACAAAATATCGAAACGGGAAGCGTCTCGCATAAAGAAAAAAGAGGCCACAGAGGCCTCTCTCATACAGCTTACGCGTGCGCTTCTTTGAATACTTCGCGCTGCGGCTGGCGAATCGTGGTCGAGAGCGCCAGCGAGATAATCAGCAAGGCAAATATTACGCAGAAGGTCACGTAGAACCCGCCGAACAGGGAGGCAATCAGCGAGCCGCAGATACTGCCGATCCCGAAGCCAAGATAGATAACTCCGTAGTTTTTCGCCAGATTGTTCAGGCCAAAGAACTCGCTCACCAGTGACGGGAAGACGGTAATGGTGCCGCCGAAGTTAAAGGCCACGCAGGCAATCGCCGCAAAGAAGGTGGCTTCATTCAGCGGAGCGAACAGCAGCGCCGCCATACCGACCAGCGAAACCACCTGCCCAATCGTAATCACACGGATGCGGGCAATTTTGTCAGACAGAATACCGAGCACCAGACGACCGGAGAGGTTGGCTATGGAGATGACCGTCACCGCATTCGCCGCCGTGGCGGCATCCAGCTTCACCATCCCCTGCGCGATATCCTTCGCCACGCCGATGACATAAAGACCGCTCATGCAGGCCGTCAGGAACATCACCGCCAGCATCCAGTACTGCGGCTTACGCATGGACTGCGCGAGGGTGAAGTCGTTCTCCACCACGCCGTTAACGGATTTGACCTCCTGCTGCGGCGCATCGGTCATCAGCGTGGCGCCGAACAGAATCATCACCAGCACGATTGCGCCCCAGATCATAAAGGTGTTTTCGAGGCCAACGGACGCCAGCAGATGGGAGTCGATAAATTTGAACCCGAGGCTGCCCAGGCCATAAGAGCCGATGGCGAACGCGGAGATTAAGCCTTTACGCTCCGGGAACCACTTCACGCAGTTCGACAGCGTCAGCAGATAACCTGCGCCATCGGCCAGACCCACCAGCACGCCGGCGCTCAGCCACAGCATCATCAGGTTGCTGGAGTGCGCCGTCAGGAAAAAGCCCAACCCCAGCAGAATGCCGGACGCCATGGTCACACGCTTCACGCCAAAACGCTCCTGCAGCTTGCCCGCGACCGAAGACGAAATCGCCAGACCCAGGCTCAGCAAACCAAAGGAGAACGCGACCTGGCTGACCGGCGCGCCGAGTTTGTCGGAAAGCGCGCTGTTAAACAGGCTCCAGGTATAGACCGACCCCAGCGCAAACTGGGTGACGATGGTGCCAAAGAGCGTGAGCCAGCGCGTGCGGTTATAAGATGATGTGTTCATGGCAGTTGTCCTGCAAGAGAAATTAAGGAAGTTCGCTGAGGACAACGATAAACAAAACCTTAAAACGCCTGGGGTAAAACGGCATGAAATGCAGGCGGAACGGAATGAAATGCCTGGAATCGGGAATGAATGGCCTGGCCCAGGAATAAAGCGACAGGGTGTTAGTATCTGCTATCGCTGTATAGCCCGTGGTTGTTGTATTCGAGATGTTATCGTAACGTTTAAAAAAGTAACAACTCTAGAAATTTGCGCTAACGCCGAGGGTGTATAAAAACTCCTCACCGGTGGTGGAGTGCTCCCCTTGAGCCAGCGACGCATAGGCCGCCACGTGCGTATTAAAGGGAATATCCGTTCCCACGGTGACGTCCATCCAGCTACCGTTTTGGGCAGGGGCTGGCGTTTGCGGCATGCCAAACTGCGATTTCCACTGGTTTTCACCAAACTGCTGGTTATAGCTAATCTGCGCCCAGGGACGGAGATCCCCGTACTGGGTATTCACGCGCCACCCCAGCGTGCTGACGCTGGCATGCCAGAGCGGGTCGGTGATTGCCTGCGTCGACGCGCTATCACCAAACTCGTTGATCATCATGGGAGCCGTGCCGTCGTAGCGCCACGCCACTACCGGACCGGTGGTGATACGGGCTGAAACCGGAAAATTCCAGCCCACGCTCATCGCCCCCTCCGTCGCGCTGCCAGACGGTATATTCAGGGCAAGACCCGGCGCATTTTGTGAAGACTGAATACGCTCAGCCAGAATATCCTCATAACGCGGTTGGTGATCCGCGTCCCATGTATAGCGTTCCGCCGTATTATTTTGGGCGTCTGAAACGATATATTCCTGTTGCCAGGCATACGCTGTATTACAAAAAAACAGGCAGGCTGAAATCCCCACCAGGCCAGAAGCAGCATGGCGACCACTGATTTTTTTTATCATCATCAACGCGACCCCAGAGAGAGCCGAATTCGGCGATATTTGTCGTTATTCAGGAAGAGCTTATAGCCCTTGTATTAACTATTGTCTTTATAGTAAACACGTCAAGCCAGTCAGAACGAAATATTTGCGAAATCAGTATCAATAAGGGAGATGACGGATGGAACGTTGCGGTTGGGTGAGCCAGGATCAGCTTTATATCGACTATCACGATCGGGAATGGGGCGTGCCGGAAACGGATGGCAAAAAACTCTTTGAGATGATCTGCCTGGAGGGCCAGCAGGCGGGGTTGTCATGGATTACGGTACTGAAGAAACGCGAAAACTACCGCAACGCCTTCCATCAGTTCGATCCTGCCGCCGTCGCCGCGATGACCGATGAAGATGTGGAACGCCTGGTGCAGGACGCCGGTATCATCCGTCATCGCGGTAAAATTCAGGCCATCATCGGTAACGCACGCGCTTATCTGGCAATGGAACAAAACGGCGAATCGTTCTCAGATTTTGTCTGGACGTTTGTGAACAACGATCCGCAGGTCACCCGGGCCGCCACGCTCGCGGAAATCCCGGCCTCTACCCCGGCCTCGGATGCGCTCTCGAAGGCCCTGAAAAAACGCGGCTTTAAGTTTGTCGGCTCCACCATCTGCTACGCCTTTATGCAGGCCTGTGGCCTGGTCAACGACCACGTTACCGGCTGCTTCTGTCATCCGGGAGGCCATCATGATCCGCAAATGGCAAAGTGAGAATACCGCGCCGCTTTTGAGCCTGTGGCTTGAAAGCACCACGGAAGCGCATCCGTTTATCGAGCCGGGTTACTGGAAAGAGAACGAGGCCATGGTGCGGGACGTTTATCTGCCGTCGGCGGAAACCTGGGTCTGGGAACAGGATGGCGAGCCATACGGATTTATCAGCGTGATGCAGTCTCAGTTTGTCGGCGCGCTGTTTGTCGCACCATCATGCATCGGGAAAGGCATCGGGCGCGCGCTGCTGAACCATGTTCAACAGCGCTTCCCGCATTTAACCCTGGAGGTATATCAGAAAAATGTGCGGGCGGTGAATTTCTACCATGCTCAGGGCTTTCGCATTGAAGACAGCGCCTGGCAGGATGACACTCAGCACCCGACGTGGATCATGAGCTGGCAGGCGGATCAAACGCCGTTAAGGTAAGCTCGGGTCCCTGATATTTTTCTACCCAGGCCAGCGCCGTGTTCCCTGCGCAGCCATTCCCCAGCTTCGAGCTGGGGAGATCTTTGGTCAGCACGTTAACCGCCCCGTTTTTACAGATCCCTCCCTCGGCGGGCTCAAGGTCGGGCCATGCGCCCTGATGAATGCAGATCACGCCCGGTTTAATTCCGTCGCTCACTACCGCCCCTGCCAGCACCTGCCCGCGCGAGTTCCAGACGCGCACCACGTCGCCGTCCGCAATCCCGCGCGCTTTCGCATCGAGGGTATTCAGCGTGATCGGCTCTCGCCCGGCGACCGCATACTGCTCGCGCAGGGACGTATAGTTAAGCTGGCTATGCAGACGGTGCGAGGGATGCGCAGACAACACCTGCAGCTGATCCGGCCGGGCGTTGCCGTGCCATTCGTCCGGCTCGAGCCACATCGGGTGTGGCGGGCAGTCGGCATAGCCAAAGCTGGCGATGCGCTCGCTGTGGATCACGATCTTTCCGCTCTCGGTTTTCAGCGGGTGGTTCTCCGGGTCGCGGCGGAAATCGGCGAAACGGACAAACTTCGCGTTCTGTTCGCTCTCCGGCATCTCGACGATCTGGTTCGCCTCCCAAAACTCAGCAAATGGCGGAAGCGTCACGCCCTGCGCCGCGCCGCGCTGGCCGGCAATCTGGTAGAAGCTCTCCAGCCATTGCAGATCGCTTTTCCCTTCGGTAAAACGCTCGCGGCCGCCCGCTTCCCAGAGCTCGCTCAGTTCAGCAAACACGTCAAAATCATCACGCGCTTCGTCTCGCGGGGCGACAACGCGCTTCATCGGGACCATATGCTGGTTACTGTAGTCGCCGGTCATGGTGAGATCGTTACGCTCAAACGAGGTGGTCGCCGGGAGCACGATATCTGCATGCTTAGCCGAACCGGTCCAGAAGCACTCGGAAATCACCACCAGCTCCGGCTTTTGCCAGGCGCGGATCAGGCGGTTGGTATCCTGATGGTGCGTGAAGTTCGATCCGCCCGCCCACCAGACAAATTTAATGTCCGGGAAGTGGCGGTCCAGGCCGTTGTGCTGATAAAACCCGCCGGGGTTTTCCAGAGCTTCAACGATCCGCGCCACCGGAATTTTATCTACCGCATCCACGCCGCCCTGCACCGAGCCTTGCAAAGACGCCAGCACCGCCGCTTTACGCGTCGGGTTACCGCCGTTCGCGAAGTGATAGGAGAGACCAAAACCGCCGCCCGGCGTGCCGATCTGCCCAAGCATCGCGGCAAGGGTCACCAGCATCCAGTGTTTTTGCTCACCAAACTGCTGGCGCTGCATTCCCCAGCCGGACATCAACATCGTGGTATTTTTATGAAACAACGCCGCCAGTTCGCGGAGTTTGTCCGCAGGAACGCCACAAATACTTGCCGCCCACTCTGCCGTTTTTGCTACCCCATCGGATTGGCCCGTCAGGTAGTCGGCGAATTTATCGAAGCCGGTTGTACAGCGCGTCAGGAATTCAACATCGTGCCAGCCGTTTTCTACCAGCGTATGGGCAATCCCCAGCATCATCGCCACGTCGGTGCCCATATGCGGGGCAATCCACTCGGCGCTGTCGCCGAAGAAATCCATGGTTTCAGAGCGCATAGGGTCAATGCAGATGATGCGCTTGCCGCTTTTGCGCAGCGCGTCGAAATACCCGATGCCCTGCTCGTCGCTGGCGTTCCAGGCAATTTTCAGCGTGTTGAGGGGGTTAGCGCTCCAGAGCACCACCACGTCGGTATGTGCCAGCACCAGCGGCCAGCTGGTCTGCTGCTGGTACACTTCGTTCCCTCCCACGACGTACGGCATGATCGCCTGCGCCGCGCCGGTGGAGTAATCCCCGAGATGGCCGGTATAGCCTCCCGCCAGGCTCATGTAGCGCTGCAGCAGCGTTGAGGCCTTGTGCAGCACGCCGTTAGAACGCCAGCCGTAGGAGCCGGCAAAAATGGACGACGGACCGTAAGTGTCGCGGATGCGCTTATGCTGGGCGTGGATCAGCGCCAGCGCGTCATCCCAGCTCACGCGAACAAACTCATCCTGACCGCGAACCCCCTGCGGCTTGTCCGGCGAGGCCAAAAAACCTTTACGCACCATCGGCCAGCGCACGCGCGTTTTGCTGTGCACCTGATCGCGAACGGCGGTCTGTAACGAGTTGGGATGTTGGGTTGGCAGTGCCCCGCGGGACGACAGAACATTTTCGCCATCGGTTTCGACCAGCATCGGCCCCCAGTGGGCGGCGGTCAGAATGGTTTTCGTTGAGGTGCTCAAGCGTGCGCTCCTGGTTGCGTGCAGGTTTACGGCCTTCTTGTTGAGGCAGTTTATGGTTTGTCACAAATTTCAGAGTTATACCCGGAATTTTCTCCGTATCTGGACGTCATAATCAACTGCCACGCTCGCCGTGGCAAAGAATAAAAAGGATTAAGGAAAGAAGATGAAAAAACGCGTACTCGTTATTGCCGCTCTGGTGAGCGGTGCACTGGCTGTTTCTGGCTGCACAACTAACCCTTACACCGGTGAGCGTGAAGCGGGTAAATCCGGCATTGGCGCGGGTATCGGCTCGCTGGTCGGCGCAGGCGTGGGGGCGCTCTCCTCCTCCAAGAAAGACCGCGGTAAAGGCGCGCTGATTGGCGCCGCGGCGGGTGCGGCACTGGGCGGCGGCGTTGGCTATTACATGGACGTGCAGGAAGCGAAGCTGCGCGACAAAATGAAGGGAACCGGCGTGAGCGTGACGCGCAGCGGCGATAACATCATCCTGAATATGCCGAACAACGTGACCTTCGACAGCAGCAGCGCAACGCTGAAACCCGCAGGTGCGAACACCCTTACCGGCGTGGCGATGGTGCTGAAAGAGTACAACAAGACCGCCGTGAACGTGATGGGCTACACCGACAGCACCGGCAGCCAGGATCTGAACATGCGTCTGTCCCAGCAGCGCGCCGACGCCGTGGCCAGCTCGCTGATTACCCAGGGTGTTGAAGCGAACCGTATCCACACCAGCGGCATGGGCCCTGCCAACCCTATCGCCAGCAACAGCACGGCGGAAGGCAAAGCGCAGAACCGCCGCGTAGAGATTACGTTAAGCCCAATTCAGTAGGTAAAAGCAAAACGGCAACGCTCGTTGCCGTTTTTAGTGTTTGCGCCCTCTCCCGTGGGAGAGGGTTGGGGTGAGGGCATCAGACCGCAACCTCCGGTAAGCGCAGCGCCACCCGGCAAATTACTTGATTCGTCCGATTTTCCCGTTAAGGTATTCTCACTAAATTCAGGGAAATCAGCGATGAGCAAACCAGCCCGGGCCACCATCAGCGACGTGGCGAAAGCCGCCAAAACCGGTAAAACCAGCATTTCACGCTACCTCAACGGCGAGAAACACCTGCTGTCCGACGCATTGCTGGCGCGTATTGAACAGGCCATTGCCGATCTCGACTACCGTCCCAGCCTCATGGCGCGGGGGCTCAAACGTGGCCGCACCCGCCTTATCGGGCTAATCATCGCCGATATCACCAACCCCTATTCCGTTAACGTGCTCAGCGGTATTGAAGCCGCCTGTCGCGAGAAAGGTTTCACGCCCCTGGTCTGTAATACCAACAACGAAGTCGACCAGGAGCTGCATTACCTCGATCTGCTGCGCAGCTATCAGGTCGAAGGGATCGTGGTGAACGCGGTGGGCATGCGGGAAGAGGGTTTAAACCGCCTGCAGCAGTCCTCTCTGCCTATGGTCCTCATCGACCGTAAAATCCCGGAATTTGCCTGCGATGTGGTCGGGCTGGATAACACCCAGGCCGCCACGACCGCCACGGAACATCTGATAGAACAGGGCTTCGAGGCCATTCTGTTTCTGAGTGAACCGCTAGGGATGGTCAACACCCGTCGCGAGCGTCTTAGCGCATTTCGCGCCACGCTGGAGCGATATCCCGGCGTGATCGCCGAAAATGCCGAAACGCCGCTTCACGAAGCCGACCAGCTCGACAACACCCTGCGCCAGTTCCACACGCGCCATCGCGGTATGCGCAAAGCCGTTATCTCCGCCAACGGGGCGCTGACGCTTCAGGTCGCCCGCTCGCTCAAGCGCATTGGCCTGCACTGGGGCAGCGATATCGGTCTGCTGGGGTTTGATGAACTGGAGTGGGCGGAGCTGGCTGGCGTCGGCATTACGACCCTCAAACAGCCCACCTGGCAGATTGGCTATGCTGCTGTTGAACAAGTGGTTCGTCGCATTGAAGGCACCAGCGATGCCGTTCGCGAGCAGGTCTTCTCCGGAGAGCTGATCGTTCGCGGCTCCACGGCGCGTTAATTTTCCCTTGTGATACCGATCATAAATTCGACATCCTGACCTTTTCTTTGGAACCGGTTCCATCTAGCGTAATAGTATTGATATGTTGCGATGGAGTCCGAAGATGGGCAGGAAAATTATGGTGGTCACCGCCGCGTACGGTGCGGAACAGGTGCGACAGGCAGGCGGCCAGCGGGCAATGCTTCCCGTTATTGCAGGCGCGGGGGCAGACGGCGTGGAGATCCGCCGGGAACTGTTCAGCAGCGAAGAGCTGCTGACGCTGCCTGCGCTGGGCGAATCCATTGAGCTGCTGGGCCTGCTGGCGTGCTACTCCGCCCCCGCCGCCCTGTTTATGCCCGACGGCACCCTCAACCCGGACCTGACCCGCTATCTCTCTGAGGCCAGCACCCTGAACGCCCTGTGGCTGAAGGTTTCCCTGGGCCATTTCCGCGATGTGCAGCCTCTCGACACCCTGCGTAGCCTGCTGAACGCAAGCGGCATGGCGCTGGTCGTGGAGAACGATCAGACCGACTGCGGACAGCTCGCGCCCATGCAGCGCTTCCAGGCCGCCTGTCGGGAAATGGCTTTACCCATCACGCTGACCTTCGACATGGGCAACTGGCTGTGGGTCGGTGACTCCCCCGAAGAGGCCGCCCGTCACCTTGCCCCTGCGGTGAGCTATATCCACGTGAAAGCCGCCGTGCCGCATAAAGATAACTTCCGCGCCGTGGCGCCGGACCACACTGATGCGCGCTGGCTGGATCTGCTCGGCCAGCTGCCTGCCGATGCCCCGCGCGGTATCGAGTTCCCGCTGGAAGGGACGGATTTAACCGCCGTTACCCGCCATTACGTCAACCTGCTGCGCGAGGGGTAAACCATGCACAAGACGCTGGATGTCATCACGATCGGCGAGGCCATGGCGATGTTCGTCGCCACCGAAACGGGCGAGCTGAGCGCGGTAGAGCACTTTATCAAACGCGTCGCAGGCGCAGAGCTAAACGTCGCGACCGGCCTGGCGCGCCTTGGCCTGAACGTCGGCTGGGTCAGCCGCGTGGGGGACGACAGCTTTGGCCATTTCGTTCTCGATTCGCTGAAAAAAGAGGGGGTTGATTCCGCAGGCGTCACCCTCGACGGACGCTTCCCTACCGGCTTTCAGCTTAAATCCAAGGTCGAAAATGGAACCGATCCCATCGTGGAGTATTTCCGTAAAGGATCGGCCGCAAGCCACCTCTCCGTGGCGGATTACCACGCCGACTATTTCGCCTCCGCGCGCCATCTGCACCTGAGCGGCGTGGCGGCAGCGCTGTCCGCCAGCTCGTATGAACTGCTGGATCACGCGGCAGCCACGCTGAAAGCCCAGGGAAAAACGATCTCTTTCGATCCGAACCTGCGCCCGGTGCTGTGGAAAAGCGAAGCGGAAATGGCCGAGAAACTCAACCGTCTGGCGTTCAGAGCAGACTTGGTTCTGCCGGGCCTGAAAGAAGGGATGATTCTGACCGGCGAAAGCACGCCGGAAGGCATTGCCGATTTCTATCTGAATAAAGGGGTAAAAGCGGTGGTGCTGAAGACCGGCGCCGATGGTGCATGGTTTAAGACGGCCGACGGCCAACAGGGCGCGGTCGCGGCGGTTAAGGTTGAGAACGTGGTCGACACCGTCGGCGCGGGCGACGGTTTTGCCGTGGGCGTGATTAGCGCTCTGCTGGAAGGCAAAACGCTGTCGCAGGCCGTGGCGCGGGGCAACAAAATTGGCTCGCTGGCCATTCAGGTGCAGGGCGACAGCGAAGGATTACCTACGCGAGCAGAGCTCGGCGTTTAACTTCCCTCTCCCTGTGAGAGAGGGCCAGGGTGAGGGCAGCAAGCCACACCAAATAATTAAGCCACCGTGTACCCTACAGACAACGGCGGTAACAACCTCAACAACAGAGGCAAGCCTATGAACAGTTCGACCAATGCAGTAAAACGCTGGTGGTACATCATGCCAATCGTGTTTATCACGTACAGCCTGGCGTACCTTGACCGTGCCAACTTCAGCTTCGCGTCCGCGGCGGGGATCACAGAGGACCTTGGCATCACCAAAGGTATCTCCTCCCTGCTGGGCGCCCTTTTCTTCCTTGGCTATTTCTTCTTCCAGATCCCCGGCGCGATTTATGCGGAACGCCGCAGCGTGCGTAAGCTGATCTTCGTCTGTCTGATCCTGTGGGGCGCCTGCGCGTCACTGACCGGCGTGGTGAACAATATTCCTGCCCTGGCCGCCATTCGCTTTATCCTCGGCGTCGTTGAGGCGGCGGTCATGCCGGCGATGCTGATCTACATCAGCAACTGGTTTACCAAATCTGAACGCTCGCGCGCGAATACCTTCCTGATCCTCGGTAACCCGGTCACGGTGCTGTGGATGTCGGTGGTGTCTGGCTACCTGATCCAGTCCTTCGGCTGGCGCGAGATGTTTATCATCGAAGGGGTGCCGGCAGTGATCTGGGCATTCTGCTGGTGGGTGCTGGTGAAAGATAAACCTGCACAGGCGAAATGGCTTTCCGAAGACGAAAAAGCGGCGCTGCAGGCACAGCTGGATAAAGAACAGCAAGGTCTGAAGGCGGTACGCAACTACGGTGAAGCCTTCCGCTCGCGCAACGTGATCCTGCTCTGCGCGCAGTACTTTACCTGGAGCATTGGCGTGTACGGCTTTGTGCTGTGGCTGCCGTCGATTATCCGCAGCGGCGGCGAAAACCTCGGCATGGTCGAAGTAGGCTGGCTCTCTTCCGTACCATATCTGGCGGCAACCATCGCCATGATCGTCGTCTCCTGGGCATCGGACAAGCTGCAGAACCGAAAATTGTTTGTCTGGCCGCTGCTGCTGATCGCTGCTTTTGCCTTTATCGGCTCGTGGGCCGTGGGTGCAAATCACTTCTGGGCCTCTTATACCCTGCTGGTGGTCGCCGGTGCCGCCATGTATGCCCCGTATGGTCCGTTCTTTGCCATCATCCCGGAAATGCTGCCGCGTAACGTTGCGGGTGGCGCGATGGCCCTGATTAACAGTATGGGTGCGCTGGGGTCGTTCTGCGGCTCCTGGTTCGTCGGCTACCTGAACGGTGCCACCGGCAGTCCGTCCGCATCGTACATCTTTATGGGGGTGGCGCTTTTCGCCTCCGTGTGGCTTACTCTGATTGTTAAGCCTGCTCATAATCAACAACACCCCATCGGCGCACGCCACGCCTGAACCCTTAAAAATCAACGGAGATTAGCATGAAGCCGTCCGTCATTTTGTACAAAGCACTGCCGGAAGATCTGCAGAAACGTCTTGAAGAACACTTCACCGTCACGCAGGTGAAGAACCTGAGCCCGGAAACCGTGGCGCAGCACGCCGAAGCGTTCGCCAGCGCCGAAGGCCTGCTGGGTTCAAGCGAGAAAGTGGATGTCGCCCTGCTGGAGAAAATGCCGAAGCTTCGTGCTACCTCTACCGTTTCCGTGGGTTACGACAACTTCGATGTGGATGCCCTCAATGCCCGCAAGATCCTGCTGATGCATACGCCGCATGCCCTGACGGAAACCGTGGCCGACACGCTGATGGCGCTGATGCTCACCACGGCCCGTCGCGTGGTGGAAGTGGCTGAGCGCGTCAAAGCGGGCGAATGGACAAAAAGCATTGGACCGGACTGGTTCGGCGTGGACGTTCACGGCAAGACGCTGGGCATTGTCGGTATGGGTCGTATCGGGCTGGCGCTCGCGCAGCGCGCGCATTTTGGTTTTAACATGCCGATTCTGTATAACGCGCGTCGCCATCACGGTGAAGCCGAAGAACGCTTCAACGCCCGTTACTGCGAGCTGGATACTCTGCTGCAGGAAGCCGATTTTGTCTGCGTGGTTCTGCCGCTGACGGACGAAACGCGTCATCTGATTGGCAAATCCGCATTTGAAAAAATGAAGAAATCCGCCATTTTCATCAACGCGGGTCGTGGCCCGGTGGTGGATGAGAAGGCGCTGATTGAGGCCCTGCAAAACGGTGAGATCCATGCAGCAGGTCTGGACGTGTTTGAGCAGGAGCCGCTGCCGGTGGATTCGCCGCTGCTTTCGCTGCCTAACGTGGTTGCGCTGCCGCACATCGGCTCAGCCACCCATGAGACGCGCTACAACATGGCGGCCACTGCGGTCGATAATCTCATCGCCGCTCTTAGCGGAAAGGTGGAGATAAACTGCGTGAACCCGCAGGTGCAACGATAGAAACGAAAAAACCCGCCAGAAGGCGGGTTTTTGAATTTTGTGCTACTGGGTTGGAAGCTTACAGGCTTACAACGTTACCAGCTGCTGGGCCTTTAGCGCCGCTTTCGATGGTGAAGGAAACTTTCTGACCTTCGTCCAGAGATTTGTAGCCATCGTTCTGGATAGCAGAGAAGTGTACGAACACATCTTTAGAGCCATCGTCAGGAGTGATGAAGCCGAAACCTTTATCAGCGTTGAACCATTTTACCAGACCAGTCATTTTAGCAGACATAGAAATTACCTTATTAACAAATATATTGTGCCTTCCGGCTTGATGGATTGCGTTACAGATTTTTAAGCGATGAAGGAAGGGTCACTACGAAGGGTATCTATGGATAACAATCTGGACTGCTTTACTAAACTGCTTTAGGTCTGTGTAACAAACCGACGGGGATAGTTATACCGATGTGGTAGATGAATGACAAGCGTTATTTTCGATATGCATAAAAAAACCCCGCCAGAAGCGGGGTTTTTTCGGTTTATTCTGTGGCCGTGACTGCGGCACTCCAGGCCTGGCTAAAGGCCTGATGCTGGGAGGCTAGCGGCCCAATCAGCGTATTGTACTGGCTTGCCTGCTGCGAGGTCGGGAACTGAATGCCGTTGGCAACAAAGCTCACCTGAGTTTCCTGCTGGGCGATAAAGTCACCCACCTGAACCAGCTGCTGCGTGAAGATTTGCGCGGCCGGAATCAGCGGTTGCAGCGCTTCAGACGGTTTCGTCACCACTTTCTCATACACTTTGTCGAAGACAGGTTTGAGATCGTCGCCCTGCTTCAGCGCAGAACGTGACGCGTCAGCCTGCATTTTCGCATTCTGCAACTGCTGGCTCAGTACACCAAGCGCACCGTTGGACTGGCGAAGCGGTTCGCGCTGCGTCATATAATCCTGCGGAACGCGAATGGCGTTCACGCTATCCACTACCGGGCGGATACCGGAATCCATCGCCTGGCTCACCTGCTGTGAATAACCATAAAGAATGGCGTAATCGGACACGAAGGGGCCAAACTGTTTTTTCTGATCCGCAGTCAGCGTCGGCAACCGCTCGCCGCTGCGCATCACTGTATTCTGCAGAAAATCGATAAACGCTTTGCGCTGATCGCCTTCTTTATCAAAACACCCACTCAGGCTAACAACCATCAACAACGCCGCAATAGGCGCAAACCAGCGAGAGCAGGACTTTCCTGTCGCCATTTTATTACTCCTTTCACCCAAAAAAGCGCACACCGGCACACGCGTGCCCGACGCTGACAAGGATAGTCCAGGTCAGCCTTGCAAGATACTCTTTTCATGCAAAACGGCTATTGCCGATTTATTTCTTACCATTTACAAAAAAATACCTGCCGAAGCCGACATATGACTAATCAGGTAATTAGCATAACTATCCATATCGCTGAATCGCGTAAAGCGATCGTTATCGCACAATTAATCACACCCGTGACGATCCTGGGTTCGTATTAGGGACTATTCTTAACTGGCTCTCTGATGTTCTTGATCACGATGTGAGATTTAAGAGGAGTCCTCAATGGAATATAAAGATCCTGAGTTTGAGCTGCTGAGCAGCCTGGAACAGATCATTTTTAAAGACGTACCGCAGGCGATTACCCTGCAACAAAAATCCAATCCCTTTACAGAATACGAGCAATTGCGCAAAGGGACAGGACTGAAAACAGAAGAATTCGCCAGAGCGATGGGTGTCAGCGTGGCTATGGTGCAGGAGTGGGAGTCAAAACGTGAGAAACCCACCCCAACCGAGTTAAGGCTGATGCGCCTGATTCAGGCCAACCCTGCACTCAGCAAACAGATAGCGTAGTGAAGATTGAATGCCCCCGCCTCTGCGGGGGCTTGTGTTTTAAAGGCTCTCGCAACGCCAGCCCGCCTCTTCCCATACCCACTCATGCGTTAACGTTAAACCTCTTAAAAAAGCCTCGTCGTGTGATACCACCAGCAGCGCGCCGGGGAAACCGGCCAGTGCCGCTTCAATGGCCTGGACTGAGGCCAAATCCAGATGGTTGGTAGGTTCATCCAGCAGCAAAAGCTGCGTAGCCTCCGCGCGCCACAGCACGCAGGCCAGCGCGGCCTTAAGACGCTCGCCGCCGCTGAGCTCCGCCAGCGGGAGCGTAACTTTGTCGGCACCCAGTTGAAGCTGCGCCAGACGGGTTCGCAATACCCCTTCTTCCAGAGGCGTATGACTCAGGTTGAGATGCGTCATGACCGACTGCGAAAGATCGAGCCGGGAAAGATGTTGGTCAAGATAAGCGCAGCTGACTGAAACCCTACAGGTACCCGAACGGGGAGCAATCTCGCCAAGGATGGTTTTTAACAGCGTCGATTTTCCGCAGCCGTTCGGTCCCTTTAACGCCACGCGCATCGGTCCGTCCATCCGCCAGTTGAGCGGAGGAACAGGCACATGCGGCAGCACCAGATCCTCCAGCACCAGTACCTGCTTCCCGTCCGGGATCTGACTCCCCGGCAGGGTGAACATTACCGGGTTATCTTCTTCAACGCGTTCACGCGCCTTGCTTACCGCGGCGTTCAGGGCTTCATTTTGCTCGCTGTGCTGTTTTTTCCAGGAGCCGATCCGCTCCTTTGCCGCGCCTTTATATTTGACCCGCTCGAACGACGCGATATTCAGGGTATCGACGGTCCGCAATGTCTTTGCCGAACGCCGCTGGCTGTCATCATGCTCTTTTTGCATGCGTGCCCGAGTGCGTTTGCGCTCGGTTGCAGCATGTTCCAGCGCCGCGCGGGCCGCCTGCTGTTCGGCATCGCGCTGGGTTTGATAATCAGCATAATTCCCGCCGTAGCTGCGCAGACCCGAGGCGCTCAGCTCAAGGATACGCGGCACCAGCTCCAGCAGCTCGCGGTCATGGGAAGCCACCAGCACGCCGCCCTGAAAACGGCTAAGCTGGTCGTAGAACCACGCCCGGCCCTGTCGGTCCAGATGGTTAGTGGGTTCGTCCAGCAGCATGAAATCCGCCTCAGCCGTAAACGCCCCGCACAGCAGGGCGCGAACGCGCTCGCCGCCGCTGAGTTCAGCGGCAGGTTTATCCGGGTCGAACGGCGGGAGATTCGCATTGATAAACGCCTCGCTCAGGCGCTCGGCGACATCCCAGCGGCCGTCGAGCGTGTCCAGATCGTCAGGCTGGTAATCGCCGCTGTCGATGCGCTTACGCGCCGTAAAAATCGCGTCATACCCAAGCAGTTCAGCAAGCGTCGTCTGCGGCGAAATGACGTGCTGCTGCGCCACCCAGGCATGCGAGCCAAAGCGTTCAATATGACCGGAAGCCGGTTCGTCCAGCCCCGCCAGCAGACGCAGCAGACGCGTTTTCCCGCTGCCGTTGCGGCCAACCAGCGCGCACAGGGAGGGTTCCAGCGTGAGATTCAGCGGACCAAAAAGTGTATCGCCCGTCGGAAACTGACAGGTGACCTGATGCAAAATAAAAGAAGGGGACTGCGCAAAATGAGCCATAAGCACTCCTGAATGAAATCAAAACATCCCCTGCCGACGCGATGGCGTTTAGCAAGGCTCGAAATTCATCAGTCGTGTTTGTTCATTTTTGGGGGGTGCTCCAGCGCGAGAAAGTTACCGGGATAAGGATAGCGGGAATGTGTTGAAGGTTTCAAGGTTAAATTTTGGTCGATGCAAAACATGTGGGTTAAGCATCGACCAGGATTGTATACCGATTACGAGTAAAAGAAATAAACACTCATTTAACCTGTTTGACGTTCATTCCATGCATCCGCAAACTGAACATTCCCATCACAATATTTCCATGTGATTTTCTCATAACGTAATTGTATGCCTTCATTATGATTATGAATTTTCATTGAAGGTTCTTTGCAGTTATGCATCACGGGATTGATACTCACAACTCGTACATTTTCAAGAAATATATTGAAATATTCAACCTACTGGCCTGCATCGTTTATTTTGTACCATTTGAACTCAGCGCTCTTAAGCGTCTGACCAGTTGCAACAGCTTTATAAAAATATGGGCTGGATGAATCAAACTCTTTTTCAAATGTGAGAGGTGAATGTAAACGAGTCCCAGTGATCTTCCCAGTATTGTTATCTGTAGGAACAAGTAAACCATGACCAAATGATAAAATCTCTATACTGCCCTCACGATCTTGAACATCAACGGATCCTTTTATATCATTGCCGCCATCATCCTTAAGCCAAAGATAAGCTGGTATTGCCATTTTCATTCCTCCCTGAGATGTGAGAGTACAGTACATATAAAAAACAAAACTCATTTAATACATTTTGTGTCATTAATAAAGATGATGAAACAGCCTAATTCATTCGTTAAAAAAATTGCATATAACGTAATGAAATTTGATCTTAAACATTACATGTAAAAAATTACAGCCCTATTTTTTAATCTCTATTAAAAGCAAGGGCTATTACAATGGCTTGTATTCCTCTTTACCCTCCACAGGGATTAAATGCATTGAAAGAACATATCAGGTTAGCTCGGGCACGCGGAGAAGTTCAGGGAATGGCAACCCCCTTAACCTATTTATGGTTTTATCAACGCGTACGAAACAGAGGTCCGTGGGATTACAAACAAAAAAGTAGGCTGTGGGCTGACTTTGGTAATTTTCACTATGGTGCAGTTGGTTATGCCGCTTGCATACCTGAAAAAATATTACATATTGCAGGCGGTGTAGCTCAAGAAATAGCCGGTACATCCGATACCAAGCGCTGGGGACATTTTTATTCTAATCATCTCCCTTATGGCGATGACCCGATAGATCAATTCTGGATACAGCAAGGCATAGACTATGTTAAACAGCATCACCTTTAAGGCGCTACACTGGATCGTCACTATCATTATGGGTGTTATGATTGGCTGTCATTTTTATTTTGAATACGAGCAACGCATAACGGTACGAGATAAGCTCTACAATGCTCGTCAACTCACACCGCGTACATGGTTATATATCACTGAATACGCGGGAGCCAATATGACTACAGGAAACGTATACCGCTATTTCTTAGCGGGTAAATTAAACGGCAATCCCCTATTCATGCTGGAAAAACAAGGCATAGCCCCTACGCTGACAGCCAATACCCCCAGCGCAAAAGTCGATGGCATAGGCAATAATGTCTCATTCACGGTTTATGGAACGGTATACGACTTTTCGACCACCGCTTTTTTCTATGATACCGACGGGATAGCGGTTGCCCCTTCGATCGATCTCACGGCGCGGGGAGAAGGGTGGGATAAAGGAAAATTTAGTCGATAAAAAAACCCGCCGAAGCGGGTTTTTCTCACCTGTAGGCCCGGGCAAGCGAAGCGCCGCCGGGCAACGGGCACCTTACTGCAGCAGCGAAATATCCGCCACGCGCAGGAACAGCTCGCGCAGTTTATCGAGCATAGAGAGACGGTTAATACGCAGCTCTTTATCTTCTACGTTCACCATCACTTTCTCGAAGAAGGCGTCGATCACGTCACGCAGCTCGGCCAGCTCCACCAGCGCTTCCTGGTAGCGACCTTCTGCGAAGTACGGCTCGAGCTTGTCGCGCAGCACCACAACCTGCATCGCCAGAGCGATCTCTTCCGGCTCTTTCAGGGTCGCGGCGTTCACACGCTCGTTCAGCGTCTCGTCGGATTTCGCCAGAATGTTGGATACACGCTTGTTGGCCGCGGCCAGGGCAGATGCCGCTTCCAGCGTACGGAAGTGGGAAACCGCCTTCATACGCGCATCGAAATCAGCCGGACGGGTTGGACGACGCGCCAGCACCGCCTGAATGGTGTCAACGGTGTAACCTTCGTCCTGATACCACGCGCGGAAACGACCGAGCATGAAGTCGATCACGTCATCTACAACGTTCACGTTAGTCAGCTTGTCGCCGTACAGACGCACCGCTTCTTCGGTCAGGGTCTGCAGATCGAGGTTCAGGTTCTTCTCAACGATGATACGCAGCACGCCGAGCGCAGCACGACGCAGCGCAAACGGATCTTTGTCGCCTTTCGGATGCTGGCCGATACCGAAGATACCCGCCAGGGTGTCCATCTTATCGGCGATCGCCACGGCGCAGGCAACCGGGTTAGACGGCAGTTCGTCACCCGCAAAGCGCGGCTGATACTGCTCGTTCAGGGCGATGGCTACATCTTCCGCTTCGCCATCGTGACGCGCGTAGTGCATGCCCATTACGCCCTGGGTGTCGGTAAATTCGAACACCATGTTGGTCATCAGGTCGCATTTAGACAGCAGGCCCGCGCGAGTCGCGTGGTTGACGTCCGCACCGATTTCACGGGCAATCCAGCCGGACAGCTCCGCAATACGGTCGGTCTTGTCGCGCAGCGTCCCCAGCTGCTGCTGGAACAGCACGGTCTGCAGGCGCGGCAGGTTATCTTCCAGGCGCTTTTTACGGTCGGTATTGAAGAAGAACTCTGCATCCGCCAGACGCGGACGAACGACTTTCTCGTTACCGGAGATAATCTGGATCGGATCTTTCGATTCGATGTTTGCCACGAAGATGAAGTTTGGCAGCAGCTTGCCGTCGTTGGCGTAAACCGGGAAGTACTTCTGGTCACCCTTCATGGTGTACACCAGCGCTTCAGCCGGAACGGCGAGGAATTTCTCTTCGAACTTCGCCGTCAGCACAACCGGCCATTCAACCAGAGAGGTCACTTCTTCCAGCAGGCTGTCGCTCAGGTCTGCGTTACCGCCAATCTGGCGCGCCGCTTCTTCAGCGTCCGCTTTAATTTTGGCTTTACGCTGCTCGTAGTCGGCAATAACCTTACCGCGCTCCAGCAGGATCTGCGGGTACTGGTCAGCATTGTCGATGGTGAACTCAGGCTCACCCATGAAGCGGTGGCCGCGGATCACGCGATCGGACGCCACGCCCAGAATGGTCGCCGGGATAACGGTATCGCCCAGCAGCAGGGTCACGGTGTGAACCGGACGCACGAAGTGCACGTCGGACGCGCCCCAGCGCATCAGCTTCGGAATCGGCAGCTTCGCCAGAGACGTGGCAATCATGTCCGGCAGCAGCGCTTCCGCGCTTTCGCCTTTCACGTGCGCACGATACAGCAGCCATTCGCCTTTATCCGTGGTCAGACGCTCGGCCTGATCGACGGTGATGCCGCAACCGCGCGCCCAGCCTTCAGCCGCTTTGCTCGGCTTGCCTTCCGCGTCAAACGCCTGGGCAATCGCCGGGCCACGTTTTTCGACTTCGCGATCCGGCTGAGACGCCGCCAGGTTAGCCACTTTCAGCGCCAGACGGCGCGGTGCAGCAAACCACTCAATTTTACCGTGTGCCAGGCCAGCGTTATCCAGCTCGGCAGTCACGTTCGCAGCGAAAGATTCAGCCAGGCTGCGCAGGGCTTTTGGTGGCAGCTCTTCGGTGCCGATTTCCACCAGGAAAGTTTTCTCAGACATGGCCGCCTCTTATTTGTTTCGGTTGCACATCGGGAAGCCAAGGGCTTCACGGGACGCATAGTAAGCTTCTGCAACGGCTTTGGTCAGGGTACGAATACGCAGAATGTAGCGCTGACGTTCAGTCACGGAGATGGCTTTGCGGGCGTCCAGCAGGTTGAAGCTGTGGGCGGCCTTCAGAATACGCTCGTAGGCAGGCAGCGGCAGCGGAGTCTCCAGCGCCAGCAGCTGCTGCGCTTCTTTCTCATACTGCTCGAAGCAGGTGAACAGGAAGTCCACGTCCGCGTATTCGAAGTTATAGGTGGATTGCTCCACTTCGTTCTGATGGAACACGTCGCCGTAGGTGGTTTTACCCAGCGGGCCGTCGCTCCAGACCAGGTCGTAAACGCTGTCTACGCCCTGAATGTACATCGCCAGACGTTCCAGACCGTAGGTGATTTCACCGGTGATTGGCTTACATTCCAGACCGCCAACCTGCTGGAAGTAAGTGAACTGGGTCACTTCCATGCCGTTCAGCCACACTTCCCAACCCAGACCCCAGGCACCCAGCGTTGGGTTTTCCCAGTTATCTTCCACGAAGCGAATGTCGTGGATGGTTGGATCCATACCCAGCTCTTTCAGCGACCCGAGGTACAGTTCCTGAATGTTGTCGGGTGATGGCTTAATCACCACCTGGAACTGATAGTAATGCTGCAGACGGTTCGGGTTCTCACCGTAACGACCATCGGTCGGACGACGGGAAGGCTGCACATACGCGGTCGCCATTGGCTCTGGCCCCAACGCGCGCAGGCTGGTCATCGGGTGTGAAGTGCCGGCGCCGACTTCCATGTCCAAAGGTTGAACAATGGTACAGCCCTGACGAGCCCAGTAATCCTGTAAGGTCAGGATCAGGCCCTGGAAGGTCTTGGTATCAAACTTTTGCATAGTATTTCGTGCTGGATACGTGTGGTTTTAAATGGAAGGGACCAGTATACCCGCTGGCTGCAAGATATACAGTACGAAACGGGGTTGTTTAGGGAAAATTGGGGAAATAAGCCTTCCGGCCAGAACGCTGACGGCGTCTGGCTGTTGATTATACGAGCAGGCTAGCGCATGGAGAGGTGTAAAAACTGACCGTCCGCATCAAACGAGCAGACAAAGCCCTCTTTGCGCGACGTATGCCCCCGCAGCTCATAGCTTCCCTGAAAACGCTCAAACCCGGTGACATCAATTTTCTGTACGTCAGAGTTATAGCGGCGAGCGGCCCGATCTTTACAGAGCGCTTCCATATTCAGTGAACGTTCCGGGCTCATTTTACCCTGCTGCGCTTTCTGCACAGGTGCTTCTTGCGGTGCGCTGCATCCCGCCAGGATCGCCAGCAGAAAGAGTGACGCCACACGCTTCATCATCATTTTTATTACCGCCCTGGTCAGTGGCTGTTATTTTTAGTATCAAAGCTTTTATAGATTACGGTCCGGCATTCTGCGAATCTCGCGGCCTCCCTACAAGCCTGCGGAATAAAACTCAGAATTTTCCAAGCGAAGACTTTTGGACAATGGCAGTCACACTCAATTTACAGGGAATACGAGGAACTGATGCAGTCAAAAATTAACTGGATTGATAACCTGCGAGGAATAGCGTGCCTGATGGTGGTCATGATCCACACGACGACCTGGTACGTCACGAATGCCCACAGCATCAGCCCCGTTAACTGGGATATCGCCAATATTCTCAACTCTGCGTCACGCGTCAGTGTGCCGCTGTTCTTTATGATTTCCGGCTTTCTCTTTTTTGGCGAACGCAGCGCGCAGCCGCGGCACTTCATTCGCATCGCGGCCTGTCTGGGGTTCTACAGCGCCGTTGCCCTACTCTATATCGCGCTGTTCACCTCCATTAACGCCGGGCTATCGCTGAAATACGTGCTGCAAAAACCGGTGTTCTACCACCTGTGGTTCTTCTTCGCCATTATCGTTATCTATCTGGTCTCCCCGCTCATCCAGGTAAAACACGTCAGCGGGAAAATGCTGCTGGCCCTGATGGTGGTTATCGGTATTGTCGCCAACCCGAATACGCTCTCACAGAAAATCGACGGATTTGAGTGGTTGCCGATCAATCTCTATATCAACGGGGATACTTTTTACTACGTGCTTTACGGCATGCTGGGGCGCGCCATCGGGATGATGGACACGCAAAAACGCGGTCTTAACTGGCTCTGCGGGGCGCTGTTTATCGCTGGGGTGGCGGTGATTTCACGCGGGACGCTGCACGAGCTGCAGTGGCGCGGCAATTTTGCCGATACCTGGTATCTCTATTGCGGGCCGATGGTCTTTATCTGTGCCGTTTCGCTGCTCACGCTCGCCAAAAATACCCTGAACGCGCGCGCCCTGCCCGTGCTGAGCGTCATTTCACGACACTCTCTCGGGATTTACGGTTTTCACGCGCTGGTGATCCACGCGCTGCGCACGAGAGGCGTTGAGCTAAAAAGCTGGCCGGTGCTGGATATGGTCTGGATTTTTGCCGCCACGCTGGCGATCAGCCTGCTGCTGTCGATGCTGCTGCAAAAAATAGACGTTCGCCGCTTCGTCAGTTAACGCTGCGCTGCCGGGCGCGATGGTACTGGCGCGGGGAGGAAAAGCCCGCCGCCAGTGAAGCCTGCTCAACGCCGCGCCCCTGCAATAGCCACTGCTCCGCCACCGCCAGACGCAGCTGTTCCAGATAATCGCGAACGCTAATCCCTAAATGTGACTTGAAAAGCCGGGTGAGATGACGCGGGCTGACGTGCGCCAGTGCGGCAATGTCAGGCAAGCTCCACGTTTTTTGCGGCTCGGCGGTGAGCGCATCCTGCGCCCGATGGATCGCCGGATGAAGATGATTGCGGTAGCGCAGCCACGGGGATAGCTGGGGATCGTCACCGGAACGGCGGAACCAGACCACCATCTCGCGCGCCACGGTCAGCGCCTTTTCGGGGCCGCACAGGCGGTTAATCATGTGCAGCGCCAGATCGATGCCAGACGTGATCCCTGCGCTGGTCCAGATGTTCTCATCCTGCACAAAGATGCGGTTTTCTTTAATCGTCGCCGTGGGGGCCGCGGTGCGTAAACGGCTAATAACGTCATGATGGGTCGTGCACTGCCGGTTGTTCAGCAGGCCCGATTTCGCCGCCAGTAAGGCCCCTGAACAGACGCACATCACGGTGATTTCCTGGCGCTGGATCTGCTGGTGCAGGCGTATCAACCAGTGCTGGATCTTCTGCGCTTGTGGCGTTGAGAACTGACTGCGGGAGTCGCTCACACCCGGCAGCACCAGCAGGCTGCCTTCCGGGAGACGCTCCGGCGGCGGCTGGATGCCGCTCATCGTCAGGCCAATGGACGTCGGAACCTCAGATTGCGGTCCAATGTAATGCAGGCGAAACGCGTCGCCTGCCAGCACAAAGGTTTCTGCCGGGCCGGTCATGTCTAATGACAGCACCCCGGGCAACATCACGAACCAGACGTCGATGCGCATTACAATGACTCCAGCGTCTCCGCTACCGTTTTAATCTCGGCAAAACGCCCGGCCAGCACCGTCTCGGTACGATGGCGAATTTCCGCTGCGCTAAGGGTTATCCCCTTGTACGTCATGGGAAACGTCAGCGTTGCCTCACTAACAAAGGTCACAGCATAACCCAGATCGGATGCCACCCGGGCGGTGGTTTCACAGCATTGTTCAGTACGAATGCCGCAGATAATCAGCTGGTTGATATCACGCTCGCGCAGCCAGCGGTCAAGCCCGGTATCCGTGAAGGCATTATGGACGTGTTTCTGGAAAACCACAGCCGGCTGATGACGCAAAAAGGCCATCGGTTTGACATAGCCGCTTTGCAGCGTGAAGGGGCCGTCTTCATCCACGTGAAAAATATCAACGACCGGAATATTGCGCGCCTGGCAGCCTTCAATCAGCCCCAGCATCGCCTGCTGAAAGGCAGGAATTTCGTCCTCCTGCCAGTAATTGCGTTGATGGAAGGACTGCTGAGTATCGATGTTGATTAATGCAATACGTGACATGATGGATCTCCTCGCCAGTGGGTGTGACACCATACTGGCAAGGAAATGAAGGCACGCACAGACCAAAAAAGGACATCCTCGTGCCTCTCCCGGACAAGCGTATTTACGACATCAGCGGCAGCAGCTGCTGGTAGATTTTGCGGAACACATTACGCCTTTCCGCGTACCGCGCATGGCGCCCCGCGTCAGGTACGTGCGCCTGTTCAAGCGTTAGCTGCGGCAACAGTTGCGAAAGCGGTTGTTCCGGATGAATGGCTATCTGTGCCAGACGCGCAGCACCGAGCGCGGGGCCGACATCCCCGCCGGTGCGGAAATCCAGCTGCAAACCGCTGATATCCGACAGCATCTGCCGCCAGTACGGGCTTCTCGCACCGCCGCCAATCAGGGTGACGCTCGTCGGTTTCAGGCCGCAGTCGTGCACCACGTCCATCCCGTCGGCCAGCGCATACCCCACGCCTTCCAGAACCGCGCGCGCCAGCTCTGCCGGGCCATGTTGATGAGTTAAGCCAAAGAACACCCCTTTCGCTTCCGGGTTGTTGTGCGGCGTACGCTCGCCGGAAAGATATGGTAAAAACCAGACGGTACCCGCAGCGTCATCCGCCTGCTGGGCTGCGGAAATGAGCGCCGGAACGTCGGCCATGCCGGTGAGTTTTGCCGCCCAGTCCAGGCAGGATGCCGCACTGAGCATCACCGACATCAAATGCCATTTCCCGGGAAGGGCATGACAGAAACTGTGCACAGCGCTTTCAGGATTACTGCGATACCCGTCGCTGACGGCAAAATAGACGCCGGACGTTCCCAGCGAGAGCATCGCCTGCCCCGCCTCAACCATGCCAACGCCCACGGCGCCCGCCGCGTTATCGCCGCCCCCGGCCACCACCGGTACGGCAGGCATATTCCAGCGTTCCGCAACGGCTGGCAGCAGTGTGCCTGTCACCTCACAGCCTTCGTACAGCGCGGGCATATGTTCCCGGGTCAGATGGCAGGCATCCAGCATCGCCTCGCTCCAGTCGCGTTTCGCCACGTCGAGCCACATGGTGCCCGCGGCATCCGACATGTCGCTGGCAAAATCGCCCGTCATGCGAAAACGCAGATAGTCTTTCGGCAGCAGGACTTTCGCCACCTGACGGAAAATCTCCGGTTCGTGGCGCTGCACCCACAGCAATTTGGGCGCAGTAAAGCCGGGCATCATCAGGTTGCCGGTAATCTCGCGGGAATTGGGCACGCGTTCCTCAAGAAGCGCGCACTCTTCCGCACAGCGGCCATCGTTCCAGAGGATCGCAGGGCGCAGCACGCGATGCTGGTTATCGAGCAGCGTAGCGCCGTGCATTTGCCCGGCAATCCCCAGCGCTTTCACGTCACGAAGGCTGTGCTGCTCTCCTAAAGCTTTGATTGCGCGATCCGTCGCCTGCCACCACTGCTCCGGATCCTGCTCCGACCACAGCGGATGCGGACGTGAAACCTGCAGCGTTTCCGTCTGCGTTGCTAACACGTCGCCCTGCTCGCTCAACAGGATGGCTTTCACACCCGATGTGCCAAGATCGATCCCGATATACATTACGGTGACTCCTTTAACAGAAATGCCCGGTGGCGCTAACGCTTACCGGGCCTACGTGCATCTTCAGCTCAATCACTTATCAAACAGATAGTGGTTTACGAGATTTTCCAGCAGTTCCTGGTGCCCGCTCTGGTGCTGCGGCGCCAGCTGCTGTTGTTCAGCGTACTTCGCAATTTCCGCCAGCGATAACTGACCTTTCAAGATTTGCTGGCCCAGCTCACTGTTCCAGCCGCTGTAACGCTTCGCTACGCGTTTATCCAGCTCGCCGTCTTCAATCATACGAGCCGCCACTTTCAGCGCCAGCGCCATGGTGTCCATCGCGCCAATGTGGCCGTAGAACAGATCGTATTTATCGGTGCTCTGGCGACGCACCTTGGCGTCAAAGTTCAGGCCGCCGGTGGTGAAACCGCCCGCTTTGACGATCTCGTACATCACCAGCGCATTCTCTTCCACGCTGTTCGGGAACTGGTCGGTGTCCCAGCCCAGCTGCGCGTCGCCACGGTTCGCATCGACAGAGCCGAAGATGCCCAGCGCAATTGCAGACGCGATCTCGTGGTGGAAAGAGTGGCCCGCCAGCGTGGCGTGGTTGGCTTCAATGTTAACTTTAATCTCTTTTTCCAGGCCGAACTGCTTCAGGAAGCCGTACACGGTCGCGACGTCGTAGTCATACTGGTGCTTGGTTGGTTCCTGCGGTTTCGGCTCGATCAGCAGCGTGCCGCGGAAGCCGATTTTGTGCTTGTGGTCGACAACCATCTGCATAAAGCGGCCAATCTGCTCGCGCTCCTGGCGCAGGTCGGTGTTGAGCAGGGTTTCATAGCCTTCACGGCCACCCCACAGGACATAGTTTTCGCCCCCCAACTGATGCGTAGCGTTCATTGCCGTCACAACCTGCGTGGCCGCCCAGCTAAACACTTCCGGATCCGGATTGGTGGCCGCACCCGCGCCGTAGCGTGGGTTGGTGAAGCAGTTTGCCGTGCCCCAGAGCAGCTTCACGCCGCTTTGCTGCTGTTTTGCCGCCAGTACATCCACCATCTGTGCAAAGTTGTTCAGATACTCTTTCAGCGATGCTCCTTCCGGCGACACGTCCACGTCATGGAAGCAGTAGTACGGCACGTTCAGCTTGTGGAAGAACTCAAACGCCACATCGGCTTTGCGCTTTGCCAGCTCGATAGCCTCACCAGGCTGCTGCCACGGGCGGTCAAAGGAACCCACGCCGAACATATCGGCGCCATTCCAGCAGAAGGTATGCCAGTAACAGGCGGCAAAGCGCAGATGATCTTCCATGCGCTTACCCAGCACCAGCTCATCCGGGTTGTAGTGACGAAATGCTAAAGGATTGGTCGTTTTTGGGCCTTCGTAACGAACACGATCGAGTTGGTCGAAATAAGCTTGCATATTGAGCTCCATAATCAGGGTATGCGGCGAGTCGTTGATACAGGAGTAATAGTGAATAGACATTTTGGGTTGCTCAATTACGTTATTTCACACTGCTATTGAGAGAATGCACAACTGTGCGCTGGCTCGCAAAATAATGCGCAGACAAACTATTTTTCGGCGCATATTCCAGAATCAAATGTAATTAAGACGTTACGTATTTTAAAATCCGATCGCGGTCATAAATTCAGAAATAAACCAAATATCATAATGAGAAGATAAAAATCTGTAATTGCCAGCCCGCCTTTCCGCGTTAAAAATTTGCTGCGTCTCAGCAGTGAATGTTTCTTTTATCTCAGCAACACATACCCCTACAAAAAGGCCTAATAATTATGAAGATAAAGAACCTGACTCTAACGCTCTGCACTACGCTCCTCCTTGCAAGCTTTGCAGGGCATGCCAAAGAGGTCAAAATTGGCATGGCGATTGACGACCTGCGCCTGGAGCGCTGGCAAAAAGATCGCGATATTTTTGTGAAGAAAGCAGAATCCCTCGGCGCCAGCGTGTTTGTTCAGTCGGCTAACGGCAACGAAGAAACACAAATGTCGCAGATCGAGAATATGATCAACCGTGGCGTCGATGTTCTGGTCATTATCCCCTATAACGGCCAGGTATTAAGTAACGTGGTGAAAGAAGCCAAACAGGAAGGCATAAAAGTCCTGGCCTATGATCGCATGATTAATAATGCGGATATTGATTATTATATTTCATTCGACAATGAAAAAGTCGGGGAATTACAGGCGCAAAGCCTGATCGACAAAGTGCCTCAGGGCAATTATTTCCTGATGGGCGGCTCTCCGGTAGATAACAACGCCAAACTGTTCCGCGAAGGGCAAATGAAAGTCCTTAAGCCGTACATCGACAACGGGAAAATTAAAGTGGTAGGCGATCAGTGGGCCGACGGCTGGCTGCCAGAAAACGCGCTGAAAATTATGGAAAACGCGCTGACGGCCAACAACAACAAAATTGATGCGGTTGTGGCCTCCAACGATGCCACTGCAGGCGGTGCTATCCAGGCTCTGAGCGCCCAGGGGCTGGCCGGTAAAGTCGCCATTTCAGGACAGGATGCCGATCTCGCTGGCGTAAAACGCATTATCGCAGGCACCCAAACCATGACGGTCTACAAACCGATTACCCAGTTGGCCAATACGGCGGCGGAAATCGCCGTGGAGCTGGGCAATGGCAAACAACCTAAGGCAGACGCAACGCTGAATAACGGCCTGAAAGACGTTCCGGCTCGCCTGCTCACGCCGATTGAAGTCAATAAAGAGAACATTGACGCCACCGTGGTTAAAGACGGTTTCCACAAGAAGAGCGAACTGTAATCCGGCGCGGCCCCTGCTCTGCGGGGGCGCATCACGTAGTACTGTTCTTCCCTCGGGTTATGTGGAGCGGTTATGCCCTATTTACTTGAAATGAAAAGCATCACCAAGCGCTTCGGCACGGTGAAAGCCGTCGATAACGTTAGCCTCCGGTTGAACCCCGGCGAAGTGGTTTCACTGTGCGGCGAGAACGGCTCGGGCAAGTCGACGCTGATGAAAGTACTGTGCGGGATCTACCCACACGGCAGCTACGAAGGCGAAATCATCTTTGCCGGCGAAGTGATTCAGGCGACACACATCCGCGATACCGAACGCAAAGGCATCGCCATCATCCACCAGGAGCTGGCGCTGGTGAAGCATCTCACCGTACTGGAAAACATTTTCCTCGGAGCCGAAATTTCCCGCCACGGCGTGCTGGATTACGACACCATGACGCTCCGCTGCGAAAAGCTGCTGGCGCAGGTGAGCCTCAACATTTCACCGGATACCCGCGTGGGGGATCTGGGCCTTGGGCAACAGCAGCTGGTCGAAATCGCTAAAGCGCTCAATAAGCAGGTCAGGCTGCTGATCCTTGATGAGCCTACAGCCTCGCTCACCGAACAGGAAACCGCGGTTCTGCTCAACATCATCCGCGATCTGCAAAACCACGGCATCGCCTGTATCTACATTTCGCACAAGCTGAACGAGGTTAAAGCCATTTCGGACACCATCTGCGTGATCCGCGACGGGCAGCACATCGGCACGCGTGAAGCCGCCGGGATGAGCGAAGATGACATCATCACCATGATGGTGGGCCGCGAGCTGACGGCGCTCTACCCGAATGAGCCTCACGCTAAGGGCGATGAAGTGCTGCGCGTGGAAAATCTGACCGCGTGGCACCCCGTTAACCGCCACATCAAGCGCGTCAATAACGTCTCGTTTTCCCTTCACAGCGGTGAAATTCTTGGGATTGCTGGCCTCGTCGGTGCCGGGCGCACCGAAGCCGTACAGTGTCTGTTTGGCGTGTGGCCGGGGCGCTGGGAGGGCACCATTTATATCGACGGCCAGCCGGTGAAAATCGACAACTGCCAGCAGGCGATTGCCCACGGTATTGCCATGGTGCCGGAAGATCGTAAGAAAGACGGCATCGTACCGGTAATGGCGGTGGGTAAAAACATTACGCTTGCGGCACTCGATCGGTTCTCCGGCGCGCTGAGCAGCCTGGACGACGCCGCCGAGCAGCAGTGCATCCTCCAGTCGCTTGCCCGGCTGAAGGTCAAAACCTCCTCGCCGGAGCTGGCGATAGGCCGCCTGAGCGGGGGAAACCAGCAGAAGGCGATTCTGGCGCGCTGCCTGCTTCTCAATCCACGCATATTAATCCTTGATGAGCCCACGCGCGGGATTGATATCGGTGCCAAATATGAAATCTACAAACTGATTAATCAGCTTGTACAGCAAGGGATTGCCGTCATTGTCATTTCGTCTGAGTTACCCGAAGTGCTCGGCCTGAGCGACCGCGTGCTGGTCATGCACGAGGGAAAACTGAAAGCCAACCTGATTAACCAGAACCTGACGCAGGAGCAGGTGATGGAAGCCGCTTTAAGGAGCGAACGTCATGTCCAAAAGCAATCCGTCTGATATCAAAGTCGCTGTTCCGACGCCCGGTGCGTTCGCGGGGCTTAAAGCGCTTAACCTGCAGGTTTTCGTGATGATCGCGGCCATTATCGTCATCATGCTGTTCTTTACCTGGATGACCGATGGCTCGTACTTAAGCGCGCGTAACGTCTCTAACCTGCTCCGCCAGACCGCTATCACCGGCATTCTGGCCGTAGGCATGGTGTTCGTGATTATCTCCGCGGAGATCGACCTGTCGGTCGGGTCGATGATGGGGCTGCTCGGCGGCGTGGCGGCGATTTTTGACGTCTGGCTCGGCTGGCCGCTGCCGCTGACCGTGGCGGTCACGCTGGTGCTGGGTCTGGTTCTGGGTGCCTGGAACGGCTGGTGGGTTGCCTACCGTAAGGTGCCATCGTTCATTGTCACCCTGGCGGGGATGCTGGCCTTCCGCGGGATCTTAATAGGCATCACTAACGGCACCACCGTCTCCCCGACCAGTGCAGCCATGTCGCAGATTGGCCAGAGTTATCTCTCAGATAGCATAGGCTTTACGATCGGTGTGGTGGGGTTGCTGGGGTTTGTCGCGTGGCAGTGGCGTGGACGCATGCGTCGTCAGTCGCTGGGGCTGGCTTCTCCGGCGTCAACGTCGGTAGTGGGGCGTCAGGCGCTCACGGCGGTCATTGTGCTGGGCGCCATCTGGCTTTTAAACGACTATCGCGGTGTCCCGACACCCGTCCTGCTGCTGGCGCTTTTACTGCTGGCCGGTATGTTTATGGCCACGCGCACCGCGTTTGGTCGCCGTATTTATGCCATTGGCGGCAACCTTGAAGCTGCCCGCCTCTCGGGTATCAATGTCGAACGTACCAAGCTGGCGGTTTTCGCCATTAACGGCCTGATGGTCGCTATCGCCGGGTTGATCCTCAGCTCGCGTCTGGGTGCCGGCTCGCCCTCCGCCGGTAACATCGCCGAGCTGGATGCTATCGCCGCCTGCGTCATTGGTGGAACCAGCCTCGCAGGGGGTATCGGTAGCGTGGCGGGCGCGGTCATGGGGGCATTTATCATGGCGTCGTTGGATAACGGGATGAGTATGATGGACGTCCCGACGTTTTGGCAGTATATCGTCAAGGGGGCCATTCTTTTACTGGCAGTCTGGATGGACTCGGCCACCAAGCGACGGGCCTGATAACCGTATTGTGACTTAATTGGGAAGTGAGCCATGTTTGAAAAGCGTCACCGCATTACGTTGTTATTCAATGCCAATAAGGCCTACGACCGTCAGGTGGTGGAAGGCGTGGGTGAATATTTGCAGGCGTCGCAATCTGAATGGGATATTTTTATTGAAGAAGATTTTCGCACCCGTCTGGAGAACATCAAAGACTGGCTGGGCGATGGCGTCATCGCCGACTATGACGATCCCGTCATCGAGCAGCTGCTGACCGACGTCGACGTCCCGATTGTGGGCGTCGGCGGCTCCTATCATGCGCCCGAACACTACCCGCCGGTTCACTATATTGCCACCGATAACCATGCCCTGGTCGAGGCCGCCTTTCTCCATCTAAAAGAGAAAGGCGTCCATCGCTTCGCGTTTTATGGTTTACCCACCACCAGCGGCAAGCGCTGGGCCGTTGAGCGAGAACACGCGTTTTGCCAGCTGGTCGCACAGGAGAAGTATCGCGGCGTGGTGTACCAGGGGCTGGAGACCGCGCCGGAAAACTGGCAGCACGCGCAAAACCGCCTGGCGGACTGGCTGCAAACGCTGCCGCCGCAAACCGGTATTATCGCCGTGACGGACGCCCGCGCGCGGCACGTGCTGCAGGTCTGCGAACATTTACACATTCCGGTGCCCGAAAAGCTGTGCGTGATTGGCATTGATAATGAAGAACTGACCCGCTATCTGTCTCGCGTGGCGCTCTCCTCCGTTGCTCAGGGCACGCGTCAGATGGGCTATCAGGCGGCGAAGCTGCTGCATCGTCTGCTGGATAAAGAATCTCTGCCGCTTCAGCGCTTGCTCGTGCCTCCTGTCCGCGTCGTAGAACGTCGCTCAACCGATTATCGCTCCTTAAGCGACCCGGCCGTTATTCAGGCCATGCACTACATTCGCAACCACGCCTGCAAAGGGATAAAGGTCGATCAGGTGCTGGATTCGGTGGGCATTTCGCGTTCGAATCTGGAGAAGCGTTTTAAAGAAGAGGTGGGCGAAACCATTCATGCCGTCATCCATGCTGAAAAGCTGGAGAAAGCACGCAGCCTGCTCATTTCTACGTCGCTGTCGATCAACGAAATCTCGCAGATGTGCGGTTACCCGTCTCTGCAATATTTCTATTCCGTGTTTCGCAAGGAATATGACACCACGCCGAAGGAGTATCGGGATCGCCACAGCGAGGTGTTGATATAGAAAAGAAAACGCCTTCCAGTGGAAGGCGTTTTTTCGAGATTACATATGGGCGGCGATTAAGCGCTGGTTATCCTGGTACATGGCGAACAGATAGTTGTTATAGCTCTGTCCCTTTGTCGAATAACCTTTCAGCTTGTGGATCATCGTACTGGCCGTCACTTCCTGGTCCGCTTTACGCAGCTGAGCGCGGGATTTACGGAACGATGAGTAGGCCGGGTGCGTGTTCAGATTCACCACGTAGGCGCTGACGGAATCCTTCACAGATTCAAACTGCGAATAGCCTTTCACCTTGCCAGGGGCATTATTACAACGACCTTTCACACATTTCATGCCGAAAAGGTTGTTGTTGCTACGCGCAAGCTTAGAAGTACCCCAGCCGCTTTCGGCAGCAGCCATGGTCGCAACCATGCTGCCCGGGATGATATCCACACGCTCAAGGAGTGCATTCCACGGCACACGACGCGTGTTACCGTTCCAGCTCAGCTTATAGCGCTTTGTGATATCTTTCAGACGCGCGCGCTCTGACGGCGACCAGCGGCTATCGTACTGCTTGGAAATTAGCCAGTTACGATCCGCAGTAATCGCGGCATTTTGACTCGTGATGTAAGGCATTACCGTCCGGAGAAACGCTTTTTTTCTTGGTGTTCCGGAAGGGTATTTTCGCAAATCAGGAAGTGAACTACTCTTTGCACTATTGCGAGAATACTCTTGTTTACTGCTAACCTTACTACTTGTCGTCTTTATTACGTGGGCTTTCTTACTCGTTGTATCCGTGTGCGTCTTCGCAAGCACCTCACCCGAAAATGCCGTGGTGAGTAACATGAGTATCGCAGCCCCATATCGTCGAATGGGAGTCGATATCATTAGGTCTCCTGGTCGGATGTAATCATCCCAACACCTTATTTTTTTCACAAATTTGAGAGCGGAATCTCAAATCATATCAAAAATAGACTTCAAGAGCACGTATAGAAATAGTCCAATTCCGAAACTATGTCACCTGAAACTTGCTCATAAAAACATCATTCCACAAAAACTGTGTGCGCTATCGCAGATAACTGCCTAATTTTGCGCGAGATCACTCATCCTCACGCATCCTCCCGGCAGAAAGCGACAGGGGATGAGTTTCAGCTCCCCGCCTGATGGCACACTGGTCAAAAATGCCGCGACAGGAAAAAGGAATGAAACGTACCGCATTAGCCTTTCTGATGTTACCCGCACTGGCGCATGCCGACTGGTCATCACCGGGATTTAGCGCATTTAGCGCCGAAGGCACCGGGGTCTTCACCAGCCAGGCAAAGCTTGCGAAGGGTACGCGTCCTCTGACGCTGAGTTTTGACAAGACGTGCTGGCAGCCTGCGGACGCGATAAAACTCAACGAGATGCTGTCGCTCAAGCCCTGTGACGGCACGCCGCCGCAGTGGCGCCTTTTCCGCGACGGTAACTACCAGATGCGGATTGATACCCGCTCCGGCACGCCCACCCTGCTGCTGACGATTCAGAGTGTCGCAGAACAGCCGGTTGCAAACGTCATCCGCCAGTGTCCGAAGTGGGACGGTAAACCGCTGACGCTGGACGTCAGCAGTACCTTCCCGGAGGGCTCCGTCGTACGCGACTACTACAGTAAACAGACGGCGACGGTGCAGAATGGAAAAATCACCCTGCAGCCCGCCGCCAACAGTAACGGCCTGCTGCTGCTTGAGCGCGCCGAAATCGACAAGCCTGCGCCGTTTAGCTGGCAAAACGCCACCGTCTATTTTGTGCTGACCGACCGTTATGTGAATGGTGACCCGGGCAACGACAACAGCTACGGTCGTCATAAAGACGGTATGCAGGAGATTGGCACCTTCCACGGCGGAGACCTTAAAGGGCTCGCCGGCAAGCTCGATTATTTACAGCAGCTGGGAGTGAACGCGCTCTGGATAAGCTCCCCGCTTGAGCAGATCCACGGCTGGGTAGGCGGTGGCACTAAAGGGGATTTCCCGCATTACGCCTATCACGGCTACTACACTCAGGACTGGACGAAGCTCGACGCCAACATGGGCACCGAAGATGATTTACGCCATCTTGTCGACGAAGCGCACAAGCGCGGCATTCGCATCCTGTTCGATATCGTCATGAACCACGCGGGCTACGCGACGCTTGCTGATATGCAGGAGTACCAGTTTGGCTCGTTGTATCTGCAGGGAGATGAGCTGAAAAAGACGCTGGTAGAACGCTGGACGGACTGGAAGCCGGGCGCGGGCCAAAGCTGGCACAGCTTTAACGACTACATCAACTTTAGCGACAAAGCCGCATGGGAGAAATGGTGGGGCAAAAAGTGGATCCGCACGGACATCGGCGATTACGACAACCCCGGCTTCGACGATTTGACCATGTCGCTGGCATTTCTGCCGGATCTGAAAACGGAATCCACGACGCCTTCCGGATTGCCAAACTTCTACCAACACAAGCCCGACACCCACGCGAAGGCCATCCCGGGATATACCCCGCGCGATTATCTGACCCACTGGCTGAGCCAGTGGGTACGTGACTACGGCATCGACGGTTTCCGGGTGGATACGGCGAAACACGTTGAGCTTGCGGCCTGGCAACAGTTGAAAGACCAGGCAAGCCAGGCGCTGGCCGCCTGGAAAGGGGCGAACCCGGACAAAAAGCTCGACAACGCACCGTTCTGGATGACCGGAGAATCCTGGGGCCACGGGGTGATGCAAAGCGATTATTACCGCCACGGTTTTGATGCGATGATCAACTTTGACTATCAGGAGCAGGCGGCAAAAGCGGTGGATTGTCTGGCCGATATGGATCTCACCTGGCAGCAGATGGCGGAGAAGCTGCAAAGCTTCAACGTGCTGAGCTATCTCTCATCACATGATACGCGTCTGTTCCGCGAAGGGGGCCAGCGCGCGGCGGAGCTGCTTCTGCTGGCACCCGGCAGCGTACAAATCTATTACGGTGATGAATCCGAGCGTCCGTTCGGTCCGACGGGTTCTGACCCATTACAGGGCACCCGTTCGGATATGAACTGGCAGGACGTCACGGGCAAGCAGGCCTTAACCGTCGCCCACTGGCAAACGCTGGGCCAGTTCCGCGCCCGCCACCCATCGATTGGTGAAGGCAAACAAACCACGCTGTCGCTGAACGAGGGGTATGGATTCGTGCGCGAGCACAATGGCGATAAGGTGATGGTGGTATGGGCAGGTAATCAATAACGGCACACTCCAGTTTCCTCTCCCTGTGGGAGAGGGCTGGGCTGAGGGAAAATCCACCAGAACTATTCACTACATAAATCCCACTCTACCATACAAAACAGCAAATCCGACCACATCACCCGATTTGCACCAGCACGGTGCTAGCGTTATGGTTACCCACTTTCAAAATAAGCTCGACAGATCACCTGCTATGACGTTTTCACTTTTCGGCGACAAATTTACCCGCCATTCAGGCATTACTCGCCTGATGGAGGACCTCAACGACGGGCTGCGCACACCGGGCGCAATCATGCTCGGAGGCGGAAACCCGGCTCAAATCCCGGAGATGAATACCTATTTCCAGACGCTGCTCGCTCAGATGCTGGAAAGCGGCAAAGCAACCGATGCGCTTTGCAATTACGACGGCCCGCAGGGTAAAACCGAACTGCTGGCACTCCTCGCCGAAATGCTGCGTGACGAGCTGGGTTGGGATATCGAACCACAGAATATTGCACTGACAAACGGCAGCCAGAGCGCATTTTTCTACTTGTTTAACCTGTTCGCAGGGCGTCGCGCCGACGGCACCACCAAAAAAGTGCTGTTCCCGCTGGCACCGGAGTACATCGGCTACGCCGATTCCGGCCTGGAAGAGGATCTGTTCGTCTCCGCGCGCCCGAACATCGAGCTGCTGCCGGAAGGACAGTTCAAATATCACGTCGATTTTGAACACCTGCATATTGGTGAAGAGACGGGCATGATCTGCGTATCGCGCCCGACTAACCCAACGGGCAACGTGATCACCGACGACGAACTGATGAAGCTGGATGCGCTGGCGAATCAGCACGGTATTCCGCTGGTGATCGATAACGCCTACGGCGTGCCGTTCCCGGGCATTATCTTCAGCGAAGCACGTCCGCTGTGGAACCCGAACATTGTCCTGTGCATGAGCCTCTCTAAGCTGGGTCTGCCGGGCAGCCGCTGCGGCATCATCATCGCCAACGAGAAAATCATCACCGCCATTACCAATATGAACGGCATTATCAGCCTTTCACCGGGCGGCATTGGCCCGGCGATGATGTGCGAAATGATTAAGCGCAACGACCTGCTGCGTCTGTCAAATGACGTGATCAAGCCATTCTATTACCAGCGCGTTCAGGAGACGATTGCGATACTTCGCCGCTACTTGCCGGAAGAACGCTGCCTGATCCATAAACCTGAAGGAGCGATTTTCCTCTGGCTGTGGTTTAAGGATTTGCCTATCACCACCGAACTGCTCTACCAGCGCCTGAAAAAGCGCGGCGTGCTGATGGTACCGGGCGATTATTTCTTCCCGGGACTGGATAAGCCGTGGCCGCATACTCACCAGTGCATGCGCATGAACTACGTGCCCGATCCGGAAAAAATCGAAGCGGGTGTTAAAATTCTCGCCGAAGAAATTGAAAAAGCCTGGCGCGAAGACGGTCAGTAAGTTCTTACGCCAGATTATGCAGCCGTTCGGCGCGTAGTCTGGCAGGATCAACACAGCGCAGCGCGTGAGTTGGACAGGCCTCCACGCAGGCCGGTCCGCCTTCGCGATGCAGGCACAAATCACATTTCAGCGCCTGCGCCTTATTTCCCTCCAGGCGCACCTGCATCGCCCCGAACGGACACGCCACCATACAGCTTTTGCACCCAATGCAGCGCGTCTGCTCAACGAGCCAGGCTCCCGCCGTACGGCTGATGGCATGGGTTGGACAGACCTTAGCACACGGCGCGTCCTTGCACTGATGGCAACCCACTGCCGTAGTGTATGAACTTCCCTTAACCACCCGAAGGCGGGGCGAAAAGGTATTAGCGGAGACGATGTCCTGATGCGACACCGCGCAGGCCACTTCGCAGGTGCGGCACCCAATGCATTTTTCCGCATCCGCCATGATAAATCGGTTCATGTATTACGCCTCGCGTGCATTAAAAGCCGGTACTGCACACATCTTACATACTGCCCGATTCAGCGAAGGTGTGATGGGTCAAATAGGAGGCGCTCAGCCGGAATTATTATGCTCTTTACAATACCGCCGTTTCCAGACGGCAGGTGTTAAGCCCGTATGCTTTGAAAATATTTGCCGAAAATAGCCCACGTCATTAAAACCACAGCGGTTTGCTACTTAGGTAAGCGACGCAGAGCCATCCAGCAACAGCTTTTCCGCTGCCCTGACGCGCTGGCGATGTATCGCCTCCATCAGGGTTAAATGGAAAGTCCGGCGAAATACGTGCCCCAGGTAATCGGCATTGCAGTGCAACGCTTTTGCCAGCTACGGCGTCGAAAGCGGTAAATGAAACTGCGTGCGAATAAGCTGCTTCGCCTTCCACGCCATCGCCGCACCGGCCTGATCCACGCTGTCTCCATTCCCTGAAGAGAGCGACACCTGCTATAAAATCATCTCCAGCGCCAGCACCGCACGCTAACCTTTATACCCCGGTTCAGTTGGGCAAACAGGGGAGTAGCAGAGATGCGGATTTGGGTGGATAAACATAAACAAGGATAATGTCACCTTTATAGATATATAATATTTTTATCAAGCTCAGTAATGCCAAGTTCACGGATTATCATCGACTGAAAGACAATGTGATCTAACCCTCGGTATTGTTTTTTTGCAGCAGTTCAGCTCAGACATACCATTGTCTGACATGCATTTTAGTGTTATTCCATAAAGACACACAGCTAAAAATAAGGACATCCCATGGAATTCACAGAAAGATTAAATGCCTTATCAAATAAAATAAAACAACAACTTGATGTAATTAATACTGAAGAAGCAACAAAAACCGCATTTGTAATGCCATTCATTCATAACGTTCTGGGTTATGATGTTTTTGATCCTTCAGAGGTAACACCTGAGTTTGTCTGTGATGTTGGTACAAAAAAGGGCGAGAAAATCGATTATGCCATAATGAAAAATAATGACGTTCAGATACTTATTGAATGTAAGAAAATTGGCGAACCATTAAATATAAATCATGCTTCGCAGTTATTCAGGTATTTTCATGTAACAAACGCCAGAATTTCAATCCTTACCAATGGACAAAATTATAAATTTTTTACAGATCTGGATGCTCCCAATAAAATGGATGAAAAACCATTTTTGGAAGTAGATCTTCTTGATATTGACGAAAATATAATACCTGAGCTAAGAAAATTAACTAAGTCTTCGTTTGATTTGGAATCAATTATCAATGCTGCTGGTGAATTAAAATATGTCAGTCAAATCAAAAAAATCCTGCATTCTCAGCTAAATAATCCTGAAGATGACTTTGTGAAATTTTTTGCATCCCGAGTTTATGATGGGATTCTGACTCAAAAAGTCAGAGAGTCTTTTTTAAACTTGACCAAAAAAGCTGCAAGCCAGTACATAAATGATCAGGTTAATGAGCGACTTAAGTCAGCTATTACGGGCATAACCCCAGCGATCATCGATACTCCAAATGAGTCATCACAGATTGAGGAAGACGAACATAAAGATGAAAGTGATGTGGTTACAACGCTAGAGGAGCTCGAGGGATATCATATAGTTAAAGCAATCACCAGAGCAGTACTGGAGGCACCCCGTATAACTCACAGAGATACCAAAAGTTACTTTGGTATCCTTGTAGATGACAACAACCGCAAACCCCTTTGCCGATTGCATTTCAATCGTACGCAAAAATACATCGGACTTTTCGACATAGAAAAAAACGAAACGCGTCATCCTATAACGACAGTCGATGATATCTATTCCTTTGCTGATATCCTGAAAGCGACAGCAGCTCTATATAATTAATTTTTTACTGAGGCAGCACGCGACGTGCTGCCTCAGCCTGGAACGTCAGGTAAAAAGTCGCTGGCGCTACCGTCGGAATCAGAATGAATGTAAGCCGGATAAAACATAACGACTCCTGATATCCGTGCTTAATTCGCGCCCGTCGCCAAATCCGGGCGAGAGTGCCCGGTATAAATTTCTTTAAGAATGATACACATGATACGCACCTTTATTGATGGCGCAGATCGCATTAGCGTATCAGGAATATTAATGAGGAAGTCATGACGGAAAGGGAAACGGGAGATAGGTACTCTCAAATATGCCCGGCAGCGCTTCGCTTGCTCGGGCCTACGTAAAACTGCGATGGCAGTCCATGTAGGCCCGCGTAAGCGAAGCCGCCACCCGGCTTTAGCGCATCAGAAACGCCAGGTCAGGCCGGTCATCAGCGCGAAGCTGTCGTCGCGATCGATCACCGGGCTGTTCTTCACGTCGTCAGGCAAAACGGTGTAAACCGCGCTGGCGTTGAGGTATAGCTTCTGGGTTAACTGATATTTAGCCGCCAGGCCAACGTATGGCGTCCAGCTGTCACCGGCGGTGTATTGATCCAGTCCGGAGCGGCGAGACTCGCTGCCGGATACGCCGTAGTAGTAGTCGTTATAGCTTTCGTCGCTATAGAAAATACCGACAGAGGGCGTCAGGGTCAGGCGTTCCATCCTGATTGGGCGGAAGTATGAAACCTCGCCGATCAGACCGCCGCTTTCATCAGTGGCATCGCCCGAGACCGCCACTTTCAGCGAACCCCAGCTTTCGTGGCGGTAGTACGCGCCGCCGAGGAAGGCAGAAGCTTTACGCTCATCAAGCTTTTTCATCTGATGGTCGTCGTTGTCATCAGGATCGAAATGCAGCGGCATCCACGATGCGGTCAGGCTGAGTTCGTTTTTTGCGTCTTTCCACAGGATCCATCCGCCCGTGGTCTGGCGAACATAAAAGCTATCGCCTTCGTAACTAATTAACGGTACTGCGGTCGTATTTTCGTTATAGCCTTTGTAAGGAGACTCATTAAATACAGCCCCCGCTCCTAGTGAAAAGTCACCGGCCATTGCTGATGATGTTGCAAATAACGTGGCAGCGATGAGTAAATTGTATTTAATAGTCATTACATGTAATCCATTAAAATGCCAAACAAGCGAGGCGCATAATAATGGTTACAAATTTGCCAATGCAACGCTGCGGTTTATATAATATTATATATAAAATCATATAGATGGGTGCGCAGGATGAGTAATTTACAGCTAAAGCCACGCGAATTAAAAATCATATCCGTCATCGCCGCAACTCGCAGCATTGGTGATGCCGCCGCCCTGCTGGGCATGGCGCAGGCCAACGTCAGCAAATATCTGTCTGATTTTGAAACGCGGGTTGGACTCAAGGTTTTTGAGCGCACCACGCGCCAGCTGGCGCTTACTCAGTTCGGTGAAGCGTTACTTCCCTACGTTAACGCCACGCTGGATAAAAACACGCAACTTGTTAATTTCATTGCTGATTACAAGCATGAAAAACGCGGTAAGGTCACGATTTACGCCCCTACGGGTATTGTGACCTATCTGTCGCGGCATGTGATCCACAAAATTGAGGATATCGGTGACATCCGCATATCCCTGAAAACGTACAATCTGGATCGCAATGAATTTGCTGAAGGTGTTTCGTTTCCAGATGACTGCGATATTTTAATTACCTATGCGCAGCCGAAAGACGAAAGTCTGGTTGCCAGCGTGTTAACAAAATATTCCGTTACGGCATTTGCAACCGTTGAGTATTTAAATAAGCATCCCTTAAAGGGACCTGAAGATTTAATTAATCATTCCTGTATTCTCATTGACTCCATGCTGGTCGATGATGCAAATATCTGGCGTTTCCGCGTGCACGGCAGTGATAGCGTGCATGACTACCGGGTGACCGGTAATTATATTTGCGACAATACGCAGACGGCCCTAGAGCTGGCAAGAAATAATCTTGGGGTTGTTTTTGCGCCAAAAGAGAGTCTGAAAAGAGAATTAACGCAAGGGATGCTGGTCCCCTGCTTCCCACATCAGGAAGAGTGGTGGCTCGATCTGACGGCCATCTTCCGCAAACGCGAATACCAACCCTGGCGCGTGCAATACGTTCTGGATGGCGTTCTGAACTGCCTGCGCCAGCAAATAGCTCAGGCCGCCCATGGACGGCCTGAGCTGGGCGATTAGAACAGCCCCAGCGGTTTATCGGAGTAGCTGACCAGCAAACATTTCGTCTGCTGATAATGTTCCAGCATCATCTTGTGGGTTTCACGCCCGATGCCCGATTTGCTTATAACCGCCAAATGCCGCGTGCGCCGGATAGGCGTGGTAGCAGTTGGTCCATACGCGCCCGGCCTGAATGCCTCTGCCCATTTTATAAGCCAGATTACCGTTACGGCTCCAGACGCCGGCTCCCAGGCCATACGGCGTGTCGTTGGCAATCTCCAGCGCCTCCTCCATCGTTTTGAAGGTGGTGACGGCCAGTACCGGTCCGAAAATTTCCTCCTGGAAGACGCGCATGTTGTTCTGACCGAACAGGATCGTCGGCTCAAGGTAATACCCTTCCTGCAGATCCCCGCCGAGCACCTTACGGCGACCGCCGGTCAGAATATCCGCCCCCTCTTTCTTGCCGATATCGATGTAGTTGAGGATAGTTTCCAGCTGTCCATGCGAGACCTGCGCCCCCATCTGCGTGACGTTATCGAGCGGGTTACCGCTGCGGATAGACTCTACGCGGCGAATGGCCCGCTCCATAAAGCGCTCATAGATGGACTCCTGCACCAGCGCGCGGCTCGGGCAGGTGCAGACTTCGCCCTGGTTAAACGCAAACAGCGCAAACCCTTCCAGGGCTTTATCGAAGAAGGCATCCTCTTCCTCCAACACGTCCGCGAAGAAGATGTTCGGGGATTTCCCGCCCAGCTCCAGGGTCACGGGAATGATGTTCTGCGTGGCGTACTGCATAATCTGCTGGCCCACTTCCGTCGACCCGGTAAACGCCACTTTAGCGATCCGTTTCGAGGTAGCCAGATATTCTCCTATCTCACCGCCCGCGCCGTTGACCACGTTAATCACGCCCGGCGGCAGAAGATCGCCAACGATTTCCATCAGCAGCAGCACCGAGAGCGGGGTCAGACGCGCCGGTTTCAGCACAATGCAGTTGCCGGCGGCCAGCGCGGGCGCCATTTTCCAGCTCGCCATCAGCAGCGGGAAGTTCCACGGAATGATTTGCCCGACGACGCCCAGCGGTTCGTGGAAGTGATACGCCACGGTGTCGCTGTCTACCTCGCTTATTCCACCCTCCTGAGCGCGAATGCAGGAGGCAAAATAGCGGAAGTGGTCAATGGCCAGCGGCACGTCTGCCGCCATCGTTTCCCGGATCGGCTTGCCGTTATCCCAGGTTTCCGCCGTCGCCAGCAGCTCCAGATTCTGCTCCATCCGGTCGGCGATTTTGAACAAAATGGCCGCACGATCCTGAACGGAGGTGTGGCCCCATTTATCTTTCGCTTTGTGCGCCGCATCCAGCGCCAGATCGATGTCGCGCTTGCCTGAGCTGGCTATTTCGCACAGCGGCTGGCCGGTAACGGGGGTCAGGTTGGAATAGTATTCGCCGTCGACGGGTGCCACCCAGTCGCCGCCAATAAAGTTGTCATAACGGGGCTTCAGCTTGAGGGGAAAACCATACTCGCCGGGCTGGATACGCGATGAGGGAGGATTGTTTGTCATGACCGTCTCCTTACTGTTGGTGTACATCAAGGGTAGTTCCGGCTGGCGATTTTCTCGCCAACCGGTAACGGCTTTACGACGGGGGTCACGGAGTTTCAGGAAATAATAACGAATCTCGCAATAAATGATCGTTACCGCGACGGCGGGTAAAGCCGATGCGGTTGAAATACTCCAGGATCTGAATCGCCAGCTTGCGGCCCACGTTCAGCCGGTCGCGGAAATCGGCTGCACAGGTAGAGCCCCGCTCCTGATCCAGCTCGCGGATCAGGTTCGCAAAAGCCACAATGCGATCGTTACGGTAATAACGATCTTTCACGATCGCGACTATCAGCCCCTGCTGCGCCGCATGGCGCAATACCTGACGCATTACCTGCTCGTCGGTATTCGTTTCGCGGGCCAGATCGCGAACCCACCACGGCTCATCGCCAAACAGCGAGGCCACTTTTTGCCATACCGCTTCTTGCTCTTCGGTGAACCCGGCCTTGTGATCCGGCAGATGCAGCCAGCCGTGGTGGCTTTTGATCGCCCCGCTTTCGCGCATGTTTTCAATCAGCAGCAGCACCAGCGCATCGTCTTCCATCGGCAGCGCCATGCGCCGCAGACGCTCACGGCCCGGGCCAGGCTCATCCTGATGCTGTTCATGATAGGTTTCGAGCGTGTTCAGTATCTTACGCTGCCAGTGTGCAGCAACCGGGGCGTTTAGCAGACTGTTTCCAGCCTGAATAAAGCCCGGCTGCTGGGCCAGCAGGCGTAACCCTTCCTCGCTCAGCTGGCGTGCCCATGCAAAATCACGCAGGCTCACCGCACCGCGATCGAGATGCACCCGCAGCGCGGCGTTATCATCGCTGGCCTGCGCCAACGCTGCCAGCCACTGCAGATATTCAGGTTTACGCTTGCCGCGTCGCGGTGGATTCAGCGCGACCACCCGTGCCCCGGCCAGCGTTTCCCGCGCGGAAATATCACGCAGAACCAGACGATCGTTGTCTGCAAGCCAGAGCGGAGAATCGAATACCAGTTCGGCAAGGTCGTTTTCCAGCAGCGACACGCGCCCGGTGATATGGCTGGCCGCGTGGTGAATATGCAGCGGCTGCCATTGGGTCAGGGGCACGTTTGTCTGCAGGGAGACAATGACGCGTTCAGACGGCTCAGGTGGGGCATCGGCCAGCAGCCAGTCGCCGCGGTTAAGCTGCTCTTTTTCCGCATCCCCTGCAATGTTCAGCGCGATCCGCTGCCCGGCATGAGCACGCTCCGCGGGCTGGTTTTGCGCATGCAGGCCGCGCACGCGCATCGGTTTGTTAACGCCCGTCAGCCATAAGCTATCGCCTACCTTCACTTCACCGCTCAGCGCCGTACCGGTCACCACCAGCCCCGCGCCTTTGACGGTAAACGCCCGGTCAATTGCCAGACGGAAGCGGTGATGACTGGCGTGGTCACGCGACGAAAGCTGCCGTAAGTGGTGGCGAAGTTCATCGATACCGCGCCCTTCTGTCGCCACGGTGACAAAAAGCGGTGCATCGGCAAAACCATACTCCTGCAAGGTCGCCTGTACCGCTTCGCGCACCTCGCTGACGCGTGCGTCATCCACGCGATCGGCTTTGGTGAGCGCCACGGTCAGCTGCGGGTTGCCGGTCAGCTGCAGGATCGCCAGGTGCTCGCGGGTTTGCGCCATCACGCCGTCATCGCAGGCCACCACCAGCAGGGCATGATCGATGCCGCCCACGCCCGCCAGCATGTTAGACAGAAACTTTTCATGCCCCGGTACATCAATAAAACCCAGTACGCGGCCATCAGGCTGGGGCCAGTAGGCATAGCCCAGATCGATGGTCATGCCGCGCTTTTTCTCTTCCGGCAGGCGGTCGGCGTTTATGCCGGTAATCGCCTGCAGCAACGTGGTTTTTCCGTGGTCGACGTGACCGGCGGTGGCAATAATCATTTCAACAACATCTCCAGAAATCGCTCTTCATCTTCAAGGCAGCGCAGATCCAGCCACATTCGGCCATCGTAAATCCGCCCGATAACCGGCGCGGGAAGGCCACGCCAGCGCGACGACAGGGCTTCAAGGTGGCTGCCGCGGCCGTCACGCGGGGTGAACGTGAGCGCTTCACTCGGCAGCCTGTCCACCGGCAGCGAACCGCTGCCAATCTGCGACTGGCAGGGTTCAATACGAACGTCAAAATCGGGGTAGTGCGGGGCAATGCGCGGCAGCAGTAACTCGGCCTGGGCGCGAATCGAGGCGGCATCGCGGGTTAACAAACGCAGCGTAGGCAGGCGATCGGCCAGTTTTTCCGGGTGGAGATAGAGCCGCAGCGTCGCGTCCAGCGCGGCAAGCGTCATTTTATCAGCTCGCAGGGCGCGCTTGAGCGGATGCTGCTGCAGCTTCGCAATCAGCTCGCGCTTGCCGACGATAATCCCGGCCTGCGGCCCGCCCAGCAGCTTGTCGCCGGAAAAGCTGACCAGGCTGACGCCCGCAGCAATCATCTCTTGCGGCATCGGCTCTTTCGGCAGCCCGTAAAGGCTCAGATCCACCAGCGAGCCGCTGCCGAGATCGGCAATCACCGGTATATTCAGTTCGAGACCAATCGCCACCAGCTCCGCCTCTTCAACCGTTTTGGTGAAGCCTTCAATATGGTAATTGCTGGTATGGACCTTCATCAGCAGGGCGGTATTTTCATTCACCGCCGCGCGATAATCTTTCGCATGGGTGCGGTTAGTGGTGCCCACTTCATATAGCGTGCAGCCCGCCTGGCGCATCACGTCCGGAATACGAAACGCCCCGCCAATCTCCACCAGCTCGCCGCGGGAAACCACCACCTCTTTGCCGCTGGCGGTGGCCGCCAGCATCAGCAGCACCGCGGCGGCGTTGTTATTCACAATGCAGGCATCTTCCGCGCCGGTCAGCTGGCACAGCAGCTCCGCCAGCGCCCGGTCGCGGTGCCCGCGTCCGGCGCCGTCCAGATCGTACTCCAGCGTCACGGGCGCCCGCATGGCCTGCACAACCGCCGCGATAGCCTCATCCGCCTGCTGCGCGCGTCCCAGGTTGGTATGCAGCACGGTACCGGTCAGGTTAATCACCGGGCGTAACGCGCTTTGCGCTTTCTCATCCAGCCGGTTTTCAACTTCCTGCTCCCACGCCGCGCACCAGTCGGGCAAGGCGTTTTCTGCCTGAATAGCGCATCGGGCTTCGTCCTGAAGCAGGCGTAACATCTCCACCGTCGCGGTATGGCCAAAACGCTCAACGGCAGCATGAATGCGGGGCTCGCGAAGGAGACGGTCGGTAGCGGGAATCTGGCTGTACAGCGAATGATGAGTAGTCATGAAAGCGCCTGGCGAGTAAATATCTTCCCCCCTCCCGACGGGAGAGGGAGTTAACATGTGGAGGGATTGTACCGCCTCCGACGCCGAAGTGTTATAACCCGCGTCAAGCCTTTGGCGGTTCGGTACGGGCAAAGCTCTCGCGGCTAAACAGCGTGTCTGCAAGCTTCACCAGCAGCGGACGGTCGACGCACCAGCCGGGGGAGACGCGGCGGAAATTGAGATAACCAATCGCGCAGGCGATGGCGATGGTCCCCAGGTTCAGGCTGTCGGTTTGAATCTTTCCTTCCCGGATAAGCTGTTCGCACCTGTCCAGGCTGCGGCTGATTTTTTCCCGCTGGCGTAACAGTTCCGTTTCCGACTGCTGGGCAGCGGGCCTTGCCTGTTCACGCACGGAGGTTAACGCCGCATCCATAATGCCATCGGCCAGGGCTTCAATTTGCTTCATCGCCAGCGCCGCCTTTGGGTCAGCCGGCAGCATTGCCGGGGCAACGCCCAACAGCTCGATATACTCCGCAATAATCGGGGAATCGAACCAGTATTCGCCCTCGTCCGTCACCAGCGCCGGGACTTTCCCCAGCGGGTTGTACTGCGCGACGCCGTTTTCAGCGTTGTAGGGCTGTTCATTCACGAATTCAAATTCAATCCCTTTCTCCAGCAGGAGAATCGAGATTTTTCGCACGAAGGGACTGGTGTAGCTACCGATGAGTTTCATTGCCTGATCCTTGATGCCGGAAAAAAGTCAGTATGGATCAAGCGATGAAAAAAGGGCAGGTATGCGTGTCGTATTCCTGCCCAGGAAGGATTAGTGATCGAGATAGAGGTAGTGCATCCAGCTGGTCATGCGCAGCAATACTTTACGCATCACCGAGACGTGGGCGAAATGGTCCGAGTAGACCGCCACCTGGGCATAGATACCGTCCGGCAGGGCATCGACTTCAGCGTCAGGGCTCAGCTCTATGATGGCCTGCACGCCATCCGTACCCGGTGTGACCGTCAGAGACTGCAGCGCGCCCTGCGCCTGATAGGTTCCTCCCGGCACCACAGGCAGAATTGCGGTGAGCTTACCGGAGAACACCTGGCCCGGCAGGGCATTAAACACCACTTCCGCTTCATCGCCCGGCTTCAGACGCAGCAGCGAGTTCTGACGGAACTGGGCCACAATCTGACGCTTCTGTTCAGGAATAAAGACCATCACCGGACGCAGCGGCAGCGCGGCGGCGTACGTCCCCGGACGGATCAGCACCTGGGTGATGTAACCATCGCTCGGCGCACGCACCACGGTTTGATCCAGGTTGTATTTCGCTTCGGCAAGCTGAGCGCGTAGTGAAGCAATCTGCGACTGCTCGCCGTTCACCATGCTGTCCAGCTGGCTTTGAATCTGCGTCTGTTCAGCAACGGAGCCTTTCACAAGCGCATCCTGCGCGAGATAGTTCTGCCGCGCGTTGTCGATATCGCTTTCAGAGAACGGATTCACCTTCGCCTGGCTGCCTTTCAGGTAGCGCTGATAATCTTTATACAGGCGATCGCGTTCAGCGGAGACGCGCGTGGTATTGGCAACGGCTTCCGCCAGCTGCGCTTTCAGATTATCGATATTGTGCGTCGCGGTCACCAGGTCAGCCTGGAGTCTGTCGACGCGCGCCTGGTAGCGGCCAGGATCCAGCTTAAATAACACTTCGCCTTTTTTAATAAGCTGGTTATTTTTATCGGTCACTTCACTAACCACCCCGGTAACCTGCGGCGTAATCGGAATAGAAATAACCGCCTTTTGCGCCGTAAAGGTGTACGGATGGTTATAGTTCATTAACAGAATAAGTCCGGCAACAATAAACACCCCGCCTAATGTTGCGGTGGCAAGCGTCCACTGGTTTACCGGAATGCGGAATATTTTAAAGATGGCCCAGGCAAATGCCACGTAGGTCAAAATAATCAACAGATCCATGATTAGCGCTCCAGCGTGTTTTTATCAGCAGCGGGCTGTACCGCGGCCAGCTTTTGTTCTAATTCGGCCACGCGTTTGGCCAGCGCATCCATGCCCGGAACCTCATCAGGCTTGGTGATGTGGTTTTGCATCCCCCAGCCGCGATCTTCACGGTACAGCGTGGCCCATATCCACAGGAACGGCCAGATGGCATGGAGCGTAAACAGGCTAATCCACCCTGCCGTGTGAATCGCATCGGCATGCGGATGGTTTCGCTTTTTGGCCATATTATAAGGAATGTCATGGATGGCGATGATTCCGTAAAAGAGAACCAGAAATACAAAAATCAATACGCCCAGCGCGAAATAGTTGAGAAACATATTCTCCTCACTTAAACAACGTCAACTCATTGAATTAATAAAACAGTACGCAACCTAATTAATTTATTTTAAAATACATAAGGTATACTGGTTATTTCAGAGCCGGGGAGTATCGGTTTTTATAATATCTCCGTGCAAGTTTATAAGCGTGTCAAAATATATCCTGAATAATAATATACTTAACCTTACAATATGAGCGTAATCCACCTTTTAACTTTTCGCCATACCACACATCAAAAGTGGTTTTTTAGCTTATCGTGTCGTGCAATATCATCCTGGCGCTGAATCGCGAAGCAGAGTTTGCCGCCGATCGCAGCCGGAGAAATCTGCATAAAAATATTTTGTGAAATCAGTCACAATCCAGAAATAAACCCACAAAATCAAATCGTGACACCTATCACAGAAAAGGGTGGTTTTTGTCGTTTTTCTCACCATCGTATTTTTTTTAGTCATACATTTTGTGATTCAGATCACCTCATTAATGTCCACACCCCCTACATTTACGTGATACACGTCACATAAATTTTCGCCGTCTGGACAGTTGAACGATTCAGTGCCAGATTTCACAGCATCAGAACAGGGCCCGGCTACCTCTGCCGCCTCATTAACAATAAACCTCGGGCCGCAAGCCTAAGCGTAAACAGAAGAAGGGGTGTTTTATGTCATCCGATTTCAAGATCAAAGTTCAAAGCTTTGGTCGTTTCCTCAGCAACATGGTGATGCCAAATATCGGCGCGTTTATCGCGTGGGGTATCATCACTGCATTGTTCATTCCGACAGGGTGGTTGCCTAACGAAACGCTGGCGAAACTTGTTGGCCCAATGATTACCTATCTCCTGCCGCTGCTCATCGGTTTCACCGGTGGTCGACTGGTGGGCGGTGACCGTGGTGGCGTAGTGGGTGCCATCACGACCATGGGGGTTATCGTCGGTGCGGATATGCCGATGTTCCTCGGTGCAATGATTGCCGGTCCTCTGGGCGGCTGGGCGATTAAGAAATTCGACGTCTGGGTTGATGGTAAGATCAAATCCGGCTTCGAAATGCTGGTGAACAACTTCTCTGCGGGCATCATCGGGATGATCCTCGCGATTCTGGCGTTCCTCGGCATTGGCCCTGCGGTAGAAGTGCTGTCCAAAATTCTGGCGGCAGGCGTTAACTTTATGGTTGCGCACGATATGCTGCCGCTGGCGTCTATCTTCGTAGAACCGGCGAAAATCCTGTTCCTCAACAACGCCATCAACCACGGCATCTTCTCGCCGCTGGGTATTCAGCAGTCTCACGATCTCGGCAAGTCTATCTTCTTCCTGATTGAAGCCAACCCGGGTCCGGGTATGGGCGTACTGCTGGCGTACATGTTCTTTGGTCGCGGCAGCGCTAAGCAGTCTGCTGGTGGTGCGGCAATCATCCACTTCCTGGGCGGTATCCACGAAATTTACTTCCCGTACGTGCTGATGAACCCACGTCTGATCCTGGCCGTTATCCTTGGCGGTATGACCGGCGTGTTCACCCTGAGCGTGCTGGGCGGCGGTCTGGTGTCTCCGGCCTCTCCGGGTTCTATCCTGGCGGTGCTGGCGATGACGCCAAAAGGGGCGTACTTCGCCAACATCGCGGCCATCTGTGCAGCCATGGCCGTCTCCTTCGTGGTCTCTTCTATCCTGCTGAAAACCAGCAAAGTGAAAGAAGATGATGACATCGAAGCGGCGACCCGTCGTATGCACGACATGAAAGCCGAATCCAAAGGCGCAACCCCGCTGGCGGCTGGCGATGTGTCTAACGACCTGAGCCACGTGCGTAAAATCATCGTTGCCTGTGATGCCGGTATGGGTTCCAGCGCAATGGGTGCAGGCGTGCTGCGTAAGAAAGTGCAGGATGCGGGCCTGACCAACATCTCCGTCACCAACAGCGCCATTAACAGCCTGCCGCCGGACGTTGACCTGGTTATCACGCACCGCGACCTGACCGAACGCGCCATGCGCCAGGTGCCGCAGGCGCAGCACATCTCGCTGACCAACTTCCTCGACAGCGGCCTGTACACCAGCCTGACCGAACGTCTGGTTGCGGCGCAGCGTCATGAAGACAATGAAGTGAAAGTGCGCTCAAGCCTGCAGGACAGCTTTGACGAGAGCAATGCCCACCTGTTCAAACTGGGTGCGGAAAACATCTTCCTCGGTCGTACCGCGGCAACTAAAGAAGAAGCGATTCGCTTTGCCGGTGAGCAGCTGGTGAAAGGCGGCTACGTTCAGCCTGAATACGTTGACGCGATGCTGGAACGCGAAAAACTGACGCCAACCTACCTGGGCGAATCCATCGCGGTGCCGCACGGTACGGTTGAAGCGAAAGATCGCGTTCTGAAAACCGGCGTCGTATTCTGTCAGTACCCGCAGGGCGTGCGCTTCGGCGAAGAAGAAGATGAAATCGCCCGTCTGGTGATTGGTATCGCCGCTCGCAACAACGAGCACATTCAGGTGATTACCAGCCTGACCAACGCGCTGGACGATGAGTCTGTCATTGCGCGTCTGGCGAGCACCACCAGCGTGGAAGAAGTCCTGGCACTTCTTAACAAATAAGTTCTCTTCCCTCTCCCCCATGGGGGAGAGGGCTAGGGTGAGGGGAAACGTTCCTCACCCCAGCCCTCTCGGGTAAAAACATTGATGAAGGTTAACACTATGAAAGCATTACATTTTGGCGCAGGTAATATCGGTCGTGGTTTTATCGGTAAACTGCTGGCAGACGCGGGCATTACGCTGACATTCGCCGATGTGAATCAGGTGGTCCTGGATGCCCTGAATGCGCGTCATAGCTATCAGGTCCATGTGGTGGGCGAAAACGAACAGGTTGAGACGGTATCCGGCGTCAATGCGGTCAGCAGCATCGGCGAAGACGTTATCGACCTGATCGCCAGCGTCGATCTGGTCACCACCGCCGTGGGCCCGGTTGTGCTTGAGCGCATCGCCCCTGCGGTCGCGAAAGGCCTGGCAAAACGTAAAGCGCAGGGTATCGACACCCCGCTGAATATCATCGCCTGTGAAAACATGGTGCGCGGCACCACGCAGCTGAAAGGCCACGTTCTTAACGCTGTAGCGGACGAAGACAAAGCCTGGGTTGAAGCGCACGTGGGTTTTGTGGATTCCGCCGTGGACCGCATCGTCCCACCTTCTGAATCCGCCACCAACGATCCGCTGGAAGTGACCGTGGAAACCTTCAGCGAGTGGATCGTTGATAAAACCCAGTTTAAAGGCGCCCTGCCGACCATTCCGGGAATGGAATTAACCGATAACCTGATGGCATTTGTCGAGCGCAAGCTCTTCACGCTGAACACCGGGCATGCTATAACCGCGTACCTCGGAAAATTGGCCGGTCATCAGACCATTCGTGACGCGATCCTCGATGAGAAGATCCGCGCGGTGGTAAAAGGGGCAATGGAAGAGAGCGGCGCGGTGCTGTTCAAACGCTACGGTTTTGATGCTGAGAAACACGCAGCATACATCCAGAAAATCCTCGGTCGCTTTGAAAACCCGTATCTGAAAGATGACGTTGAGCGCGTGGGCCGTCAGCCTCTGCGCAAACTGAGCGCAGGCGACCGTCTGATTAAGCCGCTGCTGGGCACGCTTGAATACGGCCTGCCGCACGCCAACCTGGTGAAAGGGATTGCCGCCGCGATGCACTACCGCAGCGAGCAGGACCCACAGGCGCAGGAACTGGCTCAGCTGATTGATGACAAAGGCGCGCAGGCTGCGCTGGCGCAGATTTCCGGTCTGGACGCCAACAGCGACGTGGTTGTGGAGGCGGTTAACGCATACAACGCAACCAAATGATGCACAGTGCGGCGCAGGTTAACCTGCGCCCAAATAATAGATTGTCAGATATGCAGGCAATAATGGAACAAACCCAGGCCTTTGAAAATCGTGTGCTTGAGCGTCTGAATGCTGGCAAAACCGTACGAAGCTTCCTGATTGCCGCCGTCGAGCTATTAACCGAGGCGGTGAATATCCTGGTGCTTCAGGTGTTTCGCAAAGACGACTACGCGGTAAAGTATGCTGTAGAACCGTTACTGGACGGAGACGGACCGCTGGGCGATCTATCCGTGCGTCTGAAGCTGATTTATGGTCTTGGCGTGCTCAACCGACAAGAGTATGAAGATGCGGAGCTGTTAATGGCGCTGCGCGAAGAGCTCAATCATGACGGTAACGAGTACACCTTTACCGATGATGAGATCCTGGGGCCCTTCGGCGAGCTGCACTGCGTCACCGCGCTGCCCCCTGCGCCCCATTTTGATAACAGCGACCCTGAGCTCTACGCGATGCAAAAGCTGCGTTATCAACAGGTTGTCCGTTCCACGATGGTTCTCTCCCTGACTGAGCTGATTTCCCGAATCAGCTTAAAAAAAGCGTTTCAGAAGTAAGCCTGCTCACATTGGTGTATCCTTCCCTGTAAATTCCCCGTTTTCAGAGTTATTTGTCATGAAAGAAGTCGAAAAGAACGAAATTAAACGCCTGAGCGATCGCCTGGATCTGATCCGCCACCAGATGGCTGGCCTGTCACTGGTCGATTCCGCCGAGAAGTACGCCGAGCTGGAAAAAGAAGCCGCCACGCTGGAAACAGAAATCGAGCGCCTGCGCGAAGTGAAAGGCCAGAAGCTGAGCAAAGAAGCGCAGAAGCTGATGAACATGCCGCACCGCCGCGCGATCACCAAAAAAGAACAGGCCGACATGGGCAAGCTGAAAAAAAGCGTCCGTGGTCTGGTGGTGGTACACCCGATGACTGAGCTTGGCCGCGAAATGGGCCTGAAAGAGATGACGGGTTTTTGTAAGACCGCGTTCTGATTTCATGCCGGGTGGCGCTGCGCTTACCCGGCCTACTCTTTTCCCCTTCGTGTGAATTGGTCCAACCAATAGCGCAACCAATCCTTCCCCGGTTCACAATTCCATTATTTCCGCTCACAAACTCATTGCCCACTCATAACATTTGGTTAACCATTCATTGTCATTAACCCTACAACACAACATTGGCAGGACCACTTTTACACAACCTGTGACGCAGAGTTGAGCGGAGACTCACCCGCAGCGCAGGCTGTCTGGTCCCCAGGAGACCTGCATGAGCCTCTGGCAACAAAACTACGACCCGGCCGGAAATATCTGGCTGTCGAGCCTGATCGCATCGCTTCCGATCCTGTTCTTCTTCTTTGCGCTGATTAAGCTCAAGCTGAAGGGCTACCTCGCCGCGACGTATACCGTTGCCATCGCCCTGATGGTGGCGCTGTTCTTCTACAAAATGCCGGTCGATCGCGCGCTGGCCTCCGTTGTCTACGGTTTCTTCTACGGCCTGTGGCCGATTGCGTGGATCATTATCGCCGCGGTGTTTGTCTATAAAATCTCGGTGAAAACCGGGCAGTTCGACATAATCCGCTCGTCGATTCTTTCCATTACTCCAGACCAGCGCCTGCAGATGCTGATTGTCGGCTTCTCCTTCGGGGCATTTCTGGAAGGCGCGGCAGGCTTTGGCGCACCGGTGGCGATCACCGCCGCGCTGCTGGTGGGTCTGGGCTTTAACCCGCTCTATGCCGCGGGCCTGTGCCTGATTGTGAACACCGCGCCGGTTGCGTTTGGCGCGATGGGTATTCCGATTCTGGTGGCCGGACAGGTCACCGGGCTGGACAGCTTCGAGATCGGCCAGATGGTTGGCCGCCAGCTGCCCTTCCTGACCATTATCGTCCTGTTCTGGATCATGGCGATTATGGACGGCTGGCGCGGCGTGAAGGAGACCTGGCCTGCAGTGATGGTGGCGGGCGGTTCGTTCGCTATCGCTCAATACCTCAGCTCGAACTTCCTCGGCCCGGAGCTGCCGGACATCATCTCCTCGCTGGTGTCGCTGGTCTGTCTGACGCTGTTCCTGAAACGCTGGCAGCCGGTACGTATCTTCCGCTTCGCCGACATGGGCGCCTCGCAGGTCGATCAAACCCTGGCCCGTACGGGCTATACGGCAGGACAGGTGATCCGCGCCTGGTCGCCGTTCCTGTTCCTGACCGCAACGGTCACCCTGTGGAGCATCCCGCCGTTTAAAGCCCTGTTCGCCCCGGGCGGCGCGCTGTACGACATGGTGATTAACATCTCCGTACCGTTCCTCGACAAAATGGTCGCCCGTATGCCGCCGGTGGTGCACGCCGCTACGCCGTATGCCGCGGTCTATAAATTCGACTGGTTCTCCGCCACCGGTACCGCCATCCTGTTTGCCGCTATCCTTTCCGTAGTGTGGCTGCGCATGAAGCCTGCGGCCGCGGTGCAGACCTTTGCGGCGACCATTAAAGAGCTGATGCTGCCGATTTACTCCATCGGCATGGTGCTGGCGTTCGCGTTTATCTCGAACTACTCCGGCCTGTCATCGACGCTGGCGCTGGCGCTGGCCCATACCAGCCACGCCTTCACCTTCTTCTCGCCGTTCCTCGGCTGGCTGGGGGTGTTCCTGACCGGTTCCGATACCTCGTCTAACGCCCTGTTTGCCGCGCTGCAGGCCACGGCAGCCCAGCAGATTGGCGTGTCGGACGTCCTGCTGGTGGCCGCGAATACCACCGGCGGCGTGACCGGGAAAATGATCTCTCCACAATCCATCGCCATTGCCTGTGCGGCGGTGGGACTGGTCGGTAAAGAGTCGGATCTGTTCCGCTTTACCGTGAAACACAGCCTGATATTCACCTGCATGGTCGGGGTGATCACCACCCTGCAGGCCTATGTCTTAACCTGGATGATCCCATGATAGTGATGCCCAGACGCCTGTCCGACGAGATTGCCTCTCGCGTGCGGGCGCTGATTGAAGAACAACAGCTGGAAGCGGGCATGAAGCTGCCCGCCGAACGCCAGCTTGCCGCCCAGCTTGGCGTGTCGCGCAATTCACTGCGCGAGGCGCTGGCGACGCTGGTCAGCGAAGGTGTGCTGGTGAGCCGTCGCGGCGGCGGCACCTTTGTGCGCTGGCAGCATGACGACTGGTCCGAGCAAAACATCGTGCAGCCGCTGAAGACGCTGATGGAGAACGACCCGGACTACAGCTTCGACATCCTTGAAGCGCGTCACGCCATCGAAACCAGTACCGCCTGGCACGCGGCCATGCGGGCAACCGACGCCGACAAAGAGAAACTCATCGCCTGCTTTGAGGCCACGCAAAGCAGCGACCCGGATATCGCCTCCCAGGCGGACGTCCGTTTTCACCTGGCGATTGCCGAGGCGTCGCACAACGTGGTGCTGCTTCAGACCATGCGCGGGTTCTTCGACCTGCTGCAATCCTCCGTGAAGCAGAGCCGCCAGCGCATGTATCTGGTTCCGCCGGTGTTTGCCCAGCTGACCGAACAACACGAGGCGGTGCTCAACGCCATTCTGGCCGGTGATGCCGAGGCCGCGCGCAAAGCGATGATGGCGCATCTCGGTTTCGTGCACACCACCATTAAACGATTCGATGAAGACCAGGCCCGACAGGCGCGTATTACCCGTCTGCCTGGCGACAGTGATATTTCCAGGGAGAACAAAGCATGATCATTTCAGCAGCCAGTGACTATCGCGCCGCGGCGCAGCGCATTTTGCCCCCGTTCCTGTTCCACTATATCGACGGCGGGGCGTATGCCGAATACACCCTGCGCCGCAACGTGGAAGATCTGTCGGAGGTGGCTCTGCGCCAGCGCGTGCTGAAGAATATGTCTGACCTGAGCCTTGAGACAAAGCTGTTCAACGAAACGCTCTCCATGCCCGTGGCGCTCGCGCCTGTAGGCTTATGCGGCATGTATGCCCGCCGCGGTGAAGTGCAGGCGGCAGCGGCAGCGGATGCCAAAGGCATTCCGTTTACCCTTTCCACCGTGTCCGTCTGCCCGATTGAAGAGGTCGCCCCGACCATCAAGCGCCCGATGTGGTTCCAGCTGTACGTCCTGCGCGATCGCGGCTTTATGCGCAACGCGCTGGAGCGCGCCAAAGCGGCGGGCTGCTCCACGCTGGTCTTTACCGTCGATATGCCGACGCCCGGCGCGCGCTATCGTGATGCCCACTCCGGCATGAGCGGCCCGAATGCTGCGCTCCGCCGCTACTGGCAGGCGGTTACGCATCCGCAGTGGGCGTGGGATGTCGGCCTGCACGGTCGTCCGCACGATCTGGGCAATATCTCGGCATACCTCGGTAAACCGACCGGACTGGAGGATTACATTGGCTGGCTGGCGAACAACTTCGATCCGTCGATCTCGTGGAAAGACCTGGAGTGGATCCGCGAGTTCTGGGACGGCCCGATGGTGATCAAAGGGATCCTCGACCCGGAAGATGCCCGCGACGCGGTGCGCTTTGGCGCAGACGGGATTGTGGTCTCTAACCACGGCGGACGCCAGCTTGACGGGGTGCTCTCCTCCGCCCGCGCCCTGCCGGCCATCGCCGATGCGGTGAAAGGCGATATTGCGATCCTGGCCGACAGCGGCATCCGCAACGGGCTGGACGTGGTGCGCATGATTGCGCTGGGCGCTGACAGCGTGCTGCTGGGGCGCGCGTATCTGTATGCGCTGGCGACGGCGGGCCAGGCAGGGGTGGCGAATCTGCTCAACCTGATCGAAAAAGAGATGAAGGTGGCGATGACGCTGACAGGTGCAAGAACGATTAGCGAAATCAGTAAGGATTCTCTGGTGCAGGAGTTAAGCAAATTACCGGCGGCGCTGGCGCCACTTGCTCAGGGAAACGCGGCCTAAATTCTCCTCCGTTAATACACCTTTTTCTCGCGCCCGATTTCCCCCTCGGGCGCTTTTTTACGCCAAAAATAACATCCATATAACATATTGGATAAGAAAATTTGACATCCACCTGCCGTCCGCAATTGTATAGACAAGCAAATACAAGAACACAAAAACAACATCAGATCGGAGTGGAGCGTATGGCATATTCAGGTAAGGTGGATATTCAGCAGGTGATCGATGAGAGTCCCTTTTCAGGGTTTCACTGGCTGCTCATTGTGCTGGGCTTTCTGGTTCTGGCGATCGATGGTTTTGATACGGCGGCGATGGGTTACATCGCGCCTACGCTGTCGGCAGAATGGGGGATACACAAACAGGATCTGGGTCCGGTGCTGAGCGCGGCGCTGCTGGGGCTATCGCTGGGTGCGCTGATTGCCGGTCCGGTATCGGACCGGATGGGGCGCAAGCGCGTGCTGGTTTTTTCGTGCCTGTTCTTCGGCCTTGCGAGCCTGGGGACGGCCTGGGCGCAAAGTCTGAATACGCTCACGCTGTGGCGCTTTCTGACGGGCCTGGGCCTCGGTGCCGCAATGCCTAACGCCATTACGCTGATCTCCGAGTTTGCCCCCCAGCGCTGTCGCGCCATGGCGATTAATACCATGTACTGCGGCTTCCCTCTGGGCGCGGCGGGCGGCGGCGCGATCTCTTCCTGGCTTATCCCCCACCACGGCTGGCGAAGCGTGCTGCTGACCGGGGCGATTGCGCCGCTGGTTTTAACACTGCTGCTGGCGCTGTTTTTACCGGAGTCCGTGAAGTTTCTGGTGCAGCGCGGGAAAGACGTCATGCAGGTCAGCCGTATCGCCAGCCGGTTCGCCCGCAGCACGCTGGATAGCGTCACGGGCTTCTTCCTGGCGGAGGAGAAGCTCGCCTCTAAAAAAGGGAGCGTGTCGCAGCTCTTTTCCATGCCCTGGCTGCCCGGCACCCTGATGCTGTGGGTGACCTATTTTATGGGGCTGGTGATTTACTACGTCCTGCTTAGCTGGATGCCAACGCTGATGCAGGAGATGGGCTATGCGCTGGCGGAATCCGCCTGGCTCACCTCGCTGTTCACCTTCGGCGGCACCGCAGGCATTCTGCTCGCGGGCTGGATGATGGACCGCTGGGAAGCGCATAAAGTGGTCGCGTGTGGTTTCGTGCTGACAATGGGCCTCATTCTTTTGCTTGGCATTGAGCATAACCATATCGCCCTGTTTGGCGGGCTGATTTTCCTGATGGGGATCGCGATGAACGGCGCGCAATCGGGCATGCAAACCCTGGCCGCCACCTTTTACCCTACCGAGTGCCGCGCGACGGGCATCGCCTGGATGCAGGGGATCGGCCGCTTTGGCGGCGTGGCGGGAACCATGACCAGCGCCCAGCTTCTCGCTATGCAGTGGCAGGCAGACAGTATTTTAATGATCCTCAGCGTGCCCGCTCTGGTGGCCGCTGCGGCAACCGTCTACAAAATGCTGTACAGCCGCTCGCAGGAACCCGGCGTCGCGTAGTTCCTCTCTTTTCTGCTATTCTGCCCCCGCAATTAAGGGGGCAGCATGCTTAACATCGTTTTATTCGAACCAGAAATTCCGCCGAATACCGGCAATATTATCCGCCTGTGTGCCAACACCGGTTTTCGTCTGCATATCATTGAGCCGATGGGCTTTACGTGGGACGACAAACGCCTGCGTCGCGCAGGGCTGGATTATCATGAATTTACCGCCGTCGTTCGCCATCACGATTACGCTGCGTTTCTGGAAGCAGAGAAGCCGCAGCGCATGTTCGCCCTGACCACCAAAGGCACGCCAGCGCACAGCGCCGTGAGCTATCAGGCAGGTGACTATCTGATGTTTGGCCCGGAAACCCGCGGCCTGCCGGCCACGATCCTGGATGCCCTGCCCGCTGAGCAGAAAATCCGTATTCCGATGATGCCGGACAGCCGCAGCATGAACCTATCGAACGCGGTGTCGGTGGTGGTGTATGAAGCCTGGCGCCAGCTGGGATATCCGGGCGCCATTCTCAGAAGTTAAATGCCGTCGCCATACTCGAAGGTATGGTGAATGCCGTTGAAGTGCTGATCCATGTCCATGGACGGCTTGTCGCTGTCTGGTTTACCGACGATGCGCGCCGGTACGCCAGCGGCGGTGGTATGCGGCGGTACGGGCTGGAGCACCACGGAGCCTGCGCCAATCTTCGCGCCGCGCCCGACTTCGATATTGCCAAGGATTTTGGCACCCGCGCCAATCATCACCCCTTCACGGATTTTCGGATGGCGATCGCCGCTGGTTTTACCGGTACCGCCCAGGGTAACCGACTGCAGGATCGAGACGTCATCTTCAATGACCGCCGTTTCCCCGACGACAATCCCGGTGGCGTGGTCGAGCATGATCCCGCGGCCAATTTTCGCAGCCGGGTGAATATCGACCTGGAACGTCACGGAAACCTGGTTTTGCAGGAAGATCGCCAGCGCGCGGCGGCCTTCATTCCACAGCCAGTGGCCGATGCGGTAAGCCTGCAGGGCGTGGAAGCCTTTCAGGTACAGCAGCGGCGTAGAATATTTATCGACCGCCGGGTCACGCGTGCGCACGGCCTGAATATCGCAGGCGGCAGAGGCGATCATTTCCGGGTCTGCGGCGTAAGCCTCTTCCACCACTTCACGAATAGCGATAGCGGGCATGATCGAGGAAGCCAGCTTGTTGGCGAGCATATAGCTCAGCGCGCTGCCGAGATTTTCGTGCTTAAGTAGCGTTGCGTGGTAGAAACTGGCCAGCATAGGCTCACAGTCGGCCAGCGCCCGGGCTTCGGCTTTAATATTGTTCCAGACGATATCCAGTTCTTCACACGGCATTGCTTACTCCAGACGATAGTTAATGACCAGCCAGTTCTGCGCTGGCTGGGTCATTCAGGTGACAACGGTTCCGACTAGTTACTGCTGCGCTCGTCCTTGCGCGCACGACCTAATAAGGTCAATGCTGCCTCGCGCGCATTTTTTCCGCAATACAATACCTGATAAATTTCCTCGGTTATTGGCATTTCGACACCGAAACGGTGCGCCAACTCGCGGACTTCCTTGGTATTGCGGTAGCCTTCAACCACCTGACCAATCTTCTCCTGCGCGCCTTTCACATCGCTGCCCTGTCCGAGCATCATGCCAAAGCGGCGGTTACGAGACTGGTTGTCGGTACAGGTCAGCACCAGATCGCCCAGGCCAGCCATCCCCATAAAGGTGGCCGGATCGGCACCCAGCGCTTCGCCCAGGCGGGACATCTCGGTCAGCCCTCGGGTGATCAGCGCCGTACGCGCATTCGCACCAAAACCAATGCCGTCTGACATCCCTGCCCCAATCGCAATCACGTTCTTCACCGCACCGCCCAGCTGCACGCCGATAAAATCGGGGTTGCTGTAGACGCGGAAGCTCTTACCGCAGTGCAGCAGCTGTTGAAGATCGTCGGAGAAGGCCCGATCGGTGGAGGCCAGCGAAATCGCCGTCGGCAGGCCAGCGGCCAGCTCTTTGGCAAAGGTCGGGCCGGAGATGACCGCCAGCGGGATCGCATCACCCAGCGCTTCGCGGGCGACGTCCTGCAGCAGTCGTCCGGTTTCGGCTTCCAGTCCTTTTGTCGCCCAGACAATGCGCGCATCCGGGCGCATCAGCGGCTTAATCTGACGCAGCACGTCGCCAAATACATGGCTCGGGACCACAATCAGAATGTTGCGGCTGGCCGCCAGCGCGGTAGCAAGGTCGCTTTCAAGGTGCAGGGAGTCGGGGAACGGAACGTCCGGAAGAAACGCCACGTTACAACGGTCGCGTTGCAGCGTTGCGATATGTTTTGGATCGTGGCCCCAGAGGACCACATCGTGACCATTTCTTGCCAGCGTGATGGCAAGAGCGGTGCCGTATGAGCCGGCACCGATCACAGTCATTGACGCATTAACAGTGCTCATCAGGCATCCTGATGTTGTTCAGCACCTTCGCCAGCTTGCTGCTGCAGATAGTTCATGAACAGCGCATCAAAGTTAACTGGCGCAAGGTTCAGTTGCGGGAATGTACCGCGAGAAACCAGGCTGGTGATGCATTCACGCGCATACGGGAACAGAATGTTCGGGCAGTACGCACCCAGGCAATGCGCCATCTGGTTGCCTTCGATACCGCCGATAGAGAAGATACCGCCCTGCTGAACTTCACACAGGAATGCAGTTTCTTCGCCCAGGGACGCGGTAACGGTCACACGCAGCACGACTTCATACACGTCATCTGCCAGCTGGGTAGATGCGGTATCCAGATCAAGTTTAACCTCTGGCTGCCAGTCTTTCTGGAAAACATGTGGCGCATTTGGCGCTTCGAAAGAGACGTCCTTGGTGTAGATACGCTGGATCTGGAAAGTCATTTCGGTGTTGTTTTGTTCTGACATGGAAATACCCTTTTTAATTGTCCTAAAGTCTCTTAGCTCAGCAGCGGATCGAGTCCACCACGGGCGTCGAGCGCATACAAGTCATCACAGCCGCCAATGTGCTGCGCATCAATAAAAATCTGCGGAACCGTCGTGCGACCACTACGTTTGATCATCTCTTCGCGTTTAATCGCGTCACCGTCGATCGGCAGTTCCTGGAACGTGACGCCTTTGCTGTTCAGCAGCGCTTTCGCACGATGACAGAACGGGCACGTCGCTTTGGTATAGATCTCAATATTGGCCATGACTGAACTCCTTATTTACCGCGTACCAAAGGAAGATTTTCCCCGCTCCAGCCGGAAATACCTTCTTTCAGCACCGTTACGTTTTCGAAGCCTGCTTTATGAAGCGCGCTGGCAGATTCCTGTGCCTGCATGCCGGTCGCATCGACAACGATAATCGGCTGGGCTTTGTGTTTCTCAAGCTCACCGACGTTGTTCGCTTTGATTTCAGCTGGCAGCAGGTTGATTGCGCCCGCAATGTGACCTTTACGGAAATCGTCACGCTGACGCAGATCGACCACGACGGCATCTTCTTTGTTGATCAGACGCGTCGCTTCACCACGGGTGATAACCTTAATTTTAGACGTCAGGCTCTTAAATGTGGTGAACAGCACAGCAGCCAGCAGGCCAATCCACGCGATGCTCAGAACCGGATGGCGGCTAACGAATTGCATAATTTCTTGCATGGAGGGTAACTACTCCCGACTAAGTGATAAAAAAAACCAGGACAGGAGTATACCTGTGCGTTCTGGCAAATACAGCCAGCGACCATAACCTAATCCATTTTCTGCGGCATGCCACCTAAAAAAATGCCTCAAAATGGTCTGGTGAACATCTTGCCCCTGCGCTTTCTTTGATCTTCTGCGGCTATTTGATCGATTCAGCTGTAGTAAAATTACGCAAATTTTGACTCTTGAGCATGAGGTTGTCGCAATGTCGGTTTCTAAAAAACCTATGGTACTGGTGATTCTGGATGGCTATGGCTACCGTGAAGATAGCCAGGATAACGCTATTTTCAACGCCAAAACCCCGGTCATGGATGCCCTGTGGGCGAAACGTCCGCATACGCTGATTGACGCGTCTGGCCTGGAAGTGGGCCTGCCGGACCGCCAGATGGGCAACTCCGAAGTCGGTCACGTAAACCTGGGCGCCGGGCGTATTGTGTATCAGGATCTGACGCGTCTGGACGTTGAAATCAAAGAACGCACCTTCTTCTCCAACCCAACGCTGTCTGGCGCGGTCGATAAAGCCGTTGCCGCTGGCAAGGCCGTACACATCATGGGCCTGCTCTCTGCTGGCGGCGTTCACAGCCACGAAGATCACATCATGGCGATGGTTGAACTGGCCGCCGAGCGCGGTGCGGAAAAAATCTATCTGCACGCCTTCCTGGATGGTCGCGATACGCCACCACGCAGCGCAAAAGGCTCTCTGCAGGCCTTCGAAGAGAAATTCGCAGCGCTGGGTAAAGGCCGCGTAGCGTCCATCATTGGCCGTTACTACGCTATGGACCGCGACAACCGCTGGGATCGCGTTGAACAGGCCTATGACCTGATGACCCAGGCAAAAGGTGAGTTCCAGTTCGCGACCGCCGTTGAAGCGCTGGAAGCGGCCTATGCACGTGATGAAAACGACGAATTCGTGAAAGCATCCGTGATTCGTGCTGAAGGCCAGGCCGACGCCGCCATGGAAGATGGCGACGCGCTGATCTTCATGAACTTCCGCGCTGACCGCGCGCGTGAAATTACCCGTGCTTTCGTCAACAGCGACTTCGACGGTTTTGCCCGTAAGAAAGTGGTGAAACTCGATTTCATCCAGCTGACTGAATACGCCGCAGACATCAAAGCGCCTTGCGCTTACCCACCGGCATCGCTGGCAAATACCTTCGGCGAGTGGATGGCGAAGAACGACAAAACGCAGCTGCGTATTTCCGAAACTGAAAAATACGCGCACGTGACCTTCTTCTTTAACGGCGGCGTTGAAGAGCCGTTCAAAGGCGAAGACCGCATTCTGATCAACTCTCCCAAAGTCGCTACCTACGATCTGCAGCCAGAAATGAGCTCTGCAGAATTGACTGAAAAACTGGTTGCGGCCATCGAGAGCGGTAAGTACGACACCATCATCTGTAACTACCCGAACGGCGACATGGTTGGGCATACCGGGGTGATGGAAGCGGCAGTGAAGGCGGTTGAAGCGCTGGATCACTGCGTTGAGCAGGTTGCGAAAGCGGTTGAATCCGTCGGCGGCCAGCTGCTGATTACCGCTGACCACGGTAACGCTGAACAGATGCGCGACCCGGCGACCGGCCAGGCCCACACGGCCCATACTAACCTGCCTGTTCCGCTGATTTATGTGGGTGATAAATCACTGAAAGCAGTGGAAGGCGGCAAGCTTTCTGACATCGCGCCAACCATGCTGTCGCTGATGGGTATGCCGATCCCTGAAGAGATGACTGGTAAGCCGCTGTTCATCGTGGAATAATCGCTCCCCATGAGGGGAAAGGCGATTTTTTCAATCACATGGGTCGTGAAGCCGCTTAGGTTATCAGTCAGACCTCTGTTTTACGCCAGCGCACTCAGCGCTGGCGTATTGCTGTGCGCCGCATCCGCCCACGCGGATGACCGCGACCAGCTGAAATCCATTCAGGCCGATATCGCCGCCAAAGAGCGGGCGGTACGCCAGCAGCAGCAGCAGCGCTCTGCCCTCCTCGCCCAGCTTAAGCAGCAGGAAGAGGCGATCTCCGCCGCCGCGCGTAAACTCCGTGAAACGCAAAACACCCTCGCCCAGTTGAACAAACAGATCGACGAGATGAACGCGTCGATTGCCAAACTCGAGCGCCAGCGCGATGCGCAGGAGCGCAATCTTGCCGCACAGCTTGATGCCGCATTCCGCCAGGGTGAACATACCGGACTCCAGCTGATCCTCAGCGGCGAAGAGAGCCAGCGCGGCCAGCGCCTGCAGGCCTACTTTGGCTATCTCAACCAGGCGCGTCAGGAGACGATCGCGCAGCTGAAGCAGACGCGCGAAGAGGTCTCCACGCAAAAAGCCGAGCTGGAAGAGAAACAGAGCCAGCAGCAGACGCTGCTCTACGATCAGCAGGCCCAGCAGGCGAAGCTTGAGCAGGCGCGCAACGAGCGTAAGAAAACCCTTTCCGGCCTTGAATCCTCCATTCAGGAAGGTCAGAGCCAGCTCAGCGAAATGCGCGCCAACGAATCAAAACTGCGTAACAGCATCGCTCGTGCGGAAGCGGCGGCGAAAGCGCGCGCCGAAAAAGAGGCTCGCGAGGCGCAGGCCGTTCGCGACAAGCAGCAGGAAGCCTCCCGCAAAGGGACTACCTACAAGCCAAGCGAGAGCGAGCGTTCCCTTATGTCGCGTACCGGCGGTTTGGGCTCTCCTCGCGGTCAGGCTTTCTGGCCCGTTCGCGGTTCAATTCTGCATCGCTATGGCGAACAGCTGCAGGGTGAGCTACGTTGGAAAGGGATAGTTATCGGTGCGTCTGAAGGTAGCGAAGTAAAAGCCATTGCCGATGGCCGCGTGATTCTGGCCGACTGGCTGCAGGGTTACGGACTGGTGGTGGTGGTCGAACACGGTAAAGGTGATATGAGCCTTTACGGCTACAACCAGAGCGCGCTGGTCAGCGTCGGCACGCAGGTGCGCGCAGGCCAACCCATCGCCCTTGTGGGCAGCAGTGGCGGTCAGGGCCGCCCGTCACTCTATTTCGAAATTCGTCGCCAGGGTCAGGCGGTCAATCCACAGCCGTGGTTGGGAAGATAAGTTTTGCTTCAATTTCGTCGAATGGTTTTCTCCGTCGTCAGCGCGCTGGCGCTGGCTGCACCGGTATACGCAGGTAAACTCGCTATCGTGATTGATGACTTCGGTTATCGTCCACACTATGAAAATCAGGTGCTGGCGATGCCGTCGGCTATCTCTGTCGCCGTCCTTCCAAATGCGCCCCACGCGCGTGAGATGGCGACCAAAGCCCATAACAGCGGTCATCAGGTGCTGATCCACCTGCCCATGGCCCCGCTCAGCAAGCAGCCGCTGGAAAAAGATACCCTGCGCCCGGACATGAGCAGCGAGGAGATCGAGCGCATCATCCGCGACGCCTATAACAAAGTGCCGTATGCCGTAGGGCTGAACAACCATATGGGCAGCGCGATGACATCAAGCCTGTACGGGATGCTCAAAGTGATGCAGGCGCTGGAGCGTTACAATCTCTACTTCCTCGACAGCATGACCATCGGCAACAGCCAGGCGATGCGTGCCGCTCAGGGAACGGGCGTAAAGGTGATTAAGCGCAAGGTGTTCCTGGATGATACCCAGAACGAAGCCGATATCCGCATGCAGTTTAATCGCGCGGTACAGCTGGCCCGCCGCAATGGCTCAGCCATCGCCATCGGTCACCCGCACCCGTCTACCGTTCGCGTCCTGCAGCAGATGCTGCCGACCTTGCCTGCCGATATCACGCTGGTGCGTCCGAGCGATCTGCTGAACGAGCCGCAGGTAGATACCTCTACACCAAATTCTGCGCAGCCCGTCCCGACAGCGCCGCGTAATCCGTTCCGCGGCGTGAAGCGCTGTGTACCGAAGCAACCGCCTGAACCGGTCTATGCGACCCGCTTCTTCTCCGTCATCGGAGACAGCATCAGTAACAGCACCCTGGTGAAGTACGTCCAGCAGCAGTGGCAGGGATGGGGCAAGAAAGCCTGACGCTTATTTCGCAATCTGAGAGTCCGTATGCTCGTTAGCAACGGACTCTTTTTTTTCCTGATGCTGATACCAGGATTTGAAATACTTTAAAAAGCTATAGGCTGTGGCATACAGTCCCGTCGCCACCCCCACTTTGCCCTTACGCCAGGCGCCGCTAAACAGATACCATTTGAAAAAAGCCCCGATGGCGCTGATTACGCCGCGCCCGATAGAGGGCCGTATTTTTTGATGTTGAACCAGGCGGGTTGTATAACAATTTAATTTGTTAAAAAGCTCATGCAGCGTGGGAAACGTATCATGTTTTACATAACCCGGAATACGTTCACAACGGAGAAAACCTTCGACCTGATCGTCTACCGGCCTGTTATTAAACCGGGACTGGTTACGGTTAAAAAGACGCACAGGATAATCGGGAGATGAAACAGGATAAATCGTCCGGACTTCTTCACCCAGAACAAACCAGTGGCGGCATATTCGCCATGCCATTCCGGGGTCAGGCTCATCGCCTGCTTTTAACGTTAAAACGGCATTCACCGTTTCCTGGTCAAGTATTTCGTCGCTGTCGATGCACAGGACCCAGTCATGGCTGGCTAAGGATATGGCATAGTTCATCTGCTCACCATGCCAGCCAAATTTTTTATAGACGGGTTGCAGTCCAAAGCTTTCACAAATATATCGTGTTTTGTCCGTACTGCCAGAATCGACCACGATAATTTCATCCGCTATTTTCAAAAGAGGCGGGATAACATCATGCAATAATCTTTCAGAATTAAACGTTAATAAGCAGACCGTTATTTTAAACATTTTCCCACTCTCAATAGCTGCCTAAATTAATATTATTAATACTATATAAATGAGTAGAGACGATTAAAGTCCTGATTCACACTTTTAAAATAAGCACGCTTGAAATTTGGTCTAATCCTGAAACGCAATAAAATAGAAAAATCTATTTTATTTCAACAGATTCTTTATAATGCAGTCAGGTGAAGGGTAGCACACGGATTCAGACATGCCGCACAAAAGTAAAATTCTCCTCCTGGATACGGGTAAAGAATGGGGGGGAGGCACCAACAGTATGCTTGAGCTCCTGAAGCGAATCAATCGCGATAAATTCGATATTACCTGTTGTTTTTACAGTGATTATAGTCGTGCTGAAGGTGAGACGATTGGCCAGGTGCTCAACGGCATCGGCATCCCGCTCATCGTGATCCCTCAACGTCCGCAGCCGGTCTGGGCCAAATTGTTGAAGGAAGCGGGACGTAGCCTGCTGTTTTTCTCACGCAGCGCCCGCAAGGCATTGACGCGTCACGTGGATATCATGTGGCGCATCAGGCCTAACGTCAGCAAAATCGAGACCCTTTTCACGCAGGGCGGTTTCGATACGCTCTATATGAATAACCAGCCGGGCTCAAACGAGGAAGGCTATCTGGCGGCGGCGAACCTGCAGGCGCGGTTGATCCAGCACTGCCGCATTGAGCCTGTTTTGACCCCGCCGCTGGTAAAGCTGGTTAATGCCCATGCCACAAAAATCATCGCCGTCTCGCACGGCGTTGAACGCGTGTTGCTTCAGCATGGCGTCAGGCCCGAACTGTGTACGACGGTCAATAATGCCATCGACATCCACCAGCCTTTACCTGATCGACGCGCGATGCGCCAGCGCCTGAACATCGATGACGACACGTTTGTGTTCGGCAGTATTGGGTCGTTAATCCCTCGCAAAGCCAATCACCACACGCTGGAGGCGCTGGCACAGTTCAGCCAGAAGCATCCCGAGGCGAAATGGAAAATGGTGCTGGTCGGCGAAGGTGGCGAACGCCGCGCTTTAACAGAACAGGCCCGAGCGCTGGGAATTGAATCCCGCATCATCTTCACCGGTTTTCAGAATACCCCATTTGATTACCTCGCTACGTTTGACGCCTTTATTCTGGCCTCAAAAAGCGAAGGGCTGCCGCGCGTGGTGCTGGAAGCGATGCTTCTCAATATCCCCGTTATTGGCTCTCAGGTGACCGGCACGGCGGAACTGATTGATCATGATTCGACAGGGCTGCTCTTCCCCTGGAGCGATGTTTCACAGCTTGCACAGCATCTGGACAATATCTGGGCAGACGCGGATCTGCGTGCTCGACTGGCGGCAGTTGCATACCAGAACGTCTGTCATACCTATGCCATCGAAAACTATGTCAGCGGTGTCGAAGCCGTGCTTGGCGCGCACTAACCAAACGAGATAACTATGTTTAAATTTCTTAATGCTCGCTATCGTCATATCACCGGGCGACACAACATTCCTTACAGCTCTCTGCCCGTAACGGGCGCGCTTGCAGCGGTGGATTCTATTGTGATTCCGTGTACCGGCGCAGATTTCGTTGAAGAAGCATTACTCTCTGCCACCTTCGCGGAGCGTTATGCCACCGGGGTGAGCGAAATCGTCATCGTCAGCGATCAGCCTGAATCCGCCTTTGGGGTACTGCCGCCTAAAACCCGCGTAGTGACGCTAAATCTTCCGGTTCGTGAGGAAGGTTACCGCTATAAGCAGATCTATCTCAGCCGTCTGGTGAAGCTTAACGCCCCGCTGCAGGCGCGCGGTGAAGGCGTATTGATGATCGATTCCGATCTCAACTTGCTCAAGATGCCCGAGATCAACATGGCCGATATGCACATCTACTCCAGCTTCCGTCAGGGCAAAATGATTGCCAAGCTGGACGGTGCGCCAGCGGAGAAAGTGCCGGCGTATTACAAGGAGACGGTGCGCCCGTATCTGGTCGATCACGTTAACGGCGCGTTTCTTGCGGCAACCAAAAAAACCTGGCGCCGTATCTGCCCGCTGTGGCTGACGCTGTTCCAGGATACCTGGGAGCTGATGGATGATACGCAGCCGCCGACCGATCAGCTGCCGCTCGCCGCGCTGCTGGACATGCTGGATTTAAAAACGGTTAACCTGGGTGACTGGATGAACTGGCCGGTCTCGAAAAAAATCGGCGGTCAGGAAGCCGTGGTACCGAAAGAGGTTATTGGCGCGCACGGCGGTTTCCCTCTCTCCGAATGGCAGAAGTATCTTGAATCGCCGGATAACAAACTGCTGTTCAAAGGTCAGGACTACACCCGCAAGGTGCGCTACCTGACGGACGAAGAGAAAAAGAAGCAATGAAAAAAGGGGCCTCAGGCCCCTTTTTGATTACTTATCCCAGCTCAGGATCACTTTCCCTGACTGGCCGGAACGCATCGCGTCGAAGCCCTGCTGGAACTCATCGATGGAGAAGCGGTGAGTAATAATCGGGGACAGATCCAGACCGGACTGGATCAGCGCCGCCATCTTGTACCAGGTCTCGAACATCTCGCGGCCATAGATGCCCTTGATGAACAGCCCCTTGAAGATGACCTTGTTCCAGTCGATAGACATATCTGACGGCGGAATACCCAGCATCGCGATACGGCCACCGTGGTTCATGGTGTCGAGCATGGTGCGGAACGCCGGTGGCGCGCCGGACATCTCCAGACCCACGTCAAAGCCTTCGGTCATGCCCAGCTCTTCCATCACTTCGGTCAGGCTTTCTTTCGAGACATCCACCGCGCGGGTGACGCCCATTTTGCGCGCCAGCGACAGACGGTATTCGTTCACGTCGGTGATCACAACGTTGCGCGCGCCCACGTGCTTCGCCACGGCTGCCGCCATAATGCCGATTGGGCCCGCGCCGGAGACCAGCACGTCTTCACCGACCAGGTCGAAGGAGAGCGCCGTGTGCACCGCGTTACCGAACGGGTCGAAGATGGAGGCCAGATCGTCAGAGATATTGTCCGGGATTTTGAACGCGTTAAACGCCGGGATCACCAGGTATTCCGCGAAGCAGCCCGGACGGTTTACGCCCACGCCAATGGTATTACGGCACAGGTGCGTACGCCCGCCGCGGCAGTTACGGCAGTGGCCGCAGGTAATATGGCCTTCACCGGAGACGCGGTCACCAATCTGGAAGCCTTTCACTTCCTGGCCGATACCCACCACTTCGCCGACATATTCGTGACCGACAACCATCGGTACCGGAATGGTTTTCTGCGACCACTGGTCCCAGTTGTAGATGTGAACGTCAGTACCGCAGATGGCGGTTTTACGAATTTTGATCAGCAGATCGTTATGACCGACTTCCGGCTCCGGCACGTCGGTCATCCAAATCCCTTCTTCCGCTTTCAGTTTGGATAACGCTTTCATCACACGTCCTCAGGCAATTACGCCCAGCTGTTTGCCGATGCGGGTAAAGGCTTCCACCGCACGTTCAATTTGTTCAGGCGTATGCGCCGCAGACATCTGGGTGCGGATACGCGCCTGACCTTTTGGCACCACCGGGAAGAAGAACCCGGTGACGTAAATCCCTTCTTTCTGCAGTTCGCGGGCAAATTGCTGCGCGACGACCGCATCACCCAGCATCACCGGAATGATCGCGTGGTCAGCACCGGCCAAGGTAAACCCTGCGGCGCTCATTTTTTCACGGAACAGGCGGGCGTTGGACCACAGGCGGTCACGCAGCTCAGCGCCGAACTCCACCATCTCCAGTACCTTGATGGAGGCGGCAACAATGGCCGGCGCCAGAGAGTTGGAGAACAGATACGGACGGGAGCGCTGGCGCAGCCACTCGACCACCTCTTTACGCGCGGCGGTATAGCCGCCGGACGCACCGCCGAGCGCTTTGCCCAGCGTACCGGTGATGATATCCACGCGGCCCATCACGTCACAGTATTCGTGGGAACCGCGGCCGTTTTCGCCGACAAAACCGACCGCGTGAGAGTCATCGACCATCACCAGCGCGTCGTATTTATCCGCCAGGTCGCACACGCCCTTCAGGTTGGCGATCACGCCGTCCATGGAGAACACGCCGTCGGTGGCGATCAGCACGTGGCGAGCGCCAGCTTCACGCGCCTCTTTCAGGCGGGCTTCCAGCTCGACCATGTCGTTGTTGGCGTAGCGGAAACGCTTCGCTTTACACAGGCGTACGCCGTCGATGATGGAGGCGTGGTTCAGGGCGTCGGAGATAATCGCATCTTCTGCGCCAAGCAGGGTCTCAAACAGACCGCCGTTGGCGTCGAAGCAGGAGGAATACAGAATCGCGTCTTCCATTCCGAGGAAGCTCGCCAGCTTTTGCTCAAGCTGCTTGTGGCTGTCCTGCGTACCGCAGATAAAGCGTACGGAGGCCATGCCGAAACCGTGGGTGTCCATGCCGTTTTTTGCAGCGGCAATCAGCTCAGGGTGATTCGCAAGACCTAAGTAGTTGTTCGCACAAAAGTTGATCACATGGCTGCCGTCGGCAACGGTGATGTCCGCCTGCTGGGCAGACGTGATAATACGCTCTTCCTTGAACAACCCTTCCGCACGTGCGGTGTTGAGGTCGCTGTTTAACTGTTTGTAAAAATCACCACGCATTGCAATTCTCCAGACTCGGCAAATTTCGGGACATATTACCCAAACCTATAGTTCATGACGAGATGACACGTCATCTCTTGTCGTTTTTGCAGCATAAATCACGCGTACCCCTGCGCTGTGAAGGTGAATGGCTGAAGGGCAGCCATACTAATGATATGATAGAGACATTAGCGTCCGGGATTGTCCCCGGGCTCCACACTTCAAAGGTTACAGTTATGATCATCGTTACCGGCGGCGCGGGCTTTATCGGCAGCAATATTGTTAAGGCTCTCAATGACAAAGGCATCACCGACATCCTGGTGGTTGACAACCTGAAAGACGGCACCAAGTTCGTCAACCTGGTGGATCTGAACATCGCTGACTACATGGATAAAGAAGACTTCCTTATCCAGATTATGGCAGGCGAAGAGTTCGGCGAGATCGAAGCCATCTTCCACGAAGGTGCGTGCTCTTCCACCACCGAGTGGGACGGTAAGTACATGATGGACAACAACTATCAGTACTCCAAAGAGATCCTGCACTACTGCCTGGAGCGTGAAATTCCGTTCCTGTACGCCTCCTCCGCGGCAACCTACGGCGGCCGCACCTCGGACTTTATCGAGTCCCGCGAGTATGAGCAGCCGCTGAACGTCTACGGTTACTCCAAATTCCTGTTCGACGAGTACGTGCGTCAGGTGCTGCCAGAAGCGAACTCGCAGATCGTCGGCTTCCGTTATTTCAACGTCTACGGACCGCGCGAAGGCCACAAAGGCAGCATGGCGAGCGTGGCGTTCCACCTGAACACCCAGCTGAATAACGGCGAAAGCCCGAAACTGTTCGAAGGCAGCGACGGCTTTAAGCGTGACTTCGTCTACGTGGGCGACGTGGCCGCAGTGAACCTGTGGTTCTGGGAAAACGGCGTATCCGGCATCTTCAACCTGGGTACCGGCCGCGCGGAGTCCTTCCAGGCGGTGGCTGACGCAACGCTGGCGTATCACAAAAAAGGCAGCATTGAGTACATCCCGTTCCCTGATAAGCTGAAAGGCCGTTACCAGGCGTTCACCCAGGCTGACCTGACCAACCTGCGCGCCGCAGGCTACGACAAGCCGTTCAAGACCGTTGCCGAAGGCGTAACGGAATATATGGCCTGGCTGAACCGCGACGCATAAGTATGAAGATTCTGGTGATCGGCCCGTCATGGGTGGGCGACATGATGATGTCGCAAAGTCTCTATCGCACGCTCAAGGCGCGTTATCCCCAGGCGATAATCGACGTGATGGCACCCGCGTGGTGCCGTCCGTTGTTGTCGCGTATGCCGGAAGTGAATGAAGCCATCCCGATGCCGCTTGGCCACGGGGCGCTGGAAATCGGCGAACGCCGCAAGCTCGGCCATAGCCTGCGCGAGAAGCGCTACGATCGGGCGTATATCCTGCCAAACTCCTTTAAATCCGCCCTGGTGCCTTTTTTTGCGGGCATTCCACATCGCACCGGCTGGCGGGGTGAAATGCGCTACGGCCTGCTGAACGACGCGCGGGTGTTGGATAAAGAGGCCTGGCCGCTGATGGTGGAGCGCTATGTGGCGCTGGCCTACGATAAAGGCGTGATGCGCAGTGCGAAAGACCTGCCGCAGCCGCTGCTCTGGCCACAGCTTCAGGTCAACGACGGTGAAAAATCCCAGACCTGTAACGCGTTTGGTCTATCGTCTGAACGCCCGATGATAGGTTTCTGCCCCGGCGCCGAGTTCGGCCCGGCAAAACGCTGGCCGCACTATCACTATGCGGAGCTGGCGAAACAGCTGATTGACGAAGGCTACCAGATTGTCCTGTTCGGTTCGGCAAAGGACCACGAGGCAGGCAACGAAATTCTCGCGACGCTCAGTAATGAACAGCAGGCCTGGTGCCGCAACCTGGCGGGAGAAACGCAGCTTGAACAGGCGGTTATTCTGATTGCCGCCTGTAAGGCCGTGGTCAGCAACGATTCGGGCCTGATGCACGTCGCCGCCGCGCTCAACCGCCCGTTGGTGGCGCTGTATGGCCCAAGTAGCCCGGACTTCACGCCCCCGCTTTCTCATAAAGCGCGCGTCATCCGCCTGATCACCGGCTATCACAAAGTACGCAAGGGCGACGCCGCAGAAGGCTACCATCAGAGCCTGATCGACATTACGCCAGAGCGCGTTCTCGAAGAGCTTAACGAACTGCTGTTGAGCGAAGAAGGATAACGAATGCGGGTATTGATCGTTAAAACCTCTTCGATGGGCGATGTTCTGCATACGCTCCCGTCACTGACGGACGCCATGCGGGCCATTCCCGGCATTCGTTTTGACTGGGTAGTGGAAGAGGGCTTCGCGCAGATCCCCACCTGGCATGAAGCGGTTGACCGCGTGATCCCGGTGGCGATTCGCCGCTGGCGCAAAGCGTGGTTATCCGCGCCGATTAAAGCCGAACGCAAAGCCTTCCGTGAGGCGGTGCGGGCACAGCATTACGACGCCATCATCGACGCCCAGGGGCTGGTGAAAAGCGCCGCGCTGGTGACGCGTCTGGCACATGGCGTAAAGCACGGCATGGACTGGCATACCGCCCGCGAACCGCTGGCGAGCCTGTTCTATAATCGCCGCCACCACATCGCAAAGCAACAGCATGCCGTTGAACGTACCCGCGAGCTGTTTGCAAAAAGCCTGGACTATGCGAAACCGGAAACCCAGGGCGACTATGCCATTGCGCAGCACTTTTTGCGCAATACAGATCCCTGTGTTCAGCCTTATCTTGTCTTCCTGCATGCCACAACGCGCGACGATAAACACTGGCCGGAAACGCACTGGCGAAGCCTGATTGAACTAATGCAACCTACCGGCATCCATATTAAACTGCCCTGGGGCGCTGAACATGAGCGGCAGCGTGCAGAGCGTCTGGCAGCAGGCTTTTCGCACGTCGAGGTATTGCCGAAACTCACGCTGGCACAGGTTGCAGCACAGCTGGCGGGAGCGAATGCTGTTGTTTCCGTTGATACCGGCTTAAGCCATTTAACCGCGGCGCTGGATCGTCCGAATATTACGATTTTTGGTCCGACCGATCCTGGATTGATCGGGGGTTACGGTAAAAACCAGCATCAGATGGTCAGCCCGACCCAGCAAACGAAGGATATCAGCGCAGATGCTATTTTTTCTTTTTTACAGGGCAGCCGTTGGCTTTCCAACAGGGATATCTAACGCATGAGTTACGTATTTCTGCTGATTTTACTTTTTCCGGTGAAGCTTATCCGGAAGCTGTTCCGCAAAGAGACGGGTAAAAACCTGGTCATTCAGACAGCAAAAATCGGCGATTTTGTTAATGCAACGCCCCTTCTGGCGTACCTGCAAAAAAGCGACGTGCTCATCAGCCGTAGCGTGGGTGCGCTGGCGAAGCATGATGAGACGATCGATAAGATTTTTTTTATCGAGCAGCATAAGCGTAACCTGTGGCGAAAGCTGGTCTTTGCCTGCCGGATCATGAACCGCTATGACAATGTCTATCTCCTGCAACCCAACAGCGTGAACCTCTTTTTCGCCTCCGTATGTAACGCTAAAAACAAACAGTTTTTAAGCACTTACACGCGCAGATGGTATCATGGTATTTTCTTTGCAACGGCAGACGGCACTGTTGAACACGGTAGAAAGACGCTGTCGGTCACGAACTATCTCAAACTGGCCGATCGCACCTTAACCTGGAAAGACTCGCCAAAGCACGCCACAAAGCCGCTTTTCAAACCGGCGACCTATCCGGCAATCCTCGATAAACCCGGCGTGATCCGCATTGGCATCAGCGTAGCCGCCGGGAATAAAGCGAAAACCGTTCCGCCGGTCATCTGGAAGCAAATTGCCGATCGTCTCGCCGACCTGCCTTGCGAATTTTATGTGTTTGGCGCCCCGAATGAACAATCGTGGATGGATGACATCACCCGCGCTTACGGTGAACTGCCCAACTTTATTAATCTGATTGGCAAAATCTCACTCGAAGAGCTGCCGTGGGCCATTTCTAAAATGGATTGCTATATCGCGTCTGACTCGGGGAATGTCTACATTGCCGATGCGGTAGGCGTGCCGGTAATCTTACTGTTCGGGCCTTGTTGCCACTATGAACAGCGTCCGCTGGGCAACGTATTGCTGACTGGTAATGATGACAACATTTGCTCATATGTTTTTGAAACACGATATTACTTCTCACAGAGCCGGGAAGAACTCTTCGCTGTAACAGACGAAGCGCTACGTGAACTCAAACACTTCATTTGCGGGTTACCCACAATTAATACAGACGCATACTCCTTTGATGCTCAGGGAAACTAATTATTATGGCTTTTCTAAGCATCATTATTGCCGCGCATAACGCCAAAGATACGCTTCACACTACGCTAGAAAGCCTGCAAAACGCGATTGAGGGTGCGGGGGATGATGTAGAGATCATTATCTTTAACGACAGTTCCAGCGACTCTACACAGGATATTATCGAGGCGTGGCTGCCAGCGTTTCCGAATGCGCAATCCCGATACGTTGAGTACCGTAACGTCGGTCATGTTCGAAACAGTGCCCTCTCACTGGCCTCAGGCGAATACATTACCATGCTGGATAGCGATGACCGATTGAAACCAGGCAGCATCAGGGACGCCGTGGCGTTTCTCAAAACAGAGCGCCCTGATATGCTCCTGACGCGCCTGCTGGAAATTCGCGAAACAAAAAAAATTACAGCCGAGTGGCAGGGGTTCTCTCCTGTTGCTTTGTCACAGCATGAGGCAATAAAGCGATTCCTGCAGCACAAAGATTTTCAGGCACATCTCATCGGGCAATTCATTCATCGGAAATTGTATGTAAATAACCAGATTCCTTCGATGGTTTGCTATGAAGATTTCGCCGTATTTCCCGGCATGCTGATGCAATCGAGTAAAATCGTTTATCAGCGTCAGGGACACTATTATTACATCAAACGTAACGACAGTTTGTCGAGCCGTCTCGACGCCACTAAAATCGCTACGCTGGTTGAATGCACATTACAGATGGAAAAAACATTCCCTCGTTCTTTCCAGCATCTTGTTAATTGTCACTGGTTTAATATCTACCGTAACCACCGGCAGCATCTGACTGACCTGCAACTCAAACTGGTCAAACAGCGGGTCAATGCACTTTATTCTCTCTCTTTCTTCTTCTCAAGAGATGTACGTTTCAGCTACAAAAAAAGGGTCATTGAGGCATTATGGAAAAAGTAAAACTGCGGCTTTATCAGCTTACGCTGATTATGAGCCTTATTTCTCTCGCGCTGGCACTGCTGAGCTCTGGTAAGCAGCGAGAGTTTTTCTATATTGCAATTTATGCCAGTATTATCGGTTTAGCTTGCGAATATAAAAAAATCACAGTGCGTCCTTTTTCTATCGCCTTACCGATTCTACTAATTGGGTTGCTCAATTTTGGCTGGTATCTGGTGTATGAATATCACAGCGAAGGTCTGAACGTTTATAGCGATTATCTCGGTGCAAGTAAAAAGTTGATTCTGGCGAGCGTCCTCATTTTCTATCTTGACCGGTTTAAGTCTTATATTGATAAAGCATCCTTCCAGAGATACTTCTTATACGCCTCTGGTGCAGGGTTTATACTTGCCACTGGCTATGGCTTATGGCAGGCTTCACAGGGTATGGGGCGTATTGAAATGGCCATAAACCGTGCGACCGTGTCGGCCTATGTTTACTCTGTACTCTCACTAGCGTTTGTATATAGCCTTTATCTACAGAAAAATATAAAACTGTATGTTGCCGCAGGACTCATCATCTTAATATCTTATTTCGTTATTCTGTTAACGGGCACGCGTGCCGCAATGGGATTATATTTGATCCTGGCGATTGTACTCACGCTTTACCATTTCAGAAGAATCCACCTTAAATCTACGTTGATTTTCTTATGTATTGTGGCGGGTATTGTTATCGTTAGCTACAAGCCATTAATCTTACCCAAGTTACAACAAACACAAGCTGAAGTTGAAAGTTATCAAAAAGGGAATGATGCAACCTCGCTCGGCGCACGTTTTTCTATGTGGAGTGTTGGCGTTCAAAACGGGCTGGCCCATCCTTTAGGGCAGTCAGTTGAAGACCGCGAAATATGGACACAGCAATATGTGAAAGATGGGCACCCACACCTCGCGGCTGCACTCGAGTTTATCAGGGTGCATCTGCACAATGAGTTTATTGAAAAATATTCTCTGCAGGGGATCCCCGGGTTGGTGATATTATTCTTTTTCTATATATCGATGATCGTTTACGCCCTTAAAAACAGGAATGGCCTGCTGCTGACGACCATGCTTCTTTTATTACTCTATGGCCTGACGGACGTCCTACTATTGAGTTCAGAGGCCGTAATCTTCTTTGTCACCGTATTTGCGCTGAGTACACCTTTTTCGCAAACCAGGCAACGCTAATGATAATGCCCGCCAGGCGGGCATTATTTTTTCTTGTACTGATAAAACTCCGCCAGCGTCATCCCGACCGTCTTGTCGGATAACCAGCTAAAGAGCGCTTCTAAATCCTGATACAACCCTTCAATCGCCGCCTCATCTTTAAACGTCGGGCTTCCGCCAGGCATAAATTCCGACGAATGAAGCATAAACTCCACGTACTCATTTCCCTGCGACAGGCATTGCTGTGCGACCTGAATCATTTGCGCCGCATTCCCACCGGACGGTCTTAGCCAGTTGACGGAGGGTGAGCGGTATTTACCGCGAAGCCTGTCGTAACCCTGTTTGATCGTGTTCAACCACGCCGGGTGTTTATACTGAATGCTCATCGGCACTTCGAGTAATGGGCTATTGCCCGCCCGGGAAATATTATCTAAATCCATGAAATAGGCGTGGTCGGGGAAATACTGATAATCCGTTCCGCCATTACCCTGCGGGGCGCCTTTCGCATTGCGCCAGTTCACGCGTGGCGTCACGGAGCAATCAACCTGGTAGCCCAGTTCAACGAGCAATTTTGCGTAGCGACTGTCAAATGCCCAACGTCCGGCACGGTGGCTTAACATTTTGGTCTGGAAGGTCTCTTCCAGCAGGCGGGTCATGAACAGCACTTTTTCTCGCATCACCTCATCCGAAAATTCAACCAGATAAGGCTGCCATCGCCAGTCATCGCCCGTGAGATCGTGTTCCGGCGGGCTATTCCATGCGTGAAGGTGCATTCCCACCTCCCCCTGACCGCGGGCGATCGCGTCCCTGGCGAATTCGATGAAAACGGGCTCGATCGCCATCTCGTAATTGGTCAGCCATACGGGCTTAAAGCCGAAACGCTCGCAAAGCGCCTGGAAACGCGCCAGATAACGCGCATTTTCCGTTTTAATGACGCGGTGATTTTGCCAGAGATTATCGCCCTCAGTATCAATTGTGATGATAAACGCTGGTTTGTTCATAGTGAGTCCGCAAGACAGGAAAGTTAGCGCTATGTTACGCACTCTCCAAAGCATGAGTAAACCCTTCCGGGGAAATTACTGAGATTATGGAGAAAGAGTGCAAGTCGCTATCAGGTCTATTAGAATTGCCATCAGTACAACGCCGATAAGATGATGATGAATAACTTACCTGACACACCTGATTTGCGCATTTTACTGATCAAACTCCGCCATCATGGCGACATGTTGCTGACCACTCCCGTCATTGATTCGTTACGTCAAAAATGGCCGCAGGCGCAGATTGATGTCCTGCTGTATGAAGAAACGCGCGATATGCTCGCCGCGCATCCAGCGATCGGTACAATTTATGGAATCGATCGCAAATGGAAACAGCTGGGCACGCTGAAGCATCTTCAAAAAGAGTGGCAGTTGCTGTGTGCGTTAAGAAATCAGCATTATCATCTGGTGATTAACCTTGCCGATCAATGGCGTAGCGCGATCGTCACCCGTTTCACCGGTGCCCCCGTTCGCCTCGGATTCGCATTTAACAAACGCAAAAGTGCATTCTGGCGTTTTTGCCATACCGATCTGGTCTCTGTCGATGGCCACAAATCCCTGCATACGGTCGAACAAAATCTCTCCATTTTGGCGCCATTACCGGTCGCGCCACAGCCTGCCGTCACCATGGCCTACGCCGCGGAAGACTGGGATCATGCCCGTCAAAGACTGATGCAGTCGGGTGTAGGCGAGCGCTATATCGTGATCCAGCCGACGTCCCGCTGGTTCTTTAAATGCTGGAGCGAAGACAAAATGGCGCAAACCATTACCGCACTGCAGCAGGATGGTCATACAGTTGTGCTCACCGCGGGGCCGGATAAAAAAGAGCTGGCGATGATCGATCGCATTCTCGCCGCCTCGCCAAAGACGGGAGTCGTCTCGCTGGCGGGCCAGCTAACGCTGCGCCAGCTGGCCTCACTTATCGATCATGCGCGTCTTTTTATCGGCGTTGACTCCGTGCCAATGCATATGGCCGCCGCGCTGCAAACGCCCTGCGTGGCGCTGTTTGGCCCTTCTAAACTGACGTTTTGGTCTCCATGGCAAGTTAACGGTGAAGTCATCTGGGCCGGCAATTACGGCCCGCTACCCGATCCGGATGCCATTGATACTAAAACGAAAGAACGCTATCTCGATGCCATTCCTGTTGATGCTGTCGTCTCCGCCGCAAGGAGATATCTGTCATGAAACACCATCGTCTGGCCATTGTTCGCCAAAAATATCGCCCTGATGGCGGAGCGGAACGCTTCGTTTCGCGCGCTCTCACCGCGCTCAGCAATCAGAACCTTGAGCTCAACGTCATCACGCGTGAGTGGCAGGGAGAGAAGCAAGACGACTGGCATATCCACATTTGCAACCCTCAAAAATGGGGTCGCATCAGTCGGGAACGCGGATTTGCACAGGCCGCGCGCGCGCTGTGGCATCAACAGCAGTTTGATATTGTTCAAAGCCATGAGCGCATCCCGGGTTGTGATATCTATCGCGCGGGTGATGGGGTGCATCGTCGCTGGCTGCTGCAGCGCGCGCGCATTTTACCTGCCTGGCGTGCGCAAATGCTGATGTATGACCGCTATCACCGCTACGTGATGCGTGCGGAACGGGAAATGTATCAGGCGCCTGAGTTAAAAGCCGTAATCTGTAATGCGGAAATGATCAAACGCGAAATCGTTGAAGACTTTGATATTGACGCAAATAAAATTCATGTGATTTATAATTCTATTGATTCCAGCCGCTTCGTTCCGGCCCAGGAGGCACAGCGTGCGATGCTGCGCCAGCAATTTGGTTTGCCAGCCGATGCCGTTGTGTTCTGTTTCGTAGGCTCAGGGTTTGAACGAAAAGGATTAGCCAGCGCCATACGCGCTATTGCTGGAACATCAGCCTGGCTGATTGTGGTTGGGCAAGATAAAGCAGAACGTCGTTATCGCGACCTCGCCCGTTCGTTAGGCTGCGAGGGGCAAATCCGTTTCCTGGGGGTGCAAAAAGAAACTCTGCCTTTTTATCAGCTATCCGATGGTTTACTGTTGCCAACGCTGTATGATCCCTTTCCTAACGTCATTCTTGAAGCGATGGCCTGCGGCTTGCCCGTCATTACTTCAGAGAGTTGCGGTGGTGCAGAGTTTATTCAACAAGGCCAGAACGGATTTTATTGTGACGCACTTGATATCAGTACATTGAAGGAAGCGGTAGCCGCCATTCCTTCACTGGAAAAAAATAACAATATGGGACGAGCGGCACGTGAACGTGTAAAAGACGCCACTCCCGAAAAACTATCAAGTCAGCTTATTACGCTTTATCAAAAATTACTGGATTAAAAATGCGCATCCTAATGATTATTGATGGTTTACCCGGTGGAGGAGCCGAAAAAACGGTTCTTACACTCTCCCGTGGATTAATAGAAATGGGGCATCAGGTCTCTCTATTCTCTCTGCGGAAAGTGTGCGACTACGCCATCCCGGAAGGCATCGATTATCAGGTTGTCCAGGACACATGTAAAAAACCGTGGCGAAAGCTGACGGAGATCCCACGCCGCGCCCAACTGCTGGATCAGGCGATTGAGCGAGCTGAACGCAGCGGCAAATTTGATGTGGTGTTCTCTCACCTGCACAAAACAGACCGCATTGTGGCGCACTGCCGCGCGCTGGAACGTGACAAAGTCTGGTTCTGCGTGCACGGCATGTTCTCGTTCTCCTATCTTCGCCATCGCAGCGGACTTTCGCGCTGGTTTAAAAATCTTAAAATCCGTCATACCTACGAAAACCGCAACGTTGTTGCCGTCTCAGGCGCCGTGTTGAAAGATCTTTCCGAGACGCTGGCGCTCAATCTTCGACGCAAAGCGGTTATCCATAATCCTTTCGATATTCCTGAAATTCAGCGTCTGGCGGATGCGCCCTTCGAGATGCAGGGAAAGGATTACATTATTCATGTTGGCCGCTTCCATGAGCACAAACGCCACGACCGACTCTTACGTGCGTTCGCCCTGAGTAAAATTGACACAACGCTGGTCATGATGGGCAATGGATCTGACGCTCAAATTCAAAAACTCAAGCAGCTTGCTGCCGAGCTGGGTATTGAAAACAAAACGGTTTTCCGCCCGTTCGAGTCCAATCCCTATCCCTGGATTAAAGGGGCACGCCTTTTAGTGTTAAGTTCTGACTGCGAAGGTTTTGGTAATGTGCTGGTCGAAGCCATTATCTGCCAGACGCCACCGGTCAGTACAAATTGCCCCGGGGGCCCCGCCGAAATCCTCACCGGCGCTTTAGCGCGCGGGCTGGCAGAGTTAAATGACGAGTCACTGGCAAAAACGCTGGCGGATATTTATACCGCCCCGCCGGTCGTTGGCGATGCAACCATCGCGTCGTTCGGTATCAATGCCATTTGCCAGCAATATATTGCTCTGGTCGACAATCAAAAATAATCAGGTTTCTTATGCAAAATTCAGCCCCATTGTTAAGCGTGGTGGTTGCCGTTTATAACGGTGAAGCTTTCCTGGATCAGTTCTTTACCTGCCTTGTCAATCAACGCATCGACAGCATGGAAGTCATCATTGTCAATGACGGCTCTACTGACCGCTCGATGGAGATCGTCGAAAACTGGCGAGAAAAACTGCCGCAGATGCAGGTCATAGAACAGCAAAACCAGGGCGTATCCATCGCGCGTAACACCGGTCTGGCCGTTGCGACGGGTCAATATCTCTCTTTCCCGGATATTGATGATGTCTTTAAACCCGGCATGTACCAGCGCCTGCTGGATATGGCCGTCACGCAGGATCTGGATGTCGCCACCTGTAACGGGAACTACGTCTGGGAAAACAACAAGAAACCTTCACGTCCGATCTTCCCTGAAGACAAACTGCCTTCGACTGGCGTCATGGCAGGCCCAGCGTGGTTAAAAATGGCGCTGGATTCGCGTAAATTCCTTCACGTCACCTGGTTGAACATCTATCGCCACGACTTTATCCGTAAACACAGTTTCCATTTCGAACCCGGCCTGCGCCATCAGGATATTCCGTGGACCACCGAAGTACTGCTTGCGGCAGAGCGGGTTCAGTACACCAGTGAACGTTATTACGACTACTACATTCACTCCGCATCGGTGTCCCATATGCCGGACAATGACGACACGCTGATTCGCTCCGCGCGTCACTACATGAAAATCCTGCAGATGCTCGACGCCATCAATCAGCGCTACCCGGATAAAGTGAAAGGGATCCCAGCCTGCCACTGGCAAATTGCCAAAGAGGGACTGGGCATTATTCACACCTTCGACAACATGAAGGATGAGAAGAAGAAATCAATGATTATTAAAGAGTTCTTCGAAACAGGCATCTGGAAACTCATCTGGAAAAGTGCAAAAAGCCCGCGTCTGCGCTGGCGGCTGGGTCGACGTTATTTCCGTTTGAAACGGTATCTGGCATAAGAGATAGCTTTACCTGGCCTAAATGCTTAGAATTTGCCCGCCGAAACTAAAAAACGGATAATCGCTTGGAATTGTTGTATACCGCTCTGCTCTACATCATTCAGCCACTGGTGTGGCTGAGACTGTTGCTTCGTAGCCGGAAAGCGCCTGCGTATCGTAAACGCTGGGCTGAACGCTATGGCTTCTGCCGCAATAAAGTCGTACCGGACGGTATTTTGCTGCATTCCGTTTCTGTCGGTGAAACGCTGGCGGCGATCCCGCTGGTTCGCGCCCTGCGTCACCGCTACCCTTCGCTGCCAATCACCGTCACGACGATGACGCCAACCGGCTCGGAGCGCGCGTTATCCGCTTTCGGTAAAGACGTGCAGCACGTCTATCTGCCTTACGATCTGCCCTGCGCCATGAATCGTTTCCTCAACACCGTGCGCCCGAAGCTGGTGATCGTGATGGAAACCGAACTGTGGCCGAACATGATTTCCGCTCTGCATGCCCGTAAAATTCCGCTGGTCATTGCCAACGCGCGCCTCTCTGAGCGCTCGGCGAAAGGTTACGGCAAGCTGGGTAAATTTATGCGTCGCCTGCTGAGCAAAATCACGCTGATTGCCGCGCAGAACGAAGAAGATGCAGCGCGCTTTATCTCTCTGGGCCTGAAACGCAACCAGCTTGCGGTAACGGGCAGCCTGAAGTTCGATATTTCCGTTACCCCTGAGCTCGCCGCCCGAGCCATCACACTGCGTCGCCAGTGGGCCCCGCGTCGTCAGGTCTGGATTGCGACCAGTACCCATGATGGCGAAGAAGAGATCATCCTGCAGGCTCACCGCAAGCTGCTGGAAAAATTCCCTGATTTACTGCTGATCCTCGTGCCTCGCCATCCGGAGCGTTTTAAAGATGCCCGTGAAATGGTTCAGAAAGGCGGCTTCAGCTTCACGCTGCGCAGTAGCGGTGAAATCCCTTCCGGCAGCACCCAGGTGGTGATTGGCGATACGATGGGCGAGCTGATGTTGCTGTACGGCATTGCTGACCTCGCCTTTGTCGGTGGCAGCCTGGTCGAACGCGGAGGCCATAACCCGCTGGAGCCGGCAGCCCACGCCATTCCGGTACTGATGGGGCCGCACACGTTTAACTTCAAAGACATCTGCGCGAAATTACAGCAGGCCGATGGTTTAATTACCGTGACCGATGCGGATTCGGTGGTTAAAGAGGTATCGACCCTTCTGACTGACGAAGATTATCGCCTGTGGTACGGGCGTCATGCCGTCGAAGTGCTGCACCAGAACCAGGGCGCACTGACCCGTCTGCTGCAGCTTCTGCAACCTTATCTGCCCCAGCGGAGCCACTGATGTCAACGCGTCTGTCGGTCGTCATGATCGCCAAAAACGCCGCCGATCTGCTTCCGGACTGCCTGGCGTCGGTTGCCTGGGCTGACGAGATAGTCATTCTTGACTCCGGCAGCACGGACAACACGGTGGACGTCGCCCGCGCTGCAGGCGCGAAAATCTATACCAACACTGACTGGCAAGGTTATGGCATCCAGCGCCAGCGCGCGCAGGAATATGCCACAGGCGATTATGTGCTAATGCTCGACACTGACGAACGCATCACGCCGGAACTTCAGCAGGCCATTCAGGCGGTGCTTTCCTCACCTCAACCTGGCGCCGTATACAGCATTGCCCGCCGCAACTACTTCCTTGGCCGTTTTATGCGCCACAGCGGCTGGTATCCCGATCGCGTCATGCGCCTCTACGAGCGCGAGCGGTATCAGTACAACGACAATCTGGTGCATGAATCCCTGAGCTGCGATAGCGCCCAGGTCATTCCCCTGACCGGCGATTTGCTGCACCTGACCTGCCGTGATTTCTCGAGCTTCCAGCGTAAACAGCTCAACTATGCCACCGCATGGGCGCAGGAGCGTCACCAGCGCGGCAAGAAGGCCTCTCTGACGGGTATCTTCACCCACACGCTGGGCGCGTTCCTGAAAACGCTGCTGCTGCGTGGTGGCGTCCTGGACGGTAAGCAGGGCTGGTTACTCGCGGTAGTGAATGCCCAGTATACTTTCAACAAATACACCGAGCTGTGGGCGCTCTGCCGCGGCTACTCAGAGAAAACGTGAGCCATGAGCACAAAAGCGATTTATCCGGGTACCTTCGATCCGATCACCAACGGTCATCTTGATATCATCACCCGTGCGGCGTGCATGTTCGACAAGGTGATCCTGGCCATTGCCGCCAGCACCAGCAAAAAGCCGATGTTTGACCTCAACGAGCGCGTACAGCTCGCCACCGATGCCATTTCGCATCTGCCGAATGTTGAGGTGGTCGGGTTTAGCGACCTGATGGCTAACTTCGCCCGCGCTCAGCAGGCCAATATTCTGATCCGCGGTTTACGCGCGGTGGCAGACTTCGAGTATGAGATGCAGCTGGCGCACATGAACCGCCACCTGATGCCGGAGCTGGAGAGCGTGTTCCTGATGCCCTCCAAAGAGTGGTCGTTTATCTCTTCCACGCTGGTAAAAGAGGTGGCGCGTCATCACGGCGACGTCACCCATTTCCTGCCAACTAACGTCCACCATGCACTGATGGAAAAGCTAAAGTAACCCTATTTCTGGCACTGACGGCAGTAGAACGTGGCGCGCTGGGCGTGCTTCGTGGCAATAACGGGCGTGCCGCAGACTCTGCACGGTTCGCCTTTACGGCCATATACCTGCAGCTCCTGGGCAAAATAGCCCGGCTTGCCGTCACTTTGCAGGAAGTCCTTCAACGTTGTCCCGCCCTGCTCAATCGAGCGAAGTAATACGGCTTTAATCACTCGAACCAGCAGCTCGCACTCCTGCGCAGACAGCGAAGAGGCCAGCCGATCGGGATGGATCCCGGCCGCAAACAGCGATTCGCTGGCGTAGATGTTCCCCACGCCGACCACCAGCTTGTTATCCATCAGCCAGGGCTTAATCGGGCTTTTCTTCTTCGCACACTTCGCCTTGAGGTATTCCGCGTTAAACGCGTCTGAGAGCGGCTCCGGGCCCAGATGCGCCAGCACGTTGTGCCCTTCCAGCTCCTTCGTCCACAGCCACGCGCCAAAGCGCCGTGGGTCGGTGTAACGGAGCACTTTGCCGTTGCTCATCACCAAATCGACGTGGTCGTGCTTTTCCGCAGGCAACTCTTCGGTAAGAATGCGCAGGCTCCCGGACATCCCCAGGTGGATAATAATCCAGCCGTCGGGCAGCTCCAGCAGCAGGTATTTAGCGCGGCGCTGTACGCTAAGGACGGGTTTATCGCTCAGGGCATGGATCTCATCGGACACCGGCCAGCGCAGACGTCCATTGCGGACCACCGCGTGAAGAATCGTTGCGCCGACCAGATGGGGCTCAATGCCGCGACGGCTGGTTTCTACCTCAGGTAATTCAGGCATGGTTCCTCCGTTGAGATACAGAATGCAAAAAACCCCGCAGTTGCGGGGTTTTTCGATACAAGGAGACTAAAATTATTTGATTTTAGCTTCTTTGTACAGTACGTGCTGGCGTACAACTGGATCGAATTTTTTCAGTTCCAGTTTTTCCGGCTTAGTACGTTTGTTCTTCGTGGTGGTGTAGAAGTGACCTGTACCAGCAGAAGAAACCAGCTTGATTTTCTCGCGAATACCTTTAGCCATGATTTATTTCCTCTTTAAGTACTTAGTACTTTTCGCCACGGGCACGCAGTTCGGACAGAACTGTATCGATGCCTTTCTTATCGATTACACGCATACCTTTAGCAGATACGCGCAGGGTGACAAAACGCTTCTCGCTCTCAACCCAGAAACGGTGAGAGTGCAGGTTCGGCAGGAAACGGCGTTTAGTCGCGTTCAGTGCGTGGGAACGGTTGTTACCGGTCACCGGACGCTTGCCAGTAACTTGGCAGACTCGGGACATGTCTATTCTCCAAAAATCAAATTAGCTCGAGCTTCGTATGGGGTATCGGCGCCTCGTCAGGCTTTACAGCCCGGTCATCGCATAGTTCTAAGTGAACTCTCGATTGCCAGGCCCAAATGCCAAACCCGAGATTCTCAAAGGTGGCGTAGTATACGCTGACTCGGCGGTGTGCTCAAGTCCCGAACAGACAAAGATCCCGATGGATCGCGAGAAATAGCCTAAATCCAGCCATGTTCTGCGAAAGAAATGTACTCACCGCGGCCAATTATCAGATGGTCCAGCACACGAATGTCCATGAATTGACAGCATTTGATAATGCGTTCGGTGATTTCTTTGTCCGCTCTGCTCGGTTCTGCACAGCCAGAGGGGTGATTATGCGCGAGGATCACGCCCGCTGCATTCACTTTTATCGCTTCCCGCACAATTTCACGCGGATGCACCTCAACGTGGCTCAACGTGCCCGCAAAGAGACAGCTATGTTTCAGCACCCGATTTCTGTTATCGACAAAGATCACCATAAAGATCTCGCGTTCAATATCGGTTAACTGGCTTTGCAGGAATTCGCGCGTCATTTCTGGCGTCAGGATCGGATCTTCCTTCTCCATGCGGACATTGTAAAAACGGCGGGCAAGTTCAGCAATGCCCCTCAGCTGGGCATATTTCGCAACGCCAATCCCCTCAACGTGCTTAAACTGCGCCAGATCGGCGGTCAGTAAACCGTACAGCGAACCGAAATGTGCTATCAGCTCTTTTGCCAGCGTAAATACCGTTTTTCCGGGCGTTCCGGTACGTAAAAAGAGCGCTAACAGTTCATCGTCTTTTAACAGGGTGACGCCATAGCGCAGCAGTTTTTCGCGCGGCAGCAGCTCCTCATCCTCTTCTTCCATGCTCTTTCTCCCCTTTTTAACCTCATGCTGCCACAGGCCAATCCGTCGCTCGACGGCCACATTGCGTTCTTGCGTAGCGCCTCGCAAAGTGGACGAAGTACAAAATCACTCCACTTTGGGGATTGTGATAAAATGCCCGCTCTCTGGTGAAACCCAACAGGAAAGAATCATGATGAGCCTGGCCGGTAAAAAAATCGTTCTTGGCGTGAGCGGCGGTATTGCCGCCTATAAAGCGCCGGAGCTGGTGCGTCGTCTGCGCGAGCGCGGAGCTGACGTGCGGGTCGCGATAACCGAAGGCGGTAAAGCCTTTATCACTCCCCTGAGCCTGCAGGCCGTTTCAGGATACCCGGTATCTGACAGCCTGCTCGATCCGGCCGCCGAAGCCGCGATGGGCCATATTGAGCTGGGTAAATGGGCAGACCTGGTTATCCTCGCCCCCGCCACGGCTGATTTAATCGCTAGGGTTGCGGCCGGTATGGCAAACGATCTGGTCTCCACCATTTGTCTGGCCACGCCAGCTCCAGTTGCCGTCGTTCCTGCCATGAACCAGCAGATGTACCGTAACGCGGCCACCCAGCACAATCTTGAGACGCTGGCCTCACGCGGCCTGCTTATCTGGGGTCCGGACAGCGGCAGCCAGGCCTGCGGCGACGTTGGCCCGGGTCGCATGCTTGATCCGCTGACGATTGTTGATATGGCCGCTGCCCATTTTTCGCCTGTCAACGATCTGCAACATCTCAACATCATGATTACCGCGGGCCCCACGCGCGAGCCGCTGGATCCGGTGCGCTACATTACCAACCACAGCTCCGGCAAAATGGGCTTTGCGATTGCCGCCGCCGCCGCAAGGCGTGGCGCGAACGTCACGCTGGTGAGCGGCCCGGTATCGCTGCCTACCCCTGCGTTTGTGAAGCGAATCGACGTCACCACCGCGCTGGAGATGGAAGCCGCCGTGCAGGCACATGCGCAAAGCCAGCAGATTTTTATCGGCTGTGCGGCCGTCGCAGACTATCGTGCCGAAACGATCGCCGAGGCTAAAATTAAAAAGCAAGGCGATGAATTAACACTGAAAATGGTGAAAAACCCGGACATTGTTGCCGGCGTCGCCGCACTAAAAAGCCATCGTCCATACGTTGTTGGGTTTGCCGCAGAAACGAATAATGTGGAAGAATATGCCCGGCAAAAACGTACCCGCAAAAACCTCGATTTGATTTGCGCGAACGACGTATCGCTGGCCACACAAGGATTTAACAGCGACAGCAACGCACTGCACCTTTTCTGGCAGGATGGAGATAAAGTCTTACCGCTTGAGCGCAAGGAACTCCTGGGCCAACAATTACTGGACGAGATCGTTACCCGTTATGATGAAAAAAATCGACGTTAAGATTCTGGACCCGCGTGTTGGCGAGCAATTCCCGCTGCCAACCTATGCCACCTCCGGCTCTGCCGGTCTTGACCTGCGCGCCTGTCTCGATGACGCCGTAGAACTGGCTCCGGGTGCCACTACCCTGGTTCCAACTGGCCTGGCAATTCACATTGCTGACCCGTCTCTGGCAGCGGTGATCCTGCCGCGTTCTGGTCTGGGTCATAAGCACGGCGTTGTGCTGGGTAACCTGGTGGGCCTGATCGACTCCGACTACCAGGGTCAGCTGATGGTTTCCGTCTGGAACCGCGGTCAGGACAGCTTCACCATTGAACCGGGCGAGCGTATCGCACAAATGGTCTTTGTACCGGTGGTGCAGGCAGAATTTAACCTGGTGGCAGACTTTGACGCCACCGACCGTGGCGAAGGCGGCTTCGGCCATTCCGGGCGCAAATAACGGCCCGAAAGACACGTATCTCACAGCGTCATAATGCAATAACAAACCGCAAACGCCCGTTTGCGGTCGCTGTGTGGATGCCAGCCTGGCAAGTGCTTATTTTCAGGGGTATTTTGTAACATGGCAGAAAAACAAACCGCGAAAAGGAATCGTCGCGAAGAAATACTTCAATCTCTGGCTCTGATGCTTGAATCCAGCGATGGCAGTCAACGCATCACCACCGCTAAACTGGCCGCCTCTGTAGGCGTGTCTGAGGCGGCGCTGTACCGTCATTTCCCGAGCAAGACCCGGATGTTCGACAGCCTGATCGAGTTTATTGAAGACAGCCTGATTACGCGCATCAACCTGATTCTGAAAGACGAAAAAGACACCACCGCGCGTCTGCGTCTGATTGTGCTGTTAATTTTGGGCTTCGGTGAACGCAATCCGGGCTTAACCCGCATTCTCACCGGCCACGCGCTGATGTTTGAACAGGACAGACTGCAGGGCCGCATTAACCAGCTTTTCGAACGTATTGAAGCGCAGCTGCGCCAGGTACTGCGCGAAAAGAAAATGCGTGAAGGCGAAGGTTACACCATCGATGAAACGCTGCTGGCGAGCCAGATACTGGCGTTTTGTGAAGGGATGCTCTCCCGCTTTGTGCGTAGCGAATTCAAATATCGTCCAACGGACGATTTTGACGCCCGCTGGCCGTTAGTGGCTGCTCAGTTGCAGTAATCCGTAAGCCCGGTAAGCGTAGCGCCACCGGGCGATTTAATTACACCCCGAACTCTTCCCGGTACGCACGTACCGCTGCCAGATGGTCCGCCATCTCAGGCTTCTCTTCCAGATACGCAATCAGATCTTTCAGGGTGATAATCGACGTCACTTTACAGCTGTAATCGCGTTCGACTTCCTGAATAGCGGAAATTTCGCCGCGACCACGCTCCTGACGATCCAAAGAAATCAGCACGCCAGCAAGCGTCGCACCGTTGGCCTGAATAATCTCCATCGATTCACGGATCGCCGTACCCGCAGTAATCACGTCATCGACCAGCATGACGCGGCCCTGCAGCGCGCTGCCGACCAGATTCCCGCCTTCACCATGGGTTTTAGCTTCTTTGCGGTTAAAGCAGTACGGCACGTCGCGGTCATGGTGTTCCGCCAGCGCCACCGCGGTGGTGGTCGCAATTGGAATGCCTTTATAGGCCGGGCCAAACAGCAGATCAAAATCAATCCCGGAATCCACCAGCGCTTCGGCATAGAAACGGCCTAACAGTGCCAGATCGCGCCCGGTATTAAACAGCCCGGCGTTGAAGAAATAGGGACTCTTACGCCCGGATTTCAGCGTAAATTCGCCAAACTTAAGTACCTGCTTGTTAAGCGCAAACTCAATAAACTGGCGCTGATACGATTTCATGGATTTGCTCCTTTGGTTTTTCTGTCTTACAGGCAAAAAAAAGGCGACTCATTGGTCGCCTTTAAAATCAATTTTCTAACGCCGCTTTCTGCGTCGTTACAATGGATTCGATTCCCCCTCGGGCCAACGCCAGCAGGGAGAGAAGCTCTTCGTGGGTGAACGGCTCGCCTTCCGCCGTGCCCTGCACCTCAATGATGTGACCGTCTTCGGTCATCACCACGTTCATGTCGGTTTCGGCTGCGGAATCTTCAACGTATTCCAGATCGCAAAGCGCTTCGCCGTTAACGATACCAACAGAAACCGCCGCAACCATGCCTTTCATTGGGTTGGTTTTCAGCTTACCGGCCGCAACCAGCTTGTTCAGGGCATCCGCCAGCGCCACGCAGGCACCGGTAATCGACGCCGTACGCGTACCGCCGTCTGCCTGAATCACGTCGCAGTCCAGCGTGATGGTGAATTCACCGAGGATTTTCAGGTCAACGGCGGCGCGCAGCGCACGCGCGATCAGACGCTGAATCTCCATGGTACGACCGCCCTGCTTACCCTTTGCCGCTTCACGAGCATTACGGGTATGGGTCGCACGCGGCAGCATGCCGTATTCTGCGGTGATCCAGCCCTGGCCCTGACCTTTCAGGAAGCGCGGAACGCCTTCTTCGATGGAGGCGGTGCACAGCACTTTAGTGTCACCAAACTCAACCAGCACGGAGCCTTCAGCGTGTTTTGTATAGTTACGGGTCAGGGTGACGGGACGCACCTGGTTGGCGCTACGACCTGATGGACGCATGATGGATTCTCCGGCTTGAAACGAATGTGGCTGCGCATTATACGGATAAAGGACGCTTATTCCTATCCTGAGAAGCCCCCGAAAGCTATAATCCCCCCATCTCTCCTTTAAAAACGGGAATGTCTATGATCCGCAGTATGACCGCCTACGCCCGGCGTGAAATCAAGGGTAGCTGGGGCAGCGCCACATGGGAAATGCGCTCGGTAAACCAGCGTTACCTGGAAACGTATTTCCGTATGCCGGAGCAGTTCCGCAGCCTTGAGCCTGTTGTACGTGAACGTATCCGTACGCGTCTGACGCGCGGGAAAGTGGAATGTAACCTGCGCTTTGAGCCTGATGCCAGCGCACAGGGCGAGCTCATCCTCAACGAAAAACTGGCGAAACAGCTCGTGAATGCGGCGAACTGGGTCAAAATGCAGAGCGATGAAGGCGAAATTAACCCGGTTGATATTCTGCGCTGGCCTGGCGTCATGGCGGCCGGTGAGCAGGATCTGGATGCCATTGCCGCTGAAATCCTGGCAGCCCTCGACGGCACGCTGGACGACTTTATCGTTGCCCGTGAAACCGAAGGCCAGGCGCTGAAAGCGATGATTGAGCAGCGCCTTGAAGGCGTGAGCACCGAAGTAGCGAAAGTCCGCACCCATATGCCAGAAGTGCTGCAATGGCAGCGCGAGCGCCTGGTCGCCAAACTGGAAGAAGCGGAAGTTCAGCTGGAAAACACCCGTCTGGAACAAGAGCTAGTGCTGATGGCGCAGCGTATTGATGTCGCTGAAGAGCTGGACCGTCTGGAAGCGCACGTTAAAGAAACCTACAACATTCTGAAGAAGAAAGAAGCTGTGGGCCGCCGTCTGGACTTTATGATGCAGGAGTTCAACCGCGAGTCGAACACCCTGGCGTCTAAATCGATCAATGCAGAAGTGACGAATTCAGCGATTGAGCTGAAAGTGCTGATTGAACAGATGCGCGAGCAGATCCAGAACATCGAGTAATGCCTTTCGGGTGGTGTCGAATGCATCACCCATTACTATTTCTAATCCATCTCAACGCCCACTTTGTCGCTTTACCGCCTTTCATCAAGCCTGCTCAATATAACTTGATAAAAATTTATAGGGCAAACTGACTCGCCTTAGAAAATCTCAATCGTGATCTTGCGCACAAATCGCTAACCTGCCCCGCGTTCACACCGGAGGGTATATGCTGCTTCACATCCTTTATCTCATTGGCATCACCGCAGAAGCCATGACCGGCGCACTTGCCGCCGGACGTCGCCGTATGGATACCTTCGGCGTGATCATTATTGCTACGGCGACCGCGCTGGGTGGCGGTTCCGTGCGCGATATTCTGCTTGGCCATTACCCGCTCGGCTGGGTTAAACACCCTGAATACGTGATTATCGTGGCAACGGCCGCCGTGTTAACCACCATAGTGGCGCCCGTTATGCCCCATCTTCGCCGCCTGTTCCTGGTGCTTGATGCGCTGGGGCTGATTGTCTTTTCGATCATCGGCGCGCAAATCGCGCTCGATATGGGGGAAGGACCGGTTATCGCCACCATCGCCGCCGTGGTCACGGGCGTATTCGGCGGTGTGCTGCGCGATATGTTCTGCAAACGCATCCCCCTGGTCTTTCAAAAAGAGCTGTATGCCGGCATCTCCTTTGCGGCAGCAGTACTTTATATCGCTCTGCAGCATTACGTTTCAAACCATGATGTGGTGGTCATCTCGACGCTGCTGTTTGGCTTTACGGCCCGCATGCTGGCGCTGCGTCTGAAGCTCGGGCTGCCCGTTTTTCATTACAAACACAGCGCCCACTAGCTTCAGAACCCGTTGATGTGCTGTTCAGCGAGCCATTTCGCCAGCACATCAATCTGAGGCGCGTGAATCCAGTTAACGATTTGTCGTGCTTTCTCCTCTCCTGTTCCCGGCAGGGTCTGCCAGTCCTTTGCGTTGCGCCCGCTCATCTTCTGCCACGATATGTCTCCCATCGCCTTCAGCGAAGCCTGGGTCAATGGCACACCCATTGCCATGAGCCAGCGGATAAACGGCTTCTCGCGCACCAGATTAAATCGGTGCCAGAGCGCCAGCCCGCGTGCTGAGGAAAAACCCGGTGTAGCCTGCAGCTGCGCCTGCGTTAATAACAGCCATGAAAAGAGATGTTCAAAATGATGCGCCTGCCAGAGGGTCCGCCAGCCTGACTCGCCTACTCCTTCAATATCGAATACCTGCTTTGAACTGAGCCAGGTCAGCCGGGCATAGAACTGCTCCATACACTCCGGCGAAGCATAGAAACAGCTAAGAGCATGATAGCGCGAGGCCGGAGGCTCTGGTTTATGTCTGTCCGTTCCGCGCCAGAGCACCTTATCAAACCGGGGGATACCCTGCCCGGCCAGGCTGATCTGTATCTGATCCCCCGGAGCAATATCCAGACTCTGCCAGCGCCCAACCGAGCCCAGACTCACCCGCTGCACCTGTTTATCATCCAGTTGTACGGGTTCCAGCTCTGCTACAACGGAAATTTTGCCCGTGCGCCCCACGGAAAAATGAATATCACTCACCTCAGCGACCTGGGCTGCGGGAGGATATTTCCACGCGACAACCCAGTGGCCTTCTCCCGGTAACCACTCTTCGCCCGCAGGTTCATCCTCCGAACGCACCACAATGCCATCCGTGGCAAAGGGTAATGCGGTCACGTGCCAGGCCGCGCGCTGCTTCTCGACGGCATCGACAGAATCGGCGGGTAGCGTGTACTGTGCCGACAACGGAAAACCGGCCTGAGACAGTTCAGCTAAAGAGGTACGCATATCTTTCGGTCCGTCCGGCCAGGCCCAGATAAATACGCCGATCTTGCTCAATAGCGAGTTATCCTTTTGCCGCATCATCGCCCCCGCTACCTTTGCGCGAGCGTTCATTCCGCCCAACTGGCTCTGAATGTGGTTGTCGCGTAACCAGTAAAGCTCGCCCTGCAAGACGCTATTCGCCAGCGTACCGGTGAGATTTTGCGGAACCGACGGGATTAAACGTACCTTCCCGGTCCAGTCTTCCCCTTTAAGGCCATCACCGCGACTGATAGCCTGAGTTAACTTTCCGTTGCGATAGACCAGCGTCACCGCCACACCGTCAACTTTCGGCTGCAGCCACAGATGCTGTCGGGCACGCATCCACTGCCTCAGTTCCTCTTTGCTGGCCACCTTATGCACGCCCGTGTGGGCAACGGGATGTTTTACGCTTCCCGTCAGCGCCGGGAGTTTCTCTTCTGAAGGCTCACTGCCAAAACAGCGCTGCCACTGTGTTAACCGCCCGTGAAGCTGGTCGTAAGCCTCGTCGCTGATTTCACTCACGCCCTGCTTCCAGTAAGCCTCATCCCAGCCTTTGATTTGCGCGCTTAACGACGCCATCTCTTTTTCTGCTTTTGCCTGCGACCACACCGGGCACACCGCCGCGCCATAGCCACACCACAACAGCATTAACCCGCTTATCCATCGCCACATCGCTACCCCTCCTTTTCATTGCAGGAGATATACCCGGATGCCTGAAACAACGCTAACGGCAACATTTCACAATGCGAGACGCTATCCGGTGTTTCTTTTGGTTGCTGAAAACCACAGATAAAACCTGAAAACGGCACGCAAAATTCAATAATCCAGGGGAAAAAGTGTGACAAAGGCTACGTCACACGGCGGTGACGTGTATAATAAGCCCGTATGTAGGACTTCTTCGTTAACACATACAAAAGACTCTCATGGCTCAAGGCACGCTTTATATTGTTTCTGCCCCTAGTGGCGCGGGTAAATCCAGCCTTATTCAGGCACTGTTAAAAACCCAACCGTTGTACGACACACAGGTTTCTGTTTCTCACACCACGCGAGCGCCGCGTCCGGGTGAAGTGCACGGTGAACACTATTTCTTTGTGGATCACGACGAGTTCAGAGCGATGATCGGCAGAGACGCGTTTCTTGAACACGCTGAAGTATTTGGCAATTACTACGGTACCTCGCGTGAAACCATTGAGCAGGTTCTGGCCACGGGCGTGAATGTGTTCCTGGATATCGACTGGCAGGGCGCACAGCAAATTCGTAAGAAAATGCCTGATTCGCGCAGTATCTTTATTTTACCGCCATCGAAAGATGAGCTGGATCGCCGCCTGCGTGGCCGCGGTCAGGATAGCGAAGAAGTGATCGCAAAGCGTATGGAACAGGCTGTTGCAGAAATGAGCCATTACGCGGAATATGATTACCTTATTGTGAATGATGATTTTGATGCCGCATTGAGCGATCTCAAAACCATTCTTCGTGCAGAACGTCTGCGTATGAGCCGCCAGAAGCAGCGACATGACGCATTAATCACCAAACTGTTGGCAGACTGAACCCACTTTCAGTATCATGCCCAGTCATTTCTTCACCTGTGGAGCATTTTAAGTATGGCACGCGTAACTGTTCAGGACGCTGTAGAGAAAATTGGTAACCGTTTTGACCTGGTGCTGGTCGCCGCGCGTCGCGCTCGTCAGATGCAGGTAGGCGGTAAAGATCCGCTGGTACCGGAAGAAAACGATAAAACCACCGTTATTGCACTTCGCGAAATCGAAGAAGGTCTGATCAACAACCAGATCCTCGACGTGCGTGAGCGCCAGGAGCAGCAAGAGCAGGAAGCCGCAGAACTGCAGGCCGTAACCGCTATTGCTGAAGGTCGTCGTTAATTAAACCTGCGGGTCGCCCTTGTATCTGTTTGAAAGCCTGAATCAACTGATTCAAACCTACCTGCCTGAAGACCAGATTAAGCGTCTTCAGCAGGCGTATCTCGTTGCACGTGACGCTCACGAGGGCCAGACACGTTCAAGCGGTGAACCCTATATCACGCACCCGGTAGCGGTGGCCTGTATTCTGGCCGAGATGAAACTCGACTACGAAACGCTGATGGCCGCTCTGCTGCACGACGTGATCGAAGATACCCCAGCCACTTACCAGGACATGGAACAGCTGTTTGGCAAAAGCGTTGCCGAACTGGTGGAAGGGGTTTCTAAGCTTGATAAGCTGAATTTCCGCGACAAGAAAGAGGCGCAAGCCGAAAACTTCCGCAAGATGATTATGGCGATGGTGCAGGATATCCGCGTTATTCTCATCAAACTCGCTGACCGTACCCACAACATGCGCACGCTGGGCTCACTTCGCCCGGATAAACGTCGCCGCATTGCCCGTGAAACCCTCGAAATCTACAGTCCGCTGGCGCACCGTTTAGGTATTCACCACATTAAAACCGAGCTGGAAGAGCTGGGTTTTGAAGCGTTGTACCCGAACCGCTATCGCGTGATTAAAGAGGTGGTGAAAGCCGCACGCGGTAACCGTAAAGAGATGATTCAAAAAATCCTCTCGGAAATTGAAGGGCGCTTACAGGAAGCGGGAATCCCGTGCCGCGTCAGCGGTCGCGAGAAACATTTGTACTCCATCTACTGCAAAATGGTGCTCAAGGAGCAGCGTTTTCACTCGATCATGGACATCTACGCCTTCCGCGTGATCGTCCACGACTCGGACACCTGCTATCGCGTGCTGGGGCAGATGCACAGCCTCTACAAACCGCGTCCGGGGCGCATGAAAGATTACATCGCCATTCCAAAAGCGAACGGCTATCAATCTTTGCACACCTCGATGATCGGGCCACACGGCGTGCCTGTTGAGGTGCAGATCCGCACCGAAGACATGGACCAGATGGCAGAGATGGGGGTTGCCGCACACTGGGCGTATAAAGAGCACGGTGGAGAAAGCAGTACAACCGCACAAATCCGCGCCCAGCGCTGGATGCAGAGCCTGCTGGAGCTTCAGCAGAGTGCGGGCAGCTCGTTTGAATTTATCGAGAGCGTTAAATCCGATCTCTTCCCGGATGAGATTTACGTTTTCACCCCAGAAGGTCGCATTGTCGAACTGCCTGCGGGCGCAACGCCGGTCGACTTCGCTTACGCCGTGCACACCGATATCGGGCATGCCTGCGTCGGCGCGCGTGTCGACAGACAGCCTTATCCGCTGTCTCAGCCGCTCTCCAGCGGCCAGACGGTAGAAATTATTACCGCGCCGGGCGCACGTCCGAACGCGGCCTGGCTGAACTTTGTCGTTAGCTCCAAAGCGCGCGCCAAAATTCGCCAGCTGCTGAAAAACCTCAAGCGCGATGATTCCGTCAGCCTGGGGCGTCGTCTGCTCAACCACGCGTTGGGCGGCAGCCGTAAGCTGGCTGAAATTCCGCAGGAGAACGTCCAGCGTGAGCTGGAGCGCATGAAGCTCGCGTCACTTGACGACCTGCTGGCAGAGATTGGCCTCGGCAACGCCATGAGCGTGGTGGTGGCGAAGAACCTGCAGCAAGGCGACACGACAGCGGTGCCTGCAACCACGCAAAGCCATGGACACCTGCCGATTAAAGGCGCGGACGGGGTGCTGATCACCTTCGCAAAATGTTGCCGTCCAATACCTGGCGACCCGATTATTGCGCACGTCAGCCCGGGTAAAGGGCTGGTTATCCACCACGAGTCCTGTCGTAACATTCGCGGCTACCAGAAAGAAGCCGAGAAGTTTATGGCAGTCGAGTGGGATAAAGAGACGGCGCAGGAATTTATCACCGAAATTAAGGTGGATATGTTCAACCATCAGGGCGCCCTGGCGAACCTGACGGCAGCGATCAACACGGCTTCTTCCAACATTCAGAGCCTGAATACGGAAGAAAAAGATGGCCGCGTGTACAGCGCCTTTATTCGTCTGACCGCCCGCGACCGCGTGCATCTGGCGAATATTATGCGCAAGATCCGCGTCATGCCGGATGTGATTAAAGTCACCCGAAACCGAAACTAGGTTTATGAATTCACAACGTTATGCACGTATCTGCGAAATGCTCGCCAGGCGTCAGCCTGACCTGACGGTCTGCATGGAGCAGGTGCATAAACCTCATAACGTCTCTGCTATCGTTCGTACCGCAGATGCCGTCGGTGTGCATGAAGTACACGCCGTCTGGCCGGACGGCCGTATGCGCAATACGGTCTCGGCGGCGGCAGGCAGCAACAGCTGGGTGTCTGTCAAAAATCATCACACCATTGGCGAAGCCGTATCGCACCTGAAAGGGCGCGGGATGCAGATCCTGGCCACTAACCTGTCCGCCAAAGCCGTAGATTTTCGCGAGATCGACTACACCCGCCCAACCTGCATTTTGATGGGTCAGGAGAAAACCGGGATCTCCCGGGAAGCGCTGGATCTGGCGGATCGTGACATCATCATTCCGATGATCGGCATGGTGCAGTCTTTGAACGTCTCCGTGGCGTCCGCACTCATTCTGTATGAAGCGCAGCGTCAGCGTCAGAACGCCGGGATGTACGAGCGCAGCAACAGCATGCTGCCGGAAGAGGAACAGCAGCGCCTGCTGTTTGAAGGTGGTTATCCGGTGCTGGCTCGCGTTGCGAAGCAGAAAAAATTGCCTTACCCCCACGTCAACGCGCAGGGCGAAATTGAAGCCGATGCCGAGTGGTGGGCCACCATGCAGTACGCCGGGTAAGCGATGAAAGGCCGCCTGCTGGATGCCATCCCGCTTAACAGCCTGACGGGCGTGGGCGCGGCGCAAAGCAATAAGCTGGCAAAAATTGGCCTGCACACCGTGCAGGATCTCCTGCTTCACCTCCCCCTGCGTTACGAAGACCGCACCCAGCTCTACAAGATTGGCGATCTTCTTCCCGCCATTTACGCCACCGTTGAAGGCGAAGTCCTGAACTGCAACATCACCTTCGGCGGACGCCGAATGATGACCTGCCAGATCAGCGACGGCACAGGCATTCTCACCATGCGTTTTTTCAACTTCAGTGCGGCGATGAAAAACAGCCTGGCGACGGGCCGCAGGGTGCTGGCCTATGGCGAAGCCAAACGCGGGAAATACGGCGCAGAGATGATCCACCCGGAGTACCGCGTGCAGGGCGATCTCAGCACGCCGGAAATGCAGGAGACGCTCACTCCGGTTTACCCGACGACCGAAGGCATCAAGCAGGCCACGCTGCGCAAGCTCACCGATCAGGCGCTGGAGCTGCTGGATACCTGCGCCATTACCGAGCTGCTGCCGCCCGAACTGGCGCAGGGCATGATGAGCCTGCCCGAGGCGCTGCGAACCCTGCACCGCCCGCCGCCAACGCTGCAGCTCAGCGATTTAGAAAGCGGCAAACACCCCGCACAAAAGCGTCTTATCCTTGAGGAATTACTGGCACATAACCTGAGCATGCTGGCGCTTCGCGCGGGCGCGCAGCGTTTCCACGCTCAGCCGTTAAGCCAGAATGATGCGCTCAAAGATAAGCTGCTGGCCTCGCTGCCGTTTAAACCCACCGGCGCGCAGGCGCGCGTCACCGCCGAGATTGAACGCGATATGGCGCTCGACGTGCCGATGATGCGCCTGGTGCAGGGCGACGTGGGCTCCGGTAAAACGCTGGTTGCCGCGCTGGCGGCCCTGCGCGCGATTGCTAACGGTAAACAGGTGGCGCTAATGGCGCCGACCGAGCTGCTGGCTGAACAGCACGCCAACAATTTCCGCGCCTGGTTTGCGCCACTCGGGATTGAAGTGGGCTGGCTTGCCGGAAAGCAAAAAGGCAAAGCGCGCCTTGCGCAACAGGAGGCTATTGCCAGCGGGCAGGTGCAGATGATTGTCGGCACGCACGCCATCTTCCAGGAGCAGGTGCAGTTTAACGGTCTTGCGCTGGTGATAATCGACGAGCAGCACCGCTTTGGCGTGCATCAGCGTCTGGCATTATGGGAGAAAGGGCTGCAGCAGGGCTTCCACCCGCATCAGCTGATCATGACCGCCACGCCGATCCCACGCACCCTGGCGATGACCGCCTACGCCGATCTGGATACCTCTACCATCGACGAACTGCCGCCGGGCCGTACGCCGGTCACCACGGTCGCCATTCCCGACACGCGCCGCAGCGATATCATTGACCGCGTGCGCAACGCCTGCACCCAGGAAGGGCGTCAGGCCTACTGGGTCTGTACGCTGATTGAAGAATCTGAACTGCTGGAAGCGCAGGCTGCCGAAGCAACGTGGGAAGAGCTTAAGCTGGCGCTGCCGGAGCTGAACGTCGGTCTGGTTCACGGACGCATGAAGCCCGCCGAAAAACAGGCGGTAATGCAGGCGTTCAAACAGGGTGATTTGCATCTGCTGATCGCCACCACGGTGATCGAAGTCGGCGTGGACGTCCCAAATTCAAGCCTGATGATCATCGAAAACCCGGAGCGTCTCGGCCTTGCCCAGCTCCACCAGCTGCGCGGGCGCGTCGGCCGCGGCGCGGTTGCGTCCCACTGCGTACTGCTCTACAAAGCACCTCTTTCCAAAACGGCCCAGATGCGTCTTCAGGTGCTGCGCGACAGCAACGACGGTTTTGTGATTGCGCAAAAAGACCTGGAGATCCGCGGCCCGGGCGAACTGCTGGGCACGCGTCAGACGGGTAACGCGGAGTTCAAGGTTGCGGATTTACTGCGCGATCAGGCCATGATCCCCGAGGTTCAGCGCCTCGCCCGCCATATTCATGAACGCTACCCCGAACAGGCGGCAGCGTTAATTGAGCGCTGGATGCCGGAAACCGAGCGTTATTCCAACGCCTGATGTCAGGCAAACATCGGCAGCATCAGGTACAGCTTGATCACCAGCGCGTTGACGATATCAATAAAGAAGGCGCCAACCATCGGGACCACCAGAAACGCCATGTGCGATGGCCCGAACCGTTCGGTGATCGCCTGCATGTTGGCGATAGCCGTTGGAGTGGCCCCCAGACCAAACCCGCAGTGACCCGCCGCCAGCACCGCCGCATCGTAGTTTTTGCCCATCATGCGCCAGGTCACGAACATGGCGTACAGCGCCATAAACAGCGCCTGCACCGCCAGTATCGCCACCATCGGTAGCGCCAGCGAGGCCAGCTCCCACAGCTTGAGGCTCATCAGCGCCATCGCCAGGAACAGCGACAGGCAGACGTTGCCGAGCACCGACACCGCCCGTTCAAACACGCGATAGAAACCCATCAGCGCCAGACCGTTGCTCAGGATCACCCCGATAAACAGCACGCAGACAAAGGTCGGCAGTTCAAGCGCGGAACCCGCCAGCCACTGCGCAACCACTTTGCCCACGGTCAGGCAGATGGCGATCGTCGCGATAGTTTCAATCAGCACCAGCGAGGTGATGCTGCGGCCGACGTCCGGCTTTTCGAACGCGGTCGGCACCAGCTCATCGTCAGGCCTGCCGTTCGGCGTGGTGGAGTGCTTCACCAGATACCGCGCCACCGGGCCGCCAATCAGGCCACCCAGCACCAGACCAAAGGTCGCACAGGCCATCGCCACTTCCGTCGCGTTTTCAAACCCGTAGCGCTCGATGAACAGCTTGCTCCACGCGGCCCCGGTTCCGTGACCGCCCGAAAGTGTAATCGACCCCGCCAGCAGACCCATCAGCGGATCCAGCCCCAGCAGCGTTGCCATGCCGATGCCAATGGCGTTTTGCATCAGCAGCAGCCCCACCACCACAATCAGGAATACGCCGAGCACCTTACCGCCCGAGCGCAGGCTCGCCAGGTTGGCGTTCAGGCCGATAGTGGCAAAGAAGGCCAGCATCAGCGGGTCTTTCAGGGACATATCAAAATCGATTTCCCAGCCCATGCTTTTTTTCAGTATCAGCAGGGCCAGCGCCACCAGCAGGCCACCGGCGACAGGTTCAGGAATGGTGTATTTCTTCAGAAGGGAAACGCTATGTACCAGCTTGCGACCAAGCAGAAGAACCAGCGTTGCGGCAACAAGGGTCGACAACGTATCGAGATGAATCATAAAAGGCTCCTGTAATGCGCGTGCTCCATACACACGCGGCGTTATCCTGGGCCGGTTTGCGCTCTTCATGAGCCCCCGGCGCAAAAAGTGTAATTTTTTTTCCCGATGCGTTGTAGAAAACCTGCTCACAGCAGCATATTTTCTTCCCTTTTTTTGCTGGCAATCGTTTGCTTTTACCAGGTGGTCAGATAAAATGCCCGCTTTTCCACCGTGGGATTGCCGCCGATGTCCGTTAACACCATAGAGTCGCCTGATGCGCAACCGATTGCGCAGAAGCAAAATAGCGAACTGATTTACCGCCTTGAAGACCGCCCGCCGCTGCCGCAAACGCTTTTCGCCGCCTGCCAGCATCTTCTGGCGATGTTTGTTGCGGTGATCACCCCGGCGCTGCTGATTTGTCAGGCGCTCGGCTTACCGGCGCAGGACACGCAGCACATTATCAGCATGTCTCTCTTCGCCTCCGGCGTGGCCTCGATTATTCAAATTAAAGCGTGGGGTCCGGTGGGGTCAGGTTTATTGTCGATTCAGGGCACCAGCTTTAACTTCGTGGCACCGCTGATCATGGGCGGTACGGCGCTGAAAACCGGTGGTGCGGATGTCCCAACCATGATGGCGGCGCTGTTCGGCACCCTGATGCTGGCCAGCTGCACGGAGATGGTCATCTCCCGCGTTCTGCATCTGGCTCGCCGCGTCATTACCCCGCTGGTTTCCGGCGTGGTGGTGATGATTATCGGCCTGTCGCTGATTCAGGTGGGCCTGACCTCCATCGGCGGCGGTTATGCCGCAATGAGCGACCACACCTTCGGCGCGCCGAAAAACCTGCTGCTGGCGGGTGTCGTGCTGGCGATCATTATTCTGCTTAACCGTCAGCGTAATCCTTACCTCCGCGTCGCCTCGCTGGTTATCGCCATGGCGGCGGGCTACCTGCTGGCGTGGGCGCTGGGCATGCTGCCGGAAAACACCGCGCCGACCAACAGCGCGCTGATCGTCGTCCCTACGCCGCTGTACTACGGTCTGGGCATTGACTGGGGTCTGCTCCTGCCGCTGATGCTCGTCTTTATGATCACCTCTCTGGAGACCATCGGCGATATCACCGCTACCTCGGACGTCTCCGAGCAGCCCGTTTCCGGCCCGCTGTACATGAAGCGCCTGAAAGGCGGCGTGCTGGCGAACGGCCTGAACTCGTTTGTCTCTGCGGTCTTCAACACCTTCCCGAACTCCTGCTTCGGTCAGAACAACGGCGTGATCCAGCTGACCGGCGTGGCCAGCCGCTACGTTGGCTTCGTGGTGGCGCTGATGCTGATCGTTCTCGGCCTGTTCCCGGCGGTAAGCGGCTTTGTGCAGCACATTCCTGAGCCGGTGCTGGGCGGTGCGACGCTGGTGATGTTCGGCACTATCGCGGCCTCCGGCGTGCGTATTGTCTCCCGCGAGCCGCTGAACCGCCGCGCGATCATGATTATCGCGCTGTCGCTGGCCGTTGGTCTGGGTGTTTCCCAGCAGCCGCTGATCCTGCAGTTTGCGCCTGACTGGGTGAAAAACCTGCTCTCTTCCGGCATTGCCGCGGGCGGTATCACCGCTATCGTTCTGAACCTCGTTTTCCCGCCTGAAAAGAACTGATCCTCTTCACGGCAGGCAGTCAATGCCTGCCGTGACATCTAATTACACCATTCCCGCCTTGAGGATTGCGCATAAATCGTGCATAACTCCCTTATGTGCGTTTTGCGGGATGGAAGACCATGAAATTTATTGGAAAGCTCCTCATCTATCTTCTGGTAGCCCTGCTCATTGTGCTGCTGGCGTTCTACATTCTGCTCCAGACCCGCTGGGGCGCGTCTCAGGTCAGCAGCTGGGTGACGGTGAATACCGACTACGAACTCAGTTTCGACAAGATGAATCACCGCTTTTCGTCGCCTTCCCACATCATTCTGGAAAACGTCACCTTCGGTCGGGACGGTAAACCCGCCACGCTGGTAGCCAAAAAAGTCGATATCGGCCTGAGCAGCCGCCAGATAACCGATCCGCTGCATATGGACACCATCACCCTGTTCGACGGCACGCTGAATCTCTCGCCCCAGACGGCACCGCTGCCGTTCCAGGCGGATCGCCTGCAGCTGAACAACATGGCGTTTAACAGCCCGAATACCGAATGGGACCTCAGCGCGCAGAAGGTCACGGGCGGCGTCAGCCCGTGGCAACCGGAAGCGGGCAACGTGCTGGGGAACAACGCGCAGATCCAGATGAGCGCGGGCTCGCTGACCCTGAACGGCGTACCGGCCACCAACGTGCTGATCGAGGGCCAGCTCAACGGCAAGGAAGTGGTGCTGAAAACGATTGGCGCCGATATGGCCCGTGGCTCACTCACCGGCTCCGCCCTGCGCAACGCCGACGGGAGCTGGATTATCGACACGATGCGCCTGAACGAGATCCGCCTGCAGAGCGATAAAACGCTGATGGCGTTCTTCGCGCCGCTGGCCACTATCCCCTCTCTACAGATTGGTCGTCTGGACGTAACCGACGCCCGGCTTCAGGGCCCGGACTGGGCGGTGACCGATCTCGATCTAAGCCTGCGCAACCTGACTCTCAGCAAAGGCGACTGGCAGAGCCAGGAAGGCCGGCTGTCCATGAATGCCAGCGAGTTTATCTACGGCTCGCTGCATCTTTTTGATCCGATCCTGAATGCGGAGTTTTCCCCGCAGGGCATGGCGCTGCGTCAGTTCACCTCCCGCTGGGAGGGCGGCATGGTGCGCACGTCCGGTAACTGGCTACGCGACGGTAAAGCGCTGGTGCTGGACGATGTCGCCATCGCCGGGCTGGAATACACCCTGCCGCAGAACTGGAAAACGTTGTGGATGGAGCCTCTGCCGGAATGGCTGAACAACGTGACGCTGCAAAAATTCGGCCTGAGCCGCAACCTGGTGATCGATATCGATCCGGCTTTCCCGTGGCAGATCACCTCTCTTGATGGCTATGGGGCTAACCTGCAGCTAGCGCAAGACCATAAGTGGGGCGTGTGGGGCGGCAGCGCCACGCTGAACGGCGCGGCGGCCACCTTTAACCGCGTGGACGTGCGCCGTCCGTCGCTGGCGCTGAATGCGAACGCCGCCACGGTGAACATTACCGACCTGAGCGCCTTTACCGAGAAAGGTATTCTGGAAGCCACGGCGACGGTTTCACAGCTGCCGCAGCGGCAGACCACGGTGAGCCTGAACGGGCGCGGCGTGCCGCTCAACGTGCTGCAGCAGTGGGGCTGGCCTGCGCTGCCGATTACGGGCGACGGCAATATTCAGCTCACCGCCAGCGGCAGCGTGCAGGCAAATGCCCCGCTGAAGCCAACGGTGAATGCGAAGCTGGGCGCGGTAAATATGGATAAACAGCAGGTGCAGCAGACTATGGCGGGTGGCGAGGTATCGACCACAAGGTAAATGCAAAACGGCAACCCTGTTGCCGTTTTTGATGTTTGTTCCCTCTCCCTGTGGGAGAGGGTCAGGGTGAGGGCATCAGACCGCACAATACCTTGCGGTTCAGAGGTGAACCACCACCTCATTCCCCTCGGCTTTCACCACTACACCCCACTCGCTGCCCGCATGTGAACCACCTTTTACGCCGCTCACCTTCTGTACGTTGCGCAAGCACACCGACCAGTTTTGCGCGTCTCCCGCGCCGGTAAAGGTCACGATATCTCCCCGACGTGACGCCTTCAGCGTAAACGCCACGGAGCCGTCCGCCGCAGGCACTTCGCTCACCGCCGTTGCGCCATCGTCCAGGTTAAACAGCTGGAAGGCCGTCCCCGTGTTCCACGCGTAGTCCGGCTTCTGGTTATTGTTGCCCAGCGCCAGCAGGGTGTTGTCGCGCACGTAGACCGGCAGGCTCATGAAATCGTGCTGCTGCTTATGCCAGCGGCTGCCCTGAATTTCGTCGTTGTGCCACAGGTGCGTCCAGCGGCCTTCCGGCAGATAGAACTGCACGTCGCCCGCCTCGGAGAACACCGGCGCGACCATCACCGCATCCCCCAGCATGTACTGGCGGTCGAGATAATCGCACGCCGTATCGTCCGGGAACTCCAGCATCATCGCCCGCAGCATCGGCGTGCCGAACTCGCGGGCCAGCGCCGCCTGACGATACAGATACGGCATCAGCTGACATTTCAGCTGCGTAAAGTGGCGCACCACGTCGCAGGACTCGTCGTCGTACGCCCACGGCACGCGGTAGGATTTGCTGCCGTGCAGGCGGCTGTGGCTGGAGAACAGCCCGAACGCGCACCAGCGTTTGTAGACGTGCGCCGGTGCGGTATTTTCGAACCCGCCGATATCGTGGCTCCAGAACCCGAAGCCGGACAGGCCAATCGACAGCCCGCCGCGCAGGCTTTCGGCCATCGACTCATAGTTGGCGTAGCAGTCGCCGCCCCAGTGCACAGGAAACTGCTGCGCCCCGACGGACGCGGAGCGGGCAAACAGCACCGCCTCTTCTTCTCCCACCGTCTCTTTCAGCACGTTCCACACCAGCTCGTTGTAGATGTAGGCGTAGTGGTTGTGCATTTTCTGCGGATCGGATCCGTCAAACCACTGGACGTCGGTCGGGATACGCTCGCCGAAGTCGGTCTTGAAGCAGTCGACGCCGATATCTACCAGGCCTTTCAGCCTGTCGGCATACCACCGGCACGCGTCCGGGTTGGTGAAGTCATAAATCGCCAGCCCCGGCTGCCATTTGTCCCACTGCCACAGGGAGCCGTCCGGGTGCCTGAGCAGGTAGCCCTTCTCTTTCAGCTCACGGAAGATCGGGGATTTCTGGCCGATGTACGGGTTGATCCACACGCAGACCTTCAGCCCTTTCTCCTTCAGGCGGCGGATCATCCCTTCCGGATCCGGGAAGGTCACCGGGTCCCACTCGAAGTCGCACCACTGGAAGGCCTTCATCCAGAAGCAGTCGAAGTGGAACACGTGTAGCGGCAGGTCGCGCTCGGCCATGCCGTCGATAAAGCTGTTTACCGTCGCTTCGTCGTAGTTGGTGGTGAACGACGTGGTCAGCCACAGGCCGAACGACCAGGCAGGCGGCAGCGCCGGACGCCCGGTGAACCGCGTATAGCGGTTCAGCACCTCTTTCGGCGTCGGGCCGTCTATCACGAAGTACTCCAGATATTCCCCTTCCACGCTGAACTGCACTTTGGAGACCTTCTCGGAGCCGACTTCAAACGAGACGTTTTCCGGATGATTCACCAGCACGCCGTAGCCACGGTTGGTCAGGTAGAACGGGATGTTTTTGTAGGACTGCTCGGTGCTGGTGCCGCCGTCGCGGTTCCAGGTTTCGACCGTCTGGCCGTTGCGCACTAGGGCGGTAAAGCGCTCGCCCAGACCGTAGACCGTTTCCCCCACGCCCAGATCCAGACGTTCGAATACGTAATTGCGGTCGGCGTTGGTATCCTGCACGTAGCCGTTGTTTTTCAGCTGGCTGCCGGTGATGCGCTGTCCGTCGCGCAGGAAATCCAGCGCCCAAAACTCGCCTTTGGTGACGCGCACGCTGACGCTGCCGCTTTTCAGCTCGGCAAACTCGGCGTTGTTCTCAATCTCTACCTTCACGTCTTTCAGAACGTTAAGCGGATAGTGCGGGCCGTTGTTTAGCGCGCCCTGGAAGTGCTCGATGCGCACCCCGACAATCCCTTCCTGCGGGGAAAACAGGCGCACCGTGAACATCAACGTGTCGAGCTGCCAGGTGCGTTCGCGCACGTCGCGCGGCGCAACAAACACCACCAGGTCGTTGCCCTGCTGCTCCACGTCGAACACCTGAACCGGATACGTCACGTTCAGGCCCGGTTGAATAAGCCAGTTTCCATCACTGATTTTCATGCTCTCGTCCTCTTAGTTCTGCAATTCTTTGCTGACCGGCAGGTTTTCAAACTCCTGCTGATTGCGGCGCGCGCCCTGCGCCAGCTCGCCCAGGATTTTGGTCAGGAAGGGGGTTTTCAGCGTGTAGTAGCGTTTAGCGATGATGGCGCTCAGTACGTAGCAGACCGCCGGGGCCAGTGTAAACAGGCCGATAATGATGCTGATGGTCGCGCTGTTCTGAGTTTTGGCCGCCGCGTCGTAGCCGCCGCCGGCCAGCATCCAGCCGATCATCGCCCCGCCCAGCGCCAGGCCGAGCTTCAGCACGAACAGCGTGCCCGCAAAGCTGATGCCGGTCAGGCGCTTGCCGTTGGTCCATTCGCCGTAGTCGACGGTATCGGACATCATCACCCACTGGATCGGCGTCACCAGCTGGTGCAGCACGCCGATGACGAAGATAAAGGCGAACATCAGCACGGTGGCGTGCATCGGGATGAAGAACATCGCCACGCTGACCACCGCCAGCGCGGCGTTGGTCCACCAGAAGATGCTGACCTTGCACTTCCAGTCGGTGAGCGGCTTCGCCAGCGCGGAGCCGATCAGGTTGCCGACGCAGTAGGTGGTGAGGAAGGCGACGAACACCTCCGGCGAGCCCATGATCCAGGCGCAGTAGTACATCATCGCGCCGCCGCGCACGCAGACGGCGAGGATATTCAGGATGGTGAGCACGCCGACGATGCGCCACTGGTCGTTGTGCCAGATGTCGCGCAGATCTTCCCGCATGGAGGTGGTGCTCGGCGGCACCTTGATGCGCTCTTTGGTGGTAAAGAAGCAGAACGCCAGCATCAGGAACGCGACCACCGACAGCACGGCGATCCCGCCCTGGAAGCCGAACGCCTTGTCGTCGCCGCCAATCAGGTTCACCAGCGGCATCATCAGTACCGTGGAGAGCATGCCGCCCGCCGTCGCCAGCACAAAGCGCCAGGACTGAAGGGAGATACGCTGCGTCGGGTCGTTGGTGATCACGCCACCCAGCGCGCAGTACGGGATGTTCACTACGGTATAGAGCAGGGTCAGCAGGGTGTAGGTAACGGCGGCGTAAACCATTTTGCCGTTGAGGCTGAGATCCGGCGTGGTGTAGGCCAGGACGCAGACGATGCCGAACGGGATGGCACCAAACAAAATCCACGGACGGAACTTTCCCCACCGGCTGCGGGTGCGGTCGGCAATCAGCCCCATGCACGGGTCGGAGATCGCATCCAGCGCGCGGGCCAGCAGGAACATGGTGCCGACGAACCCGGCGGGAATGCCGAAAATATCGGTGTAGAAGAACATCATGTACAACATAACGTTATCAAAAATGATGTGGCTGGCGGCATCTCCCATGCCGTAGCCAATCTTCTCTTTTACTGACAATACTTCGCTCATTTTTTTATCCTTCACGCTGTAGGGGGCGCTGAGACCGGTTGCATTGGTTTTAAACCATTGTTTCAAAGGCGGGTATTGCGTTTTCTGGTTAGCAGATTACGTTTCTTGTTTTTTGTGATCGCGGTAAATACTGGTGAGCACGAAAGGCTAACCTGAGGATTTTCTTAAGAATTAACTGAAACAGGGGGGTACAGGTCAAAAGAGAGGTGAAAAAAGTGTGCGGGGGTATGTGGTAAATGCCTGAAAGTAGCTATAATGCGCCCCGCCTCCATGTAGCAATGCAGGCGCGGAAGATCGTCATCTCCGGTGAGGTGGCTGGACTTCAAATCCAGTTGGGGACGCCAGCGTTCCCGGGCAGGTTCGACTCCTGTGATCTTCCGCCAAAAATGCTAAACTCTCTAATGCTAATTATTAAAAGTTTTTAAAGAGGGAATAGCGTGTCGAAACCAATACCAGCGTGTGAACACCTACTGAATTTTTTTTCCGCAGTTATAGAATATATTTATCAATTAATCCAGCTACTAAATGATTTTGGGAAACTCTCAAGTAATTACGGATCATTGGTTGCAGCACTAATAGTGGCATTGACATTATTCTTTTTCAAAGAATTCGTTAAACCCCCACCGAAATTATCAGGTGTCTTTTATATTAAATCCGTTACTACAGAATCAGCTAAAAACTCTTATAGAGATATGGTTCTCTATCATACATTTATATTATATTCGGATGGTTCTTCGATTGATGGCACTTCGGAAAAAACTGCCGAAAGTGCAATAAAAGAAGGAGACTGGATTTATCCTGCTCAGAAAAGACTTCGTGGAAAGATAAGTGGAAAAATTGAAAGAAGATATCTTCGACCTCATGAAATACACTTGCATATTGTTGAAAACGGTAGCAAACGTGAATCATCTCATTACATTAATCTCCGATATAAAAAGAAGGGATTATTTCAAGGGCAATTTTTTTCGAGCGCTGCTGACTCAAAAGGTACCATTATATGTAAAACAACACCTTTCGAGGAATATCCTAAAAAGTCTTCGCCTTCCAGATATGCATAGTTTATTTAATTATTGTAGGGTATATTTCCTGAGCATATAATGCTCGGGACGTAACAAGGGTGAGCCATCTTTCGCTTTCTTTTAGAGGCTTAGGTCTGAGTAGCATTGCTGCAATGAACGCTTTTTCCTCAAAAGAAATTAAATTCAATTCCTTATGGTATACAGCAAAACATGCAGCCTTACATCCATAAAGCCCTGAGCCAAAAAATGCATTATTAAGATAACACTTCATTATTTGGTGTTTTGTAAAAAATCGATTTATGACAATAGAAAGAAACATTTCATATAATTTCCTGGTTAAAGTTATATCTTTAAAACCAGTTATAGTTCGCACCATTTGCATATCAATTGTACTTGCACCACCATGTTTTCTTTTTATCAGAAACTTAAAAGCCTCTCTAGCAACCGAGATAAAGTCAACACCATTATGTTTTAGAAAACGGCGGTCTTCTAAAGCCATAACAAAATAATCCAACTCATCGAAGTAATCATCCATACTACTTTCAGGCATAAAATATGCGATCTTATGAAAATCATTTGTTATTTTTTTCTTAATTCTCGTAATTTTAACAAAACTAGAAATAAAATTAATTACATTCATGTAATAACTATCGTCCTTTAGAAATTATTTCTCTTTCAGAAAATTCCTTCTTCAGCCGCCATGGCATCCAACTGCTCCTTTAACTTTAATACCGGATCAATACACATCTTAAACTGCGGAGACTGCCCACCGCCTTTTGATTTTTTGGCGCGATATGATTGACCTTGAGGCCGCCTATCCATTTTCTCTAACACACAGGAGACCACCTAAACCTCCTGTACTAACAACGCTCCGATGTGCAGGCTAGCCTCACCAATTACCAGAGAGTTGATTATGGCTGATTCGCATTCTACCCCAGACACCGGCCAATCCGAAACCGAGCGTTCGTTAATTGTGGGATACCGCCCGAATGTTTTCGACAAATCCACGCCGAAAATCATCCTTTCCGACAAGTGGCTGCGCGCGGCAGGGTTTGAAACCGGGCAGCAGGTCACGGTGAAGGTCATGAAAGGTTGCATCGTTCTGGTGGCGTATAACGAGCAGGAGCAGAGGTTGCAGGATGATTATAAACGGACGAAAGCAAAGCTAATTGAGATAGAGAACGCGCTTGTAGCGATCCAAACTCCGCGTGCTGGAAAGCGCCTCGCAAAATCAAATACAAACCACCTAGCTTAGCGGCTGTTTCTGGCATACTACCTGCCTGGTGCATTAGATGTGGAGGCGACATGGCAGATAAAGACGTAATCCAATCTCCGGCAGGCGAATTGGTTATGTTTGCCAGTGATGATGGAACTGTTCGCATCACATGTCGCTTCGAACATGAAACGCTGTGGCTGTCGCAAGCAGCCATTGCGGCTCTTTATCAGGTCACTCCTCAAGCCATTACTCAGCATATTAAAGCAATTTACGAAGAGGGTGAGCTTGAACAAAAAGCAACTTGTAAGGCTTACTTACAAGTTCAGCAAAAAAGCGGCTGATGAAAAGGCGTGCTCAGAATTCATTGAGTTTGAAAAAAAGCAGCGCCTGCTGAAAGAAGCCGAGGGTGAGAAAGATATTGTCGGCTTATTAAAATGGAATAAGCAGGCTAAGCGCTAATCCCGGTATTCCTAATCAGCTTCATATGCAGCAACGGAAACGGATTCCCCTGCCCGTCCACTTCCGAGCGTCCGACCTGCTCAAACCCCATATGGCGATAAAATCCCACGCCCTGCGGGTTCTGCTCATTCACGTCCACCTCGTTCGCGCCAAACTCTTCGATGGCGTGTTGCAACAGCAATTTCCCGACGCCCTTCCCGCGGCTCGCGTCGTCAGCAAACAGCATTTCAATGCGGTTTTCATCCACGCCTAAAAAGCCGTGAATAACGCCTGCGTCATCGCGAGCGATCACGACCTTGAGATTAGGCAGATAGGCGTTAAGCAATAGCGGGCGCAGCGCCGCAATATCGCTTTCCTGTAAAAAGTGATGGGTGGCGCGAACAGAGGATTCCCAGATCGCGACCAGACGTTCGAAGTGTGTGGGGTGTGCGGTTTCAATTTTCATGGGTGGATCATGATTGGAAGACCGAACTATTTCAAGCCACGCTTTGCGGTCTGTTCCCCCCCTCACCCTAGCCCTCTCCCTCAGGGAGAGGGAACTGACCGTGCGGTTTTTCATCCCCTACCCTAATCTCCATCACCGCGTACACCCCATCCTTCGGCACCACCACGGTGACGTTTTCCACCGGCACGCCGGCCGCGAGGTGGATATCCTGCAGCTGCTGTAACGACCTCGGGTAAATATCTTCCCAGCCGATCCCCCGCAGCACAAAGTCAATTTGCGGGCTGCTGGTGAGCATGTTTGACACAATCACCGCCCCGCCGGGCTTGACCAGCCGCAGGGCGCGCTGGAGAAAAATCACCGCGTCGGTATCGTTGAAGTATTCGAAAATCCCCAGCGCGTCGACCAGTTCGGCCTGCTGCTCGCCCAGCTCCAGCAGCAGGTCCTCGTTACGCACCAGCGTATGGAGCAGGTTGCGCCTGAGCAGGGTCAGCTGTTCCCCCACCACAATCCCTTCCTGCGCCGCCATGGTTTCGGCCCAGCTGAGCGCCACCGGGTCTTTGTCCACCAGCGTGAGATACACCCGCTGGCCGTCGAGCTTTGCTTCGCGCAGCGCCTCCAGCACCGGGATGGCGGCCCCGCTCGCCAGGCTGACCCAGTTATTCTCGCTTTCATTATGAATGTACTTATCCACCAGCGCGGCCAGTACCCGGGCGCGGGAACGCACGCCAATCGCATCGTTAGCGTGGATAAACCACTGGCGGCTGTCGCTGTCCATTTTCGTGCCGTCGGGCAGGCGGTCCTCCAGCGGGTTTTGCACCACAAACAGCGCCAGCGCGGAGGGCACCAGCCGGGTTCGCCACGCGGTGAGCGCCGGACGGTTGCGGAAGGCCTGTTCGGAATAGCGGTTCTGCGGAACAAGCACGGCCTGCCCCCCTTCGTCGTATTCCACCCTCGGCGGCCGGAGCGCTGGCTCGGCTTTCAGGGCGCGGTCAAGGGAGGCGATCTCACGGGCAGCGTCGTCTTTCATCGGCCACTGGTCGCTGACGTCGGGAAATGACGCGCTGAAAATCGTCATATTTTCCGGAGCATCGCCGCGAAAAGGCTGCCAGTTCATGTCGTCTTCCCTCCGTTGGGCTTTTAACGGAAGTCTATCCAGGCGAGCCAGTAATACCCTACGAAGAAAGCACGAAATAGGTGCATCAGTTCTGCGACGTGCGCCATACCCCCGGCGTGCAGCCGTACTCGGTCTGAAAATGACGAATAAAGTGGGCGCAGTCGCTAAACCGCATCCGCCGCGCAATATCCGTCACGCTTTGCTGAGAGTGTTTCAGCAGCCAGCAGGCATAGCGCAGCCTGGCGCTGCGAATAAATTCCCGCGCCGTTTTGCCAAACTCGGCGTGAAACAGGCGGTTGAGCTGACGTTCGCTCAGCTTAACGTCCTGCGCGAGCCTGGCGGCGTTCAGCGGGTGAGTAAGATACTGTTCGACGGTCGTCACCGCCCTGCGCAGCCGTGAATCAGGTATCATGGCGATATTCGCGGGCAGCGGCGTGGCGGCGTCATGCGGAGGAAGGGACAGCCGCCGGGAGGTAGTGGCCGCAATGTCGTCCCCCCCGTGGGCGCGGATCAGCGCCGTTACCAGGGTGAGCGTTGAGATCCCGCCCGGGCAGGTCAGCACATCGCCTTCGTCGATAAAATCGAGGCCTTGCTCGGCATAAACCTGCGGAAAACGTTGCGTGAAAACGTCATGGTGATGAGGATGAATCGAGGCGCGGCGCTCGTTCAGTAAGCCTTCCTCCGCCAGAATAAAGCTGCCGGTACCAATACCAATCAGGGGAACGTTGTTGTGATGAGCATCCGTGAGAAACGCTCTGTCGCCACGGTGTCCCTGGTGAAGATGCTCCAGACCTCCACCAATCACCGCAATATAGTCAAAGTCGCCGGGCGGCGCATGAGCGGCCTCGGGCCGCACGCTGAGCCCTGAGCTGCTCACTACCGGTAAGTCGGGATAAGTGCTTATCAGGCTGAGTTTAAAACGTATTTTCTGGCTACGCTTCTGGACGCTGGATGCAATACGTAACGCCTCTATCAATCCTGAATATGCGAAAAGCGAGAAATGGGGCCACAGGAGTAACCCCATATGCAGAGATTTATTCCGTGCAGGCGTCATTCTGACGCTATCATCAATTATATTTTTCATTAACTTGCCGAAGAATAATTACATTATCGCAACATTATTGTTGCTGTTATATTTCCCTAATATAGGTGCTGGCTGTTAAATCAAGCATAAATGATGCACGCAAAAACTTAAAAACATTTCTCCCTGCTGCTATCCGTTTTTTGACGTGTGGCACACATAGGTCGGCAGCGTTCCCAGAATAAATAAATAATTCTCATTCTGCTGTTTCTTAATACGCATATAAATATTCTTATTCGGATAGATAAAAAATAAGGGCTCGTACTTCTCCAGCCAGCTGTCGCTGATGTTGTCGTCCGGAAATTTCATATTGCGTATGGACGTCAGATTATAGACGCTGTCTTTGCGCTCAATCTGAAAGAAAACTTTGCGATTCAGGGTCTTCGTGGGATCGCTTTTCAACCGGCCATTCATACTGAGTATTCCGCTGTTACCCTCCACGGTGTAATTCAGCCACAGAGAGAGCGTTTCATCACGGTGATGCTGAATAAAGTTCGCCTGACAGGAAAAGGGCTGGATGTAATGGCGATGCCAGAGGTAATACGCCGCCACGACAGCCCCCATCAGCAGGCACAGGCAAAGCGCAACAAGCGTTTGACGGTAGCGAACCATACTAGCGATCCTCTATAAAATAATCGGACATACAGCGGTTGGGTTCCGTCATCGGCCTGTCACAGCGAATGACCGATGCACGGGGCAGCAGGATGTAGCCGCTGACGTAAACCCAGGGATAGTTCGCGCACTGGTCCTTAAACGGGGCGGCATAGGCCAGGGCTTTATCCCTGTCGCGCTGCGTTTCAATATCGCGAGAAAAATAGAGCTGACATTCGCCCATCTTCATCGCGAAGCGGTACCCGTCGACGAAATAGCTGTCATGCAGCAGGTTATGGCTGATAACGCTCGCGCCAGCCAGCATCAGCAATAGCACCAGCGCGCCCGGCAGCCAGAAGCGGCGTATCGGGACCGGTGGGGCGGCGGTCTCTTCGCAGACATCCGGAGCAGCACGTTCTTCCTCTTCAGCCTGCGGCTGCGTCTCTTTAACGGTGATTTGCGTATCGCTTGCGAGCGTCAGTCCAATGCGCGGGATAGTGACAATCGGATCGGTTTCAAACCCCACCTTCTTCAGCCCTTTACGCAGAATAGAAATGTTCTGGTAGTAGGTATTAGGCGAAACCAGCATCCCCCGGCGCTGCCAGACAATATCCATGCACTCCTGTTGAGTCACAATACTTCCGACTCTTTCTATTAATAACAACAAACAGCGCCCCGCCGGGGAATTTAATACCACCACCCGGTCAGGATTGTTGAGATCGCGTAATGTGCTGGCCGCTGGATGAAACTCTACCAGGCCATTAATAATGTAATGCTTATGCATAGAATGGGCTAAATACCTCCGGTCAACGCCTGTTGCTCCAGTAGATTCCCTTCACCGTTAACCTGCGTATCCCTCGCCTGTGTAAGGATTAATGTGACGGATAAATGCGCAACTGTATATCCTGGCGCCTGGCGAAAAATCTTATTTTTCCTTTCTCTTTATCTGACCCATCTGAAGTTTTCTTAACCGCCATTTAAAGCCGTCTTGACACTGACAAAACTCGACAAAGGCGCCCGTTGAACGCTTCAGCCATCATTGTCTGAATTATTCAGCGTGCTTAATTAGTTTTTTTATTAAAAAGCAGAGAGGACGCGCTCTGCCAGCGGGTTTCGAAATTACGACCAATTCGAAAGCTGCCGTTTTAATTAACAATTTCAGTGCGAAACTGTTAGCCACCGTCAGTAACAACCCGCGTCTCATGACGTACCCAGACTATTCCCTTACAAAACATTTATTAAAGCTAACTTTTCAATAAAAACTACCGGTATGATTATTTACAGGCAGATAAGCAAAAGCCGGTTCAGCGAGGAGAAATTGACGCTACACCTAAACCGTACTTAAAACAAATTAAGATTAATTCAGGTTACCTCTTTTACGCCCTGAGTATAGTGGGCTCACACCGTGCAATGCTTAATTGCTTCGAAAATACAGGCATCGATCTGCCAGACAGACGAGTCTTATTACAATTATAAATCGAGGGAATGACATGGCGAATAAGCTCAACAACACACGTCATTTAAATATCGCGCTATTGGGTGGAGATCACTTTGCGCGCCAGGGGATCGCCGCGTTATTAAAAAATATTGTCCCGACTATGCAGATTACAGCATCGATCGATAATTACGCGGAGATCGAAACAATACTCTCGGCCGCACCGGTAGACGTGATTTTTTTATCCGGCATGGAGAAATATCACGCGGGATATGACTGCCTGAAATATATCAGGAAGATGAAAGCCCTTTATCCCGACGTACTTATTTGCATGTATTCAGCACCGGCAAATTCCTGGCTGTGGATACGCGGTGAAATAGACGCCTATCTCTCGCTGCAGGACCCGCTTTATCACTGGCGAGCCAGCGTATTAAAAATGGTCGATAGCCGTTATCGCCCACTAAAAAAACCCACGGCGTTATCGCTGACGCCGGGCGAATGGAGGGTATTGAAGGAACTGCGAAAGGGTCTGGATATGCGTTACATCGCCGAAACAGAGCAGCTTTCTTACCGTCGTGTCAGCGCGTTAAAAAGCTCAGCGATAAGAAAACTAGGGCTCAGGAACAAGACAGATTTGCTGGTCTTTTTAACCAGTTAGACCTGCTGCTCTCAGAGCAAATCTCGACATAACACCATCATGGAATCAGGACAATGAAAGCTCAATTCAAAAATAAACCGCTGCTCGCGATCGCTATTGCGGCATTACTGCCAGCAGGCTCGGCGCTGGCTGCCGGCACCAGCGGCGGCACGGTGAACTTTAGCGGCAAAGTGGTGACCTCCGCCTGCGCCATCAGCGCAGGAAGCGCCAACATTGACGTGGATATGGGTGAAGTGCGTACCGCAACGCTGGCAACCGCCGGCAGCGAAGCCAGCACGGCAAAAGCGTTTGCCATCACCCTGGAAGATTGTGAAATCGCCGATACCTCAGCCTCTACGGATGAGAACCCGATTGCCGCCACAACCGTGGCCGTCACCTTCACCGGCACGCCGGACGGTTCCGATGTTAATAGCTTGTCCGTCGGGGCAAACGGCAGCGCCAACTCTGCGCAAAACGTGGCTATTCGCCTTTATGACGAGCAGGGCAACGTGGTGAAGCTGGGTGAACCTGCTTCGGCCATCCCTCTGCGTAAGGGTGCCAACACCCTGAACTTCAGCGCGAAATATTACTCGCCGAAGGGCGGCGCCACCGCGGGTGATGCCAGCGCCGTCGCGACCTACACCGTGACCTATTCGTAATCTTCAGGCCCGGTCTGCGAGCCGGGCCTGTCTTAGCTTTCAGGAGAAACACTATGCGCGTAAACACATGGATTTGCCTGGCGGGCGCGTTATGTTCCTCCGCCGTCTCTGCCGGCGGCGTGGGGCTGGGCGCAACGCGAATGGTCTACTCCAGCGCCACCAGCCAGGCCATGATGCAGGTGAGAAACACCCATCCCGACGCCACGTTCCTCATCCAGTCATGGATGGAGAATGAGAAAGGCGAACGCACCAACGACTTCGTGATCACGCCGCCGCTGTACGTCATGAAGCCGGCCAGCGAAAGCGCGGTGAAAATCATGTTTAACGGCAAAGCCCTGCCAGCGGATCGGGAGACGCTCTACTGGATGACGGTCAAAGCCATCCCACAGCAGGCGAAAAGCGGCGCCGGGAATACGCTGCAGTTTGCTTCGGCTAACCGCATCAAGGTCTTTTATCGCCCGGAAGGACTCAGTGAGACCCCGGGAGAGGCGTGGAAAAAACTGGCCGGTGCCTATCGCGCCGGAAAAGTCACGCTCAGCAACCCCACGCCGTACTACCTCACCACCATCAACGTGAAAATTGACGGTATGCCGGTGCAGCCGGTGATGGTCCCCCCAAAAGGCAGCGTGACCCTGGCCGAAACCTTCAGCCATGCGGGCAGCATGAGCTATCAGACCATTAACGATTACGGGGCATGGACCCCCGCCACGCGCGCGTCGTTATCCCAGTAATAAAAACAGTAAGGCGTGACCACGTGAAAATAAAAATCCTGTGCGCCACGGTGCTCTCCCTGGTGATCCGGCAAGCCGTGGCTGCTGAAAGCGAGCTGCAATTTAATCCCGCGTTCCTCAACGGCGAGAGCGCAAACAGCGCCGATCTCGCCTGGGTCAACGCCGGGAGCGCGTTGCCGCCGGGTGATTACAACCTCAACGTGTATATCAATACGAATTATGCGTTCACGGGTAACGTCACGTTCCGCCTTGCTGAAGACAGCACGGGTGAAGCGCTGCCCTGCCTCACGCCTGAACAATTCGCCGCGCTGGGCATCGATAGCCATCAGGCGAAGGGCGGCGACCTGCCGCTGGCGCAGCGCTGCATCTTCTTAACGAAGGCGTTTGCGGATACGCAGTTTGATCTGGACCAGAAGACGCTCACCCTGAGCTTCACCGTACCGCAAAGTGCGATGCGCAATTTGCCGCGCGGGTACGTCAGCCCGGAAAGCTGGGAGGCGGGCATTCCTGCCGCGTGGCTGAATTACGTGGTGAATGGCTCGAACAATGAGTATCGCGGCGAGACGCGCACGCGGGAACAGCAGCTGTTTGCGAGCCTCAACAGCGGCGTCAACCTGGGCGCGTGGCGGCTGCGTGATTTCACCACGTGGACCAAAGACAGCAATGAGCTCACCCACGTGCAGACCTGGCTGCAGCGCGATATTCACGCCCTGCGCGCGCAGGTATATGCCGGGGAAACGTACACCTCGGCGCAGGTGTTCGACTCCGTCGGCCTGCGCGGTATCGCCCTGAAAACCGATGACAACATGCTGCCAGCCAGCCTCAGCGGCTATGCGCCTGAAGTCCGCGGCATCGCGCGCAGCAACGCCACGGTCACGGTTCGCCAGAACGGCAACATCATCTATCAAACCTCCGTCCCGCCGGGGGCGTTTGTGCTGAAAGATCTCTATCCGACCTCCTCGGGCGGCGATCTGGCGGTCACCATTCAGGAGAACGACGGCAGCAAAACGCAATACACGCTTCCCTTTGCCAGCGTGCCGAACCTTGTGCGTAACGGACAGGTGAAATATGCCTTCGGTGCCGGCAAGTACCGTCCAACGGGCAATCAGGATGCGCCCTCTTTCGCGCAGGGCGAGCTGTTCTACGGCTGGCGATACGGCCTGACGTTTTACGGCGGGGCGCAGTTTGCCGATCGCTATAACGGCCTGGCCCTCGGGTTTGGGCAGAACCTCGGCCGCTTTGGCGCCTACTCCATCGACCTGACCCACGCCCGCAGCCAGCTGGCGGACGATCGGCACTATACCGGTGATTCGGTGCGCCTGCGCTACAGCAAGCTGCTGAACGACATTGGCACGCGGGTTAACTTCTTCTCCCTGCGCTACTCCACGAAAGGGTTTTATACCCTCAGCGACACCACGTACAAAGGGATGTCGGGCGGATCGCCAAAGCAGACGGTGGAAGACGATGGCACCGTCACCACCCAATACGACACCGTGTACAACCTGCGCATGTCGCGCAAGGCAAAAAACCAGCTGCTGCTGTCGCAGCCGATGGGACAATACGGCTCGCTGTCACTGTCGTGGGATCAGCAGACCTACTGGAACACGTCAAATACCACGCAAAGCCTGCAGTTTGCGTGGAACGCCACGTTTCGCAACGTGTCGCTTGGCGTCAGCGTCCAGCGAAGCTCGAGCCTGTATGACGACAAGAAAGATAACATCCTGTCGATGTCGATTTCGGTCCCGCTGGGCAACCCGACGCTGTCGACCCGCGCGCGCTTTACCACAACCCATGCAGACTCCACCGGCACAACCACCAGCACGGGCGTGAGCGGCTACCTGCCGGGCCAGGAAAACCTGTTCTATAGCGTCAACCAGCGCTACAGCTCCCGACAGCACTACGGCGGCGATGCCACTCTGCAGTACGAAGGCGCGTGGGGAGACTACAACCTGGGCTACAGCTACGCCAGCGACTCCCGCAACCTCAGCTACGGCATCAGCGGCGGCGCGGTAGTGCATGAAGATGGCCTGACGCTGAGCCAGCCGCTCGGGAACACCAACATTCTGGTAAAAGCCCCGGGGGCCAGCAGCGTCGCCGTGCTTAACCATAAGGGCATCAAAACGGACGGCCGTGGCTACGCGGTGATCCCGTACGCCACGCCGTATCGCGTTAACCAGGTCGCGCTGGACGTGACGACCGCCGGCAACGACGTGGAGCTGGAAAACGCCATCGCCAACAAAACGCCTACCGACGGTGCCCTGGTTCGCGCCACCTTCACCACGCACCAGGGGGCAAAAGCGATGTTTATCGTGCGTCACGGCAACGACGTGCTCCCCTTCGGCACGCTGGTCTCGCTCGATGATGACAAAACCAGCGGCATCGTCGGCGATGGCGGCAGCCTGTATCTCTCCGGTTTGCCCGAGAAGGGCACGCTGAACGCCGTGTGGGGCCGCGGCAGCCGCCAGCGCTGCGCCATTACCTACGCCTTAAACAAGCAGCACTATAGCGCCCGCACCGGTCTTTATTCTCAGGAGGTGGTATGTCAGTAACGCTTAGGATCGGCTGCATTGCGCTGCTGCTGGTTTTCACGCTCCCCGTTCGCGGCTACGACGTGCTGGTCTCCGTCACCGGCAATTTGATCGGCAACACCTGCGTGGTAGCGCAGGACTCCGGGGAGCAAAACGTGCCGCTGGGCACCATTGGTATTAAACAGTTCAACCGTGCCGGGGCCGTGAGCAATATCAAAACGCCCTTCACGCTCAGGCTTGAAGCGTGCGGGCCAACCTTTGCTGGCGTAAAAATTCGCTTCAGCGGTACGCCGGATGATGTCAACCCGCAGCTGCTGAAAATTGCCGACGGTGGCGCTACCGGCGTGGCGGTGCAGATCCTCGATAAAGAGAGCGTACTCATTCCCCTGAATACAAAGACCGCAGCGTACGGAACCGCGGGGGATGACAGCGTACAGATGACCTTCTACGCGCAGCTGGTTGCCACCGCTACGCCGGTGAGCGCCGGTGATGTGTCAGCCCTCGCCACCTGGACAACGGAGTATCTATGATGCGTTTAGCGTTTCTTCTCGGCGGATTACTTTTCTGCGCCAGCGTGCAGGCGCTGGACTGGAAATCGGACATTACGCTCTCCCCTCAGCCGATGACCTACAGCGGGCCAGCGGACTCCGTAGTGCCGGGCAGCATTATCGGATCGACCTGGAGCGCCACCGCCAGCGTGCAGCAGGTGTTCTGGTGCGGGCTTATTTTTACCTGCAGCAAAGGCACGCTGCAGCCCAGCAGCAGCGCCATCTCAAGCGGTTCGACGGTCACCGTCGACGGCGTAAACTACACCATTTTTGAGACCGGCGTACCGGGCGTGGGGTATATCATCGGGCTGAAGGATTTTAAGAGTACAAAATATATTCCCCTGCAAACCGGTATCACGCAAAGCTACCCGGCAGAGGGCACCAGTGGGTTTGCCCAGGATCTGGGCTGGTCTGCAAAGGTCACCTTTATTAAAACCGGTGCCGCCCTGAAATCCGGCGTCTATAACATCCCGACCATCAACGCCGCGGTGCTCACCGCCTATAACAACGAAACGAAAACGGCGCAGGTGATTATCAGCCCGACCACCATCACGGTGACCGCCAGCGGGTGTACGGTCGGTAGCAAAAACGCCAGCGTGGCGCTGGGCACCATTGATATTCGCACTCTGCCCACGGTGGGAAGCACGTCGCCATCGGGAACGTTTACCGTCGGCCTGACCTGCGACGCGAACGTGGCGGTTCACGCCGTGATGACCGATCAGACCACGCCGTCGAACACCTCGTCGGTGGTGACGCTGACCGGAGACTCCACGGCGTCCGGCGTTGGGGTGCAGTTTTTCTACAACGGCAGCGGGCCGCTGACGATGGGGCCGGACAGCTCGGCCGCGGGTGCGACCGGACAGTTCTTTATCCAGAGCACCACGGCGGCGCAGACGCTCACGTTACCGTTCCAGGCGCAGTACATCCGAACCGGCGAACTGGTCCCCGGCTCGGCCAACGCGCTGGCCAGCATTACGTTTTCCTACCAGTAGGGGCTATTGCTTCACCCACACCAGCTGGTCAACCCGGAAGCCCAGGCTGCGCGCGGTGTTCAGGTAATCCTGATTCACCGCATCCGGAATGGTTGGCGTGCGCGACAGGATCCACAGGTAGTCGCGGTTCGGGCCGCTGACCAGCGCGTACTGGTACTTATCGTCCAGCCTGATTACGTTGTAGCCGCCGTAGAACGGGCCGAAGAACGACACCTTCAGCGCGGCCGTGGTTGGCTCGCCGGTGAAGTACGCTTTGCCTTCGCTCTCGTTCCACTTGTTCTTCACCGGATCGTAGCCCCGGTTGAGCACGCTAATACCGCCGTCGCTGCGCTTGCCGTAGGTAGCGGTTACCTGTTCCAGCCCGCGCTCAAAGCGGTTTTCCAGACGGGCGACTTCGTACCATTTGCCGAGATAGCGGCTGGCTTCGAAGTTGGTGATAGGCTGCACGCCTTTCGGTGGCGTAGGGGATTTACAGGCGACCAGCGTCAGCGCAATGGCAACACCGGTCACAACAGGCCATAGCTTCATGAGAATTCCTTTCATTTGCACGGTTGGATGTTAAGTGTAGTGCACCGTTTCGGCGCTTCATCCCGTTCGGGAAAATTCGTAGTATATTGAGAGTATTCCTCCACTCTGGACACGGACATGGCTTACTCCATCGGCGAATTCGCCAGACTCAGCGGCATCACCGCCACCACCCTGCGGGCGTGGCAGCGTCGCTACGGTTTACTTAAGCCAGAGCGCACGGAAGGCGGCCACCGCCAGTACAGCGATGAGGACGTTCAGCAGGCCCTCAAAATCCTCGACTGGGTAAAAAAAGGCGTCCCGATCGGCCAGGTCAAACTGCTGCTGGAACGCCCAACGCCGGGACGGACCAACAACTGGCAAACCCTGCAGCAGAACATGCTGCAACGTCTGCAGGACGGCAAGGTCGAGTCCCTGCGCCAGATGATTTACGACGCCGGACGCGAGTACCCAAGGCCGGAGCTGGTCGCGAACGTGCTGCGCCCGCTGCGCAGCCAGGTCTCGGCCAACGTCGCCGCCGCCATGACCCTGCGCGCGGTCCTCGACGGCATCATCATCGCCTACACCTCGTTTTGCCTCGAGGGTGATAAAAAAGCGCCGGGCGATAACATTCTGCTCAGCGGCTGGCACCTGAACGACCCGTGCGAGATCTGGCTCGAAGCCTTAACGCGCACCGGGCAGGGCCACCGAATCGACATCCTGCCGGTTCCGCCTGACGCGCTGGCACCGGAAATTTTCCCGGAGCGTAAATGGCTTCTGGTCACCAGCGGCAAACTCACCGCCGGGCGGAAAAAACAGGTGGAGCAGTGGCAGCAGCAGGTATCCGCTTGAAGTGATTATCCTCTGATAATTTTCTCCTGCGGGAATCTTCACGAAAAGTTGAATATTTTCCCGCGCCGCAGATGCTAACGTTTTCCTGTGACGTATAACTCAACAGGAAAACACCATGAAAAAAACTGCCCCTCTGCTGATCCTGGCCTCGATGGCCTTTGCCCCTGCCGCCTTTAGCGCCCCTGCCGGCACGCTGAGCGTCCACATTCTCGACCAGCAAACCGGGATGCCGCCATCAGACGTGACCGTTACGCTGGAGAAACAGCAGCAGGACAAATGGGCTCCGATTGCCAGCGGCAAAACCGACCATGACGGACGCATCAAATCGCTCTATCCGCAGGATCAGGACATGCAGCCTGGCGTGTATAAAGTGACCTTCAAAACCGCAGAGTACTTCCACGGCAAAAAGCTGGACACCTTCTTCCCGGAGATCCCGGTGCTGTTTACCGTGACCCGTACCAACGAGAAGCTGCACATCCCGCTTCTGCTGAGCCAGTACGGTTACTCGACCTACAAGGGCAGTTAATACGCATTGATTCTAAAGGAATAAAAAAAATAGTTCCGCGAATACTTGGACAAATTAGTCATGTTGTGTAAGTTTTAATTATATGAACGGGAGGACTACACCATGACAACGAAACCTGTGCTCGGTATTAGCGGATGTTTGACCGGATCCGCCGTTCGCTTTGACGGCGGACACAAGCGTATGGGCTTCGTCATGGATGAGTTGGCCCAGTGGGTCAATTTCAGGCCCGTCTGCCCGGAAATGGCCATCGGCCTCCCGACGCCTCGCCCGGCCATACGCCTGACGCTGACGGAAAGCGGCGAAACGCAGCTCCGTTTCAGCAAGCCGCCTCATGATGACCTCACGCAGAAAATGGCCGACTTTACGGCGGACTATCTGCCAAAAATCGGCGATCTGTCGGGATTTATCGTCTGTGCAAAATCCCCAAGCTGCGGCCTGGAACGCGTGCGGCTGTACGATGAAAACGGCAACCGGGGCCGCAAGGAGGGCGTCGGGCTGTTCACCGCCGCCCTTCTTGAAACCTACCCGTGGCTGCCCGTCGAGGAAGACGGTCGGCTGCACGACCCGGTGCTGCGGGAAAACTTTATCGAGCGGGTATTTGCCCTGCACGAGCTAAACACGCTGCGTAAAAACGGACTCACGCGCCGCGCGCTGCTGGACTTCCACAGCCGTTACAAACTTCAGCTGCTGGCGCACCATCAGGCGGGCTACCGTGAAATCGGCCCGTTCGTTGCCTCGCTGCACGAGTGGGAAGACCTGGACGCCTTCTTCGTAGCGTACCGGGAAAAGCTGATGACCATCCTGAAAAAACCCGCCTCGCGGAAGAATCACACCAACGTGCTGATGCATATTCAGGGGTATTTCCGTAACCAGCTGAACACCCGCCAGCGCGGCGAGCTGCGCGACGTGATCCTGCACTATCGCAACGGACAGTTGCCTATTCTCGCCCCGATCACGCTGCTGAAGCACTACCTGGCCGAATACCCCGACCGGTATCTGATGACGCAAAACTACTTTGATCCCTATCCTGATGATTTGGGTCTGCGTCTGGCAGTCAAGTGATCATAAAAATGCGAAGGCCCCATTGACCCATAGAGGCCCAAAGCAGTACCCCGTTTAGACGACATCCTCACTGTCGTCTCTTTTTTTGCATTTAACCTCAAAGACTGTGATTATATACAGGCTTATTCTGCGAAAGGGGCCTGCCTGTGATCAACACCCTGCACATTCAAAACTACCGCTCCATCCGCGAGATGTCGCTGGAGCTGGAGCAGCTTAATATCGTCTTCGGGCCGAACGGCACCGGAAAATCGAATATCTACAAGGCGATACATCTGATGCACAGCGCCGCGCAGGGGCAGTTTTCCCAGGCGCTGGCAAACGAGGGTGGCATTCTGAAGGTGTTCTGGGCAGGCAAAACCCGCAGCGACCAGCTGCGGCGGATGAACCTCGCGGTGGAAACAGAGACCTACGAATACGAGCTGCAGGTCGGGTTTGTGGAGAAGCTGCCCTATCCCTCGCAGTTTCAGCTCGATCCGGTGATCAAAGAGGAGTCCATCTGGCTGAGCGGCCAGCACCGTCGGCCCTCGTCACAGCTGATGAAGCGTAAGAACCAGGCGGTGTTTCTGAACAACGTGCATCACGAGAAAGTGACCCACAGCGGCACGCTATACGAGAACGAATCGGTGTTCGGGCAGCTCGGCGAACCGCACCTTTACCCGGAAGTGTCGCAGATGCGCGAGTCCCTGCGTAACTGGCGCTTTTATCATGAGTTTTCTGTATCAATAGGCTCGGCGATGCGCGCCCCGCAGGTCGGTTTCCGCTCCCCGGTGCTGGCCAGCGACGGTGCCAACCTGGCGGCCGCGTTTCAGACCATCGTGGAGATCGGCGACGAGCTGCTGCTGATGCGCATTCTTGACCAGGCCTTTCCCGGCTGCGTGTTTTACAGCGACAACACCGGCGGGCATTTTCGCATGATGATGCAGCGCGAGGGGCTGAGCAGACCGCTGGAACCAGCGGAGTTCTCCGACGGCACCCTGCGCTTTCTGTGCCTGGCTGTGGCGCTGCTCAGCCCGCGCCCACCGGCGTTTATCGCGTTGAACGAACCGGAAAATAGCCTGCACCCGCAGATGCTGCCCGCCCTGGCGAGCCTAATCGCCGAAGCCAGCCGCTACTCGCAGATCTGGCTCACCAGCCACTCGCCGGAGCTGGCGAAGTTGATTGAGAAGCAAAGGTCGTTTTCGCTGTATCAGTTGTCTATGGTGGAGGGGGAGACCAGGGTGGAGAGGCTAGGGTAAGCCGCATTCTCTTCCTTTGAAGCCCAATAAAATGAAATTTTCATTTTTTCTCTTTCACCTGCAGGGACTGCCCCCCTCCAATGATGAACCCTGCGCCTACAGAGATTTTGAGCGCAGTAATCAAGTCGCTCCACTTGAAATCAAAATCATTAAGGAAGAGATACGAGGCCGCTGCAATTAGCAGACGGCCTGCAGCCATGGTGATAAAGAGGCCTGACATCCAGAGTAATACCAGTAATAAGAAAAGTTTTAGTCGCGGATTAATCATCATATACCTATTACAATGGTCAGGTAATCTACTGCAGATCCGTCTCCGCAATCCTTTGATAACTCGAGCAATGGGTAAGAAGTCCACACCAAGAGAGGCCATATATTTCAGTGCTACACGGTGCTGATCATACATTTTGGCACCGCAGGTGCTCGGACTTAAGCCGGCACATTATTCCCGCCTGAACAGTTCCTCTTCTCCCTTATTCAGCTTGTCGAATTAATACGTCGATGTTAGCCCCGAAGCAAGCAGCCCTACGATATCATCCAGCGAGTTATTCTCAACAACAACTCTTTTCAACGCAGGTTCTATGGCGAACACTATTTTTCGCTATTCCTTCTGTTAGTTACAGCTGTTTTCGCCTACTGCTCTTCCGACCAGGCAATTTTTTTCCCCGAAGCGCCTTTTTCTCCCGATCATGCTACTGCTCCTCAATCACAAGAGGAACTAATGTTTTATCATCGAATATGAAGACCGCAGGTTGTCAGGTGACCTAACTATTCATAACCATCGAAATAAGAAATGAGTTTCCAACATGTTAATGATCATAACCCCAACCCTTTGCCCAAGGCTTTAACCTTGCAATAAAAGTCATCTATATCAAATAAATAGCTCCATGCGTCATTTTCACTTAACAATGAAACTTCATAATTATTATTTATTTTCCCGATGTAAATTTCGGGAAAATCAGTGCCTCGGCAACCAAACCTAAGGCAATGAGATGACCGATACTCAAACATTAAGTCAATTAATTCATCATTCTCTGTATCCAGAGACTCATAAAATTCAGCTACTTTTTTTGCTATAAAGCATTCTTCAGTCAAGTCTGAAGGAAATTTTTCCTTCCTGATTACCTGTTCATTGTCTATTAGCCACCCAACTAAATTATGTAAGTCTACGTACCCTGCATATAGAGTGTGTGTTTTTTGTTCACTTACTGAAATTTCAATAAGCTGTGGTTCATTATAAAAACAAACGTTTTTTGAAGTAATATTTAGCTTGTTCATTACAATTTACCTTTTATCATTTTGTTGTATTCGACTTTACTAATATCACCACGAGATAATAGCTCTCTCAAAACCTTTGGTGGTGCCTCATTGCCAGGGATCGGATAACCATGCCACCCCCCTACATTATCTGGTTGAAATTCATAAACCTTCCCATCCGTTACACCATAACGTTGCTTACCGCCTTGGATTGAGTTATTTAAAACCTCTTGCGCTTTGCTGTCGCTCAAATCCATTGGGGTTCCCCAGCCACCAGCAGCATGTTTAGGGCTAGGAACGTATTTATTATCCTCTGATAAATACGCCAAATCATCCTTATTTGGCCCATCTGGGATCGGTGTAACAGTGGTATTGCCGCCAGTATCCGGCACACCGTCTGTGTTTCCGGTATGTGTCGCACCCTGACCAGAAAGCTGATTGTTCCCCGTATGCGATGGGGTATTTCCGGTAGCGGTCTGATTGCCACCTGTATTTGTTGGCCCTGAGTCAGCAATTTGATCACCACCTGTATTGGAGGGGCCATACTTACCTTCCAGCAGCCCCAGATACTTGCTGGTAATATCATCATTGCCCATCATTTTCAGGGTGACCAGATGATCCAGCTCTTCAGCAGAGATCTTATCCGCTATTTCCTTCGCAACAATCCCGGTAATGCCCGCTTTTACCCCAATTTCCAGTAACTGTTCGGCGACTTTGGTACGGCAAGGAGCTGCAATCGCACATCCTTCTACCAGAGCCTTACCAAAGAAGTTATTCTCAACACTGTTCTTCCCGGCACTGGCTCCAGCCGCCGCACCAGCCGTATTTCCCCCGGCAATTCCGCCTGCTATGCCCGCTGAAACAGATGCCAGCGTACTCACGGTCTGCTTCTGCTCTTCCGTCAGTTTCGACGGGTCTGTGTCCGGATAGAACTGTCTGGCGATTGCTGTCGCAATCAGTTCGCCGGATGCGGCCCCCACAGCACCCGCTGCGGCACTGTTGCCCTGAAGCGCTGCGGTTACGCCGCCGAGGATAGCATGGGCAATCGCTTTTGCCGCCGTGTCGTCATTAATGCCTGCACGGTGACCGATAATGTACGCCAGCTCCGGTGCTGACGCGCCCGCCAGCGCCCCTCCGATATTGCCGCCCGCCAGTCCCTGAAGAGCTGCCGTAGCTGCCTGGATGCCGCGCTGCATGGCGCTGCCGGTTCCGTACGTCACCATCACGTTTTTGTATGCCTGGGTATCTCGCAGTTTCGCCAGATAATCCTGGCGCTCTTTTTCCGTCGCATTTGCGGGGAGTGTTGCGCCGGATACTTTCTGGGCCGCCTTCAGCCCGTTCAGGTCACCCTGCGTCCTGGCAATATCCGCCACCTGGCTGCCAATGTCGCTGATCATCCCAACTGCGTTCAGGCGGTTCTGCTCTTTCTCCTTGTCGAAGATTGGGCTGATGCTGTCGTTGGCATGTTCGGTGTCGCGGCTCAGATCGGCCACGTCCTGCTTCTGGTTTGCCTTGTCACGGATAGTGAGGGAGCCCTCTGCCACCGCGGCCTGTGTGGTGCCTTCCTTATGGCCTTTATTACCCGCAGCGGAGATCATGCCGCCCGGCAGGTTGCCCTGGAATTTATCCCCGAAGCTGCCGCCGCCGCTCAGGCTGATACCGGAGTGCGAGGTTTTAAAGTCCGCTTCGTTGTGGATATCGCTGAAGCCCAGCGTCCCGGTATCGAGGCTGTTTTTGTCCGGCGTGGCGGTGGAGGCGATAACCGCGCCATCAAGCTGGGTGTGATGCCCCACGGTGATGTCGAAGCCGCCGTCCCCGGCATACAGCCCGGTCTGTTCGGCTACCGAATCAAAGCGGCTCTTCATCTTGTCCTGGCTGGCGTTGATATAGCCTGAACCGGACATGGTGCCGAAGGTGAAGCTGCCCCCGGCCGCAACGCTGGTCTGCTTGCTGTCGTAGTCGCTGTTGTTCTGCTGGCTGCGCATCAGCAGGTCGTGACCAACGTCTGCCACGATTTTATTGCCGTTAACCTGGGCGCCATCAAGCACGGTGTCGTGCCCGCTTTTTAGGGTGACGTTTTTACCGCTGTCGATTGTGGTTTCGGTCCAGTCGGTACCGTTGCCTTTATCCTTGCCGTGCGCGGCGTTAACGTTGGCAAACACGCTGATACCCGCACCGCTACCTCCGGCACCGATGCTCACCCCAATACCGCCACCGCTGCTGCTGTTCTTGCCGCTGGTTTTTTGGGTATTCGCCGCGCCGGACAGCAGAATGTCGTTCTGTGCATCCAGCGTGGTATCGCCCCCGGCTTTCAACTGGCTGCCCGCAATCACGATGTCGCCGCTGTTTGCACCTTTGTTTTTGCCGTTCGCGGTGATGGCAAGATTGTTGCCTGCGTTCAGCGAGCTGCCTGCCACCGCATCACTCTCAGCATGCTGCTGTGATTTCGACTTCTGGGTCGTCAGCGAGAGGCTCACACCCATTGCGTTCGGGTCGCCGGTGGTTGCCGCCATATCCGCTGCCTGCCCGGCCTGCACGCCGGACAGCACCGTTTTGGTGGCCTGAAGGGCTTTCAGACGGCCATCACTTTGCTCTTTGGTCTCCTGCGCCGCGCTCACGGCATTGTTAATAGCGCTACCGACGGTGCCGGAGAGCGCCACGGTGAGCCCGCTTTTCTTCTGCTCGAAGGTTTCATCCCGGGTGCGCCTGTCGTGCCCCGGCTCGATGATGACGCTGTCGCCGCTGAGGCTTAAATCCTTCCCGGCGATAAGATCCGCGCCGCCGATGTGGGCCTGGTTTCCGGCAGAAATCGCGACGTTACCCCCCGTCGAACCCACCGTACTGAAGCTCTGGCTCTGGGTGGTGCCCTTCTCACGGAGATCGTGCGTGCTTTTGCTGCTGCCGATGGTGAAACCAATCCCGCCCGAGCCCATCAGGCCGGATTTTTTCTCTTCCTTAAAGCGCCAGGAGGTGTCGCTGTTCGTGGCTGCCACGATATCGACGTTGTTGCCCGCCTTAAGCTGCACGTCGCCATCGCCCGCCACGGCGGAACCGTTCACCAGCAGGTTATTGCCCGCAACGACCTGCACGTTATCGCCGCTCAGCAATGAGCCGGATTCACGCGTCGCGCTGTCCTCCTCGATGGTGTGGGTGGTTTTCTTGCTGAGGAAACCTTTCTTAGTTTTGGTCTGCTCTTTGTAGTGATAATCGCTTTCGGTTGCGGTATTGAGATTGACGTCGCGGCCTGCCGCCACGCCGATATCGCCCTTCGCCGTCACCTGCGCGGCTTCGGTGGTGACATCGCGTCCGGCGAGGATTTGGGTATTCGCCCCGCTGGCGATCTCGGTTCCCTGCTGGCGAACCGACTCGTTAATAACGGTTTTCTTGCCTGACCTGTAGCTGTCGCCCTGCGTGGTCTCTTCCGCAGCCAGATTCACGTCGCGACCCGCCTGCAGCCCGACGCTTTTCTCCGCCGCCAGCGCGGCGGCCTGGGCGTTGATATCCTGCCCGGCCTTCAGGACCAGGTTATCGCCTGCGGAAATCGTGGTGCGGTCGAGCCCGGTACTGTGGGACTCGCTTTTCCCTTTCCGGCTGCTTTCGCTTGTTTGCTCCGCGTTCAGGTTCAGGTCGTTGCCCGCGCTCAGCCCCGCGCTGCCGCCCGCCTTCAGGTCGCTGGCGGTCACGTCAAGGTTGTGCCCGGCATTCACCAGCAGGTTGCCGCCCGCG
>NZ_JRJC01000027.1:0-157404 GCF_000762975.1 Enterobacter sp. UCD-UG_FMILLET
CGGTGCGAGATAGAGGTTAAAATAGACCCAGCATTTGGCGAGAAGGCCGGAGAGCGGGTGTTGTAGCCCGATCAGATGCGGATAAAACGTGATAACCGAATGATAGATAACCACCAGGCAGATACACAGCCCTTTTATCTGGTTAATCCATAATGCTTTTTGCTTCATTGTTCGCCACTACCTTATTGCCATAAACGAACGAGCAATTGTTGTAAAACGAAGCCGGGATGTAATGGGTAACAGTCTGTATCCGGCGGTTTTTCGGAAAAGGTGGAGGTTGCGAGGTGAGTATTCAGACAATAGCATCCTGATTTATCTGAATTTTTCGGAAAAATGATTACCAAAGCTTACGGTTTCAGTCATTTACGCTTAACGGATTCGCTTATATACTCGTGGGTCTGCTATCAGCAAACAGACGGATTTCATGTATCAACCTGTCGCACTCTTCATAGGCTTACGTTACATGCGTGGGCGCGCCGCGGACCGCTTCGGTCGCTTTGTCTCCTGGCTTTCGACTATTGGCATTACGCTTGGCGTGATGGCACTGGTGACGGTGCTTTCCGTCATGAATGGCTTCGAACGCGAGCTGCAAAACAACATCCTGGGGCTGATGCCGCAGGCCGTTCTCTCATCATCCAACGGTTCGGTTAACCCGCAACAGCTGCCGGAAAGCGCGGCGAAGTTACAGGGCGTCACGCGCGTCGCGCCGTTGACGACCGGCGACGTGGTGCTGCAAAGCGCCCGCAGCGTGGCGGTCGGCGTGATGCTGGGTATTGACCCGGCGCAAAAAGACCCGCTGACGCCGTATCTGGTTAACGTGAAGCAGACCGATCTGGAAGCCGGAAAATACAACGTGATTCTGGGTGAACAGCTTGCCGGACAGCTTGGCGTCAGCCGTGGCGATCAGCTGCGCGTGATGGTGCCTTCTGCCAGCCAGTTTACGCCGATGGGACGCCTGCCAAGCCAGCGCCTGTTTAACGTGATTGGTACCTTTGCCGCCAACAGCGAAGTCGATGGCTATCAGATGCTGGTGAACATTCAGGACGCGTCGCGCCTGATGCGCTACCCGGCAGGAAATATCACCGGCTGGCGCCTGTGGCTCGACGCGCCGCTGAAGGTCGATACCCTCAGCCAGCAAAAACTGCCTGACGGCACCAAATGGCAGGACTGGCGCGAGCGTAAAGGCGAACTGTTCCAGGCCGTGCGGATGGAAAAAAACATGATGGGGCTGCTGCTGAGCCTGATCGTGGCCGTGGCCGCATTTAACATCATCACCTCGCTGGGCCTGATGGTGATGGAGAAGCAGGGCGAAGTCGCCATTCTGCAAACCCAGGGGCTCACGCCTCGCCAGATCATGGCGGTGTTTATGGTGCAGGGGGCCAGCGCAGGCATCATCGGCGCGCTGCTCGGCGCCGTGCTGGGGGCCTTGCTTGCCAGCCAGCTTAATAACTTAATGCCGATCATCGGCGCGCTGCTCGACGGCGCGGCGCTGCCGGTGGCTATCGAGCCGCTGCAGGTGGTCGGTATTGCGCTGGCCGCGATGGCCATTGCGCTGCTTTCTACGCTTTATCCTTCCTGGCGCGCTGCCGCCACTCAACCCGCTGAGGCTTTACGTTATGAATAAGATCCTGTTGCAATGCGACAACCTGTCCAAACGCTATCAGGAAGGCACTGTGCAAACCGACGTGCTGCACAATGTGAGCTTCAGCGTGGGCGAAGGCGAGATGATGGCGATTGTTGGCAGCTCCGGCTCGGGCAAAAGTACGCTGCTGCATCTGCTGGGCGGACTGGATACGCCAACCGAGGGCGACGTGATCTTCTCCGGCCAGCCGATGAGCAAGATGTCCTCCGCGGCGAAGGCCGAGCTGCGCAACCGCGAGCTGGGCTTTATCTACCAGTTCCACCACCTGCTGCCGGATTTCACGGCGCTGGAAAACGTGGCGATGCCGCTGCTGATTGGTAAAAAGAAACTGGCAGAAATTAACGCCCGCGCCAGCGACATGCTGAAAGCGGTAGGCCTGGGCCATCGCGGTAACCATCGTCCCTCTGAGCTTTCCGGCGGCGAGCGCCAGCGCGTGGCGATTGCCCGTGCACTGGTCAACAACCCGCGTCTGGTGCTGGCGGATGAGCCTACCGGTAACCTGGATGCTCGCAATGCGGACAGTATTTTCCAGCTTCTGGGCGAGCTGAACGCCTCGCAGGGCACCGCGTTTCTGGTCGTAACCCACGATCTGCAGCTGGCAAAACGCATGGGGCGTCAGCTTGAGATGCGCGACGGCCATCTGAACGCGGAACTGACCCTGATGGGAGCTGAGTAATGGCGTCACCGTTATCGTTACTCATCGGTTTACGTTTTAGCCGCGGCCGCCGTCGCGGCGGCATGGTGTCGCTGATCTCCGTCATCTCGACCATCGGTATTGCGCTGGGCGTGGCGGTGCTGATTGTCGGCTTGAGCGCCATGAACGGCTTTGAGCGCGAGCTGAATAACCGCATTCTGGCGGTAGTGCCGCACGGGGAGATTGAGCCGGTTAACCAGCCGTGGACGAACTGGAGCGATGCGCTCGCCAAAGTCGAAAAGGTGCCGGGCATTGCCGCGGCCGCGCCCTACATCAACTTTACCGGGCTGGTGGAGAGCGGGGTAAACCTGCGCGCCATTCAGGTGAAAGGAGTCAACCCCGCCCAGGAAGCGCGTCTCAGCGCGCTGCCAAACTATGTGCAGAACGGCGCGTGGGCCAACTTTAAGGCCGGCGAGCAGCAGATCATCATGGGTAAAGGCGTGGCCGATGCCCTGAAGGTGAAGCAGGGCGACTGGGTATCGATCATGATCCCCAACGCCAGCGCCGACCACAAACTGCAGCAGCCTAAGCGCGTGCGCCTGCACGTCACCGGTATTCTTCAGCTGAGCGGTCAGCTCGATCACAGCTTTGCGATGGTGCCGATGGAGGATGCGCGCCAGTATCTCGATATGGGCGACAGCGTGACGGGCATTGCCATTAAGGTGAACGACGTCTTTAACGCCAACAAGCTGGTCCGCGACGCGGGCTTGGTGACCAATAACTATGTCCACATTAAAAGCTGGATCGGCACTTACGGGTATATGTACCGTGATATCCAGATGATCCGCGCCATTATGTATCTGGCGATGGTGCTGGTGATTGGTGTAGCGTGCTTTAATATCGTCTCGACGCTGGTGATGGCGGTCAAGGATAAGAGCGGTGATATCGCCGTGCTTCGTACCCTCGGGGCGAAAGACGGCCTTATTCGCGCCATCTTCGTCTGGTACGGTTTGCTGGCGGGGCTGTTCGGCAGCCTGTGCGGCGTGGTGATTGGCGTGGTGGTTTCCCTGCAGCTGACGCCGATTATCAACGGGATTGAAAAGCTTATCGGCCACCAGTTCCTGTCGGGTGATATCTATTTTATTGACTTCCTGCCGTCTGAACTGCACTGGCTGGATGTTTTTTATGTGCTGGTTACAGCACTTTTACTGAGTCTGCTGGCAAGCTGGTATCCGGCGCGTCGCGCAAGCCGAATTGATCCGGCGAGGGTATTAAGTGGCCAGTAATTACGTCATGATCTAGCGGCTTTCGGGCCGCCAGGTTAAAAGAGGAATGCGTTATGTATTACGGATTTGATATTGGCGGCACCAAGATTGCGCTCGGCGTGTTTGATAAAAACCTCAGGCTGCAGTGGGAAACCCGCGTTCCCACGCCGCGCGAAAGTTATGACGAATTTTTAACCGCGATTGCCGCGCTGGTGGCGCAGGCCGATGAACGCTTTGGCGTCAAAGGCAGCGTCGGCATCGGCATTCCCGGGATGCCCGAAACCGACGACGGCACGCTGTATGCCGCCAACGTGCCTGCCGCCAGCGGTAAACCGCTCCGCGCCGATCTCTCTGCTCTCCTTGAACGCGACGTGCGTTTAGACAATGATGCTAACTGCTTTGCGCTCTCCGAAGCCTGGGACGATGAGTTCCGTCAGTATCCGCTGGTAATGGGGCTGATCCTCGGTACCGGCGTCGGCGGGGGGATTGTGATCAGCGGGAAGCCCATCACCGGGCGCAGCTACATCACCGGCGAGTTTGGCCATATCCGTCTGCCGGTGGACGCGCTGGAAGTGTTGGGGCGTGATTTCCCGCTAACCCGCTGCGGCTGCGGCCAGCACGGCTGCATCGAGAACTATCTCTCAGGGCGCGGGTTTGCATGGCTTTACGAACACTTCTATCATCAGAAACTTGAGGCCCCTCAAATCATTACCCTGTGGGAGCAAGGGGATGCGCAGGCGCGTGAGCACGTCGAGCGCTATCTGGATCTGCTGGCGGTGTGTCTGGGAAATATTTTCACCATCGTCGACCCGGATCTGCTTGTGATCGGGGGAGGGCTTTCAAACTTTACCGCGATTACGGAACGGTTGTCCGGGCGTTTGCCCCGACACTTATTGCCGGTTGCCCGCGTGCCGCGTATTGAACGCGCGCGACACGGGGACGCAGGAGGCATGCGCGGAGCCGCATTCCTTCATCTCACCGATTAGTTTACGAGGTTTCTATGCTGTCGCGTCGCCAAGGTCGACTCAGCCGTTTTCGCAAAAACAAACGCCGCTTGCGTGAGCGCTTGCGCCAGCGGATCTTTTTCAGAGACAGAATGATGCCAGAAGCAATGGATAAACCCAGAGTGGTGGTGCTGACCGGGGCGGGGATCTCCGCTGAGTCAGGCATTCGAACCTTTCGCGCGGCGGACGGGCTGTGGGAAGAGCACCGCGTGGAGGATGTCGCCACGCCGGAAGGCTTTGCCCGCGACCCGGATCTCGTCCAGGCGTTTTATAACGCCCGCCGTCGTCAGCTTCAGCAGCCTGACGTTGCGCCGAATGCGGCGCATCTGGCGCTGGCGAAGCTGGAAGAGGCGCTGGGCGATCGTTTTCTGCTGGTAACGCAGAATATCGACAACCTGCACGAACGGGCCGGTAACAAGAACATCATCCACATGCACGGCGAGCTGCTCAAGGTTCGCTGCGCCTGGAGCGGTCAGGTGCTGGACTGGCAAGAAGACGTGCTGCCAGAGGATAAGTGCCACTGCTGCCAGTTCCCGTCGCGCCTGCGACCGCACGTGGTCTGGTTTGGCGAAATGCCGCTGGGAATGGATGAGATCTACAGCGCGCTGGCGATGGCAGACGTGTTTGTCGCCATCGGCACATCCGGTCATGTTTACCCGGCGGCGGGCTTTGTCCACGAAGCGCGACTGCACGGTGCGCATACGGTAGAACTCAATCTTGAGCCAAGCCAGGTGGGCAGCGAGTTTGAAGAGAAACACTACGGTCTGGCAAGCACGGTTGTCCCGGAGTTTGTCGACAAGCTGCTGAAAGGGCTGTAACGGCAATCGCGTGAAAAGGCACCCGTCCAGCGGGTGCCTTTTTATTTATGAATGGAAGAACGCCAGCGTCTTCTCGAGCGATTTAGCCTGCTCATCCAGCGAGAGCGCCGCCGCAGAGATCTGCTGAACCAGCGAGGCGTTCTGCTGGGTTGTACTGTCCATCTGGTTAACGGCGGTGCTGACCTGGCTAATCCCCCGATTCTGCTCGTCCAGCGCCTGTACGATATCGTTGATGACCAGATGCACATGCGACACCGCTTCAATCACCTGTTTCATCATCACGCCGGTTTCATTGACCAACTCAACGCCTTTGCTCACGCGCCCTGAAGACTCGGCAATCAGCTGAGAGATCTCTTTCGCTGCGTTAGCGCTTCGTTGGGCAAGATTACGTACTTCACCTGCGACCACCGCGAAGCCGCGCCCCTGTTCGCCTGCCCGTGCCGCTTCAACGGCAGCATTCAGCGCCAGGATATTGGTCTGGAAGGCGATGCCATCGACGATGCTGTTAATCTCGCCGATCTTACGCGCGCTCTCATCAATTTCCCCAATCACCACGACCACGTCGTTCACCAGCGTTTCGCCATGCCCGGCGAGGCTCGCGGCGCGATCGGTCAGCGTGGTGGCCTTGTGGGCGTTGTCGGCGTTATTTTTCACCGTGACCGAAATCTCTTCCATGCTGGCTGCTGTTTCAACAATCGCAGCCGCCTGTTCCTCGGTGCGCGAGGCGAGGTCAAGGTTGCCCGCCGAAATTTCGCTGGTGCCGCCGTGCACGGAGTGGCTGGCTTCGCTGATATTGTCGACGATGCGCTTGAGCTGCATCTGCATGGTGTGCAGGGCGTAAAAAATGCTGTGGGTATCTCCGGAACGCACCGGGATAGTGTTGTTCAGATCTCCCCGGGCAACGGCCAGGGCGATCCCGGCGGCCTCTGAAGGTTCCCCCCCAACCGGACGGTCAACCTTGCGGGTAAAGATCTGGGCCATCACCAGGCTGACCGCCACGATGCTTAACACCATCATGATGATGGCTTTCAGTAAAAATGCCCGCGCTTCGGCCATCACTTCGCTGACCGGGGTGATAATGGCGAGTTTCCACGGCGTCTGGCTATTACCGACGGCGATGTCCTGCCAGGTGATGAACACGTCCTCCTTCAGGAGCGGATCGTTTACCCGGGTGACGTCATGACCGGCAATCTGACCGGCGTAAGGCTTGCCTGCCGCGCGTTTGTCCGGGCTGGACACCACGTTATTACCTGCAGAGAGGAGCAGGGCATAGCCCGTGCCGTTCCACGGTTTAATCGCGCCGATCGTCGATTGCAGCGTGGCGAGGGAGAAGTCAGAGGTAACCGAGCCCAGAAACTGACCGTCACGCATGATGGGAGCGGCAATCGAGGTGAGCATCACGTCCACCCCGTTGTAGGGATAGATATAGGGTTCGATGATCACATCTTTATGCCTTTGTTTCGGCAGCAGATAATAATCGCCGCTGCCGGGCGTTTCGATGTCCGTGAGCAGGTGTAATGCCGGTTTGCCGGTGGCGTCGCGGTCGACGTAGCGGGCGTAGCGCCCGGCAGGATCTTCACCGCTCTGACCGGCAAAGGCGGCATCTTTATCGTCAAACGCGTTAGGCTCAAAGGCCATCGACATGGAGAGAAACGATGGGTGAGCCGAGAGGTAGTGGATGAGCAGCTGGTTCAGGCTCTGACGATCGGATACCCCCGCCTCGCGCAGCGCCAGGGCGCTGTTGCCCATATCCCTCGCGGCAGTCAGGGCAGAATCCAGCTGTTTGCTGACCTGCAATGCTTGTACCTCGGCAATCTGGCGGATATGTTTTTTGGCCAGAACCTCCTGCTGGGCCATCCACTGCCACATCATAAACCCGATCGTTGCCGTAAAGCCCACCGTCACGGTGAGGAAAATGGACAATAGCATCAACGTCTTGACTCTTATTTTTTGTCTTCGGACCATGGCGTCTTTCATTCTCATTTCCCCTAAAGTCGTGCATGTCGGGCAGGCACAAATTACTTATCGGATATTTCATCCTCTTTCTGTAGAGCTCCGGGTATATTTAATTTAAATAACTGAATATAAAATCCTGTTAATTAGTGTGGATGCTTTTATTTTGTGCATTCAATCAAAATAGCGCTCGATAAAACTCGTTATCGTGGTGTAGAAAGAGGATGCTAATAAATATAAAGTTGTAGAGGAGGATGGGATATGTACGGATTTATTGCGCGACAACCCATTTTTAACCCTGAGATGAAGACGGTAGCCTACGAGCTGCTCTTCAGAGATGGGATGACAAACCGTTTTCCGGATGTGTCGGCGGAATATGCCACCTCCAGGATGATATCAGATCAGTTTTTATGCGTGCCGTCCCAGCGCATCGCCGGGACACATACGTCGTTTATTAATTTCCCTTCGCGAATGGTCATAGACCGCAGTGGAGAAGCGCTGGATAAAGAGAGCGTGGTCATTGAGATCCTGGAAGATGCTGTACCGGGAGCGGAGCTGTTGCAGGCCGTCAGGGAGATGAGTGCGGATGGTTATCAGTTTGCGCTTGATGATTTCACCCTTGCTCCAGAATGGGATGCTTTTTTACCCTATATTTCAATACTGAAATTTGACGTCAGAAATTATACCTTAGCGCAAATTAAACAGTATCTGAAAGATCGTAAACATTTAACCAAGCATATTAAATATCTCGCTGAAAAAATTGAGACTAAAGAGGAATTCAGCCAATACCGGGAAGAGGGATTCTCGCTGTTTCAGGGCTATTTTTTCTGCCGTCCGGAGATCATTAAATATAAGCGGCTATCGCAAAATCAGCTGGCTATTTTTCGGCTGCAAATGGAGGTCGGACGCAATAAACCCGATTTTCGGATCGTCGAGTCGTTGATTAAAACCGATCTCACGCTGTCCTGGAAAATCATGCGCTATATGAAGCATACGGCGTTTAAGCATGTCGGCGCCTGTAATTTCAGCAAGTTAACCCTGAGCGAAGTCCTCAGATACCTTGGAGAAAATCAGCTGAGACGGTTTGTTGCCGTCGTGGTCCTGGCAAGCGCGGGCAATGACACCGTCAGCGAGCTTTACCCGCTGAGCATGATGCGCGGTAAGTTCTGCGAGCTGATAGCCGAGACGATGAACGAACCGACGCTGGCTGAAAATGCCTTCATGTGCGGCCTGTTTTCTCTGCTCGATACCCTCCTCGAACAGCCGATGGCCGAGTTGATGAAGCAAATTGCGGTGCCGCAGAGCGTGAGCAACGCGCTGTGCCATCAGGAGGGGCAGTTAGCCGACATGATTAACCTGTGCCGTTATTATGAACAGCAGCAGTGGGATGAGGCGACCCGGGTTCGTCAGGCACTGGGTCTGTCGGATAAGGACGTGGTTGAGGCGATGAGAAAGGCGACAATTTGGGCTGGGGAGAATGCGGTCAGTTAATCCTCCTCACGCCGTACGGGCGGCGTGAGGAAGAACGCAATACCGTTACCGGCCCGCTTTTAATTTCTGGTAATACTCTTCGTAGAGACGGCTGGCGTCACCGACATCGTTCTGCCATTCACCTTTGCTGATGGTTTCGGCATCCGGGTAGAGCGATTTATCGTTAGCTACCTCAGGCTTCAGCAGTTTGCGTGCGGCGAGGTTTGGCGTCGGGTAGCCAATCGTCTCGGCAACCTGTTTCGCCACGTCCGGGCGCAGCAGGAAGTTAATCAGCTTATGCGCCCCTTCAACGTTTTTCGCGTTGGCGGGGATCGCAAGGCTGTCCATCCAGAAGATCCCGCCTTCTTTCGGCCAGACCACTTCAAGCGGCGTACCGGCCTGGCGGGCGACATACGCAGAGCCGTTCCACACCATCCCCAGATTCACTTCGCCTTCCATATACGGGTTTGCCGGATTATCAGAGTTGAACGCCGCCACGTTAGGCATCAGCTTTTTCAGCTCGGCATATGCCGCTTCGATCTCTTTGGGATCCGTCGTGTTGCCTGAGTAACCCAGCTTGCGCAGCGCGACCTGGAACACCTCACGCGCGTCGTCGGTTAACAGCAGGCTACCCTTGTATTCTGGTTTCCACAGATCCGCCCAGCTTGTCACCGTTTTCGGATCGACGGCCTCGCTGTTCACGCCAATCGCGGTTGCTCCCCAGATGTACGGAATGGAGTAGTCGTTATTAGGGTCGAACGGCTTGTTGAGCATCTCAGGATCGAGGTTTGAAAAATTGGTTAGCTTCGTTTTGTCGATCTTCTGAATCATGCCCTCTTTGCGCATTTTGTCGACAAAGTAGGTGGAAGGCACGACCAGATCGTACGCGCCGTCTTTGTAGGTTTTCAGCTTGGCGTACATGGTTTCATTCGACTCGTAGGTCGAGTAGATCACCTTGATGCCCGTCTCCTTCGTGAACTGTTCCAGCAGGCCCGGCGGCACGTATTCGGTCCAGTTGTAGAAGTAGAGCGTTTTACCGTCATCAGCGTGTGCGGCACCCATGCCAAGCACCAGTGCCGCAGCGGCGAGCATTTTTTTCATTTCATTGTCCCCTGAGATTTTGTTTTATCACGAGCAATAACCTGGCTGGCGATCACCAGAACCAGCGAAAACACCAGCAGAATGGTCGCCAGCGCGTTCACCTCCGGTGAGACGCCGACTTTCACCATTGAATAGATCTTCAACGGCAGAATTTCATAGCTCGGACCGGTGACGAAGGAGGACACGACCACGTCATCCATCGACAGGGTGAAGCTAAGTAGCCATCCGGCCGCCACGGCAGGCATCGCCAGCGGCAGGATGATTTTGCGCAGGATGATCATCTCGCTGGCGCCCAGATCTTTCGCCGCCTCCAGCATGCGCACGTCGAACCCTTTCAGGCGCGCGAAAACGGTCACCACCACAAACGGCAGGCAGAAGGTGATGTGCGAGAACAGCAGCGACCAGAAGCCAAGCTGTACCCCCAGCAGCATAAACAGCACCAGCAGCGAAATGGCCATTACGATGTCCGGCGACATCATCACCACAAACAGCATGCCGCTGACGAACGGTTTGCCGCGAAAGCGATAGCGGTAGAGCGCCACGGCGGTGAGCGAGCCAATCAGCGTGGCGAAGGTAGCGGAGAAGATCGCCATCGTCAGCGAGTGCTGAGCGGCCTGCAGCAGGCTGTCATTGTTCATCAGCAGGCTGTACCAGTTGGTGGTAAAACCCTGCCAGTTAATCCCGAAGCGCGAGCTGTTAAACGAGTTCACGATCAAAATAACGATCGGGATATAAAGATAGGCATAAATAGCGGTCATAAAACCGCCGCGAAGCAGTCGACCGATCATTCGAGTTCCACCTTCTTGTTCAGCAAGCGTGAGGCGCGCCAGTAGACCAGCAGCATCAGCCCCATGACCACCGTCAGCGTAATGCTGGTCGCGGATCCGAACGGCCAGTCGCGGATGTTCAGGAACTGGCTCTTGATCACGTTACCGATCAGCAGGTTTTTCGCGCCGCCCATCAGATCCGACACGTAGAACAAGCCCATCGCCGGGAGCATTACCAGCAGACAGCCCGCGATAATGCCCGGCATGGTCAGCGGGATAATAATGCGGATGAAGGTCTGGAGCCTGTTGGCACCCAAATCTTTTGCCGCTTCCAGCAGCGGTTTATCCAACTTTTCGATGCTGGAGTAGAGCGGCATCACCATAAACGGCAGCAGGATATAGACCAGACCGATAATCACCGCGCTCGGGGTAAACATGATGTGGATCGGCGTATCAATCACTCCCAACCACAGCAGAAACTCGTTGAGATAGCCCTTTGTGCTGAGGAAGATCTTCAGGCCATAAATACGGATGAGCGAGTTGGTCCAGAAGGGAACAATCAGTAAAAACAGCAGCAGGGGCCGCACCTTTTGCGGCAGGCCCGCGAGGAACCATGCGAAAGGATAGCCCAGCACCAGACAGGCAAGGGTGGCGATCAGCGCCATATTGAGCGAGTGCAGCAGCACGTCAAAATAGAGCGGATCGAGCAGGCGCGCGTAGTTGTCCAGCGTAAAGACCAGCGAAACGAAATTAGCGTCGTCGCGGGTCAGGAAGCTGGTGGCAACGATCATCAGGTTGGGTAAAAAGACAAACAGCACAAGCCAACCGACGATCGTGGCAATCACCACATTCTGGAATTTACTTGTGTTCTTCATCAGCCAGCACAACCTCCCAGCTTTCAACCCAGTTGATAACCATTTTCTGGTCGAGAGAGTGGTCGAAGTCAGGGTCGTCTTCGTTAAAAAACTCGCTGACCATCACCATTTTGCCGTTCTCCAGCTCGACAACGGACTCCAGCGTCATTCCTTTGTAGTTGCGCTCGCGGATATAGCCGATTAACCCTTCGGCCTCAGCATTGCCGTGAATTTCATCGACGCGCAGATCTTCCGGGCGCAGCAGAACGCTGAGCTTTTGTCCCTTTTCGACGGGGAAAGTCACCGTGATATTGCACTCGCGTCCTTCGACGCTGGCGCGCACGCGCTGGTCGTCCAGACGCTCAATCACCGTGGCGTCGAAGATATTAATCTCCCCGATGAAGCTGGCGACAAACAGATTCTTCGGCTCTTCGTAGATTTCACGCGGCGTGCCGTCCTGCTCGATTTTGCCGTCGCGCATCACCACGATGCGGTCGGACATGGTCAGGGCCTCTTCCTGATCGTGGGTGACGAAGACAAAGGTAATGCCGAGCTTGCGCTGCAGGGCTTTGAGCTCATTCTGCATCTGCTTGCGCAGCTTGTAATCCAGCGCGGAGAGGGATTCATCCAGCAGGAGCAGGCGCGGCTTATTGACGACGGCGCGGGCGATGGCCACGCGCTGCTGCTGGCCGCCGGAAAGCTGATGGGGTTTACGCTGGGCAAACGTCTCAAGCTGCACCATGCGCAGGGCGTCGGTGACGCGCGGTTCGATCTCATTCGCCGGCGTTTTTTGCATCTGCAGGCCAAACGCCACGTTTTCAAACACGGTCATGTGCGGGAACAGGGCGTAGCTCTGAAAGACGGTATTGACGTGGCGATCTTCGGCAGGAACTCGGGTGATGTCCTGGTTTTCAAGATGGATATGGCCGTTATCGACGCTTTCCAGCCCGGCGATAAGGCGCAGTACGGTTGTTTTGCCGCAGCCAGAGGGGCCAAGCAGCGTCAGAAACTCACCGTCATTGATGGTCAGAGTGAAGTCGGAGATAACGTCTTTACCATCAAAACTTTTACGAATTCGTTCCAGTTGCACCAGCGGTGAACGTGAACGGGATTGTGTATTCAATTTTTGCGCTGTCCCATATAGACGCCTCAGGCAGCAGACTGAAGCGGGGTTTGTGTGTAACCACCTTGGTGACTCGTAATGAGGGCGGACATTCTACGGCAATCCCCTGCAATCGCCAATCCTTGTCACTGATTCATAAGCTACATTAACTAACGCATAACGATATAAACGGAAAATATTCTCGTTTGCGGGATAAAAGTGACCTGACGCAATATTTGCGTTTTGATGCTTATTGATAATGTTGTCACAAAAAGTGAGGGTGACTGCATGGATAAATTACTTGAGCGTTTTTTACAGTACGTTTCGCTGGATACCCAATCTAAGCCGGGTGTTCGCCAGGTGCCGAGCACCGAAGGCCAGTGGAAGTTGTTAAACCTGCTTAAAGAGCAGCTTGACGCCATGGGGCTGGTCAACGTCACGTTAAGCGAAAAAGGCACTGTGATGGGAACGCTGCCGGCGAATGTCCAGGGTGACATTCCGGCGATTGGCTTTATCTCTCATGTCGACACCTCTCCGGATTTTAGCGGCAAACATGTGAACCCGCAGATTGTGGAAAATTACCGCGGCGGCGACATTGCGCTGGGCATTGGTGACGAAGTGCTCTCGCCGGTGATGTTCCCGGTACTGCACCAGCTGCTGGGCCAGACGCTGATCACCACCGACGGGAAGACGCTGCTGGGGGCAGATGATAAGGCGGGGATCGCGGAGATCATGACGGCGCTGGCGGTGCTGAAGGGCAAAAATATCCCGCACGGGGATATCCGCGTGGCCTTTACGCCGGATGAAGAGGTCGGCAAGGGCGCGAAGCATTTCGACGTGGAAGCCTTTAACGCGCAGTGGGCCTATACCGTCGACGGCGGTGGCGTCGGTGAACTGGAGTATGAAAACTTCAATGCCGCGTCCGTCACGATTAAAATTGTCGGCAACAACGTTCATCCCGGCTCGGCGAAAGGCGTCATGGTAAACGCGCTGTCGCTGGCGTCCAGAATTCATGCAGAAGTCCCGGCGGAAGAGAGCCCTGAACAGACCGAAGGGTATGAAGGTTTCTATCACCTGACCAGCATCAAAGGCACCGTAGATAGCGCGCAGATGCACTACATCATCCGCGATTTCGACCGCAAAGCCTTTGAGGCGCGCAAGCGCAAGATGATGGAGATCGCGAAGAAGGTCGGTAAAGGGTTACACCCTGATTGCTATATTGAGCTGATCATTGAAGACAGCTATTACAACATGCGCGAGAAGGTGATGGCGCATCCGCATATTCTCGATATCGCCCAGCAGGCGATGCGCGACTGCGATATTGAACCGCAGCTGAAGCCGATTCGCGGCGGCACCGACGGTTCTCAGCTGTCGTTTATGGGGCTGCCGTGCCCGAACCTGTTTACCGGTGGCTATAACTATCATGGTAAGCATGAGTTTGTGACGCTGGAAGGGATGGAAAAAGCGGTGAAGGTGATAGTGCGGATAGCGGAGTTAACCGCTAAACGCTAAGAAAAAGCCCGGTGGCGAAGCGCCGCCGGGCATGAGAGCGACTCAGTCCTCAAAGAACCAGTACCCGCTGTTGACCAGCGCGGCCAGCATCGCGAGGAAGGAAGGATCTTCCAGCGCATCGCCAAAGGTGTCAGCAGTCAGCACCAGATGGCTGGCAATGGCTTCCAGCGCCGGACGGTGCGGAGAGTCCAGCCTCTCGCCGTTGACGAACACCTCCTCACCAATGCGCAGCACGCGCAAACCGCCCAGACGCGTCAGCTTGTCGCCCTGCTGAAGCGCATCATAAATCTCGTCAGCCTGATAAGGTGGCTCCGGCGGCGCAACGTCCAGCTCATGACGAGACTGGCTGATAAACTCCCCAAACCACTGTTTGAAATGTTCCGGCTCGTTGATCAGATCCAGCATCATGCCGCGCAGCTTATCCAGCTCTGCGGGCAGGATATCGGCCGGATGCTCGCGCGCAGGCACACCAGGGTCGCTGTAACGATAGCTGCCCAGCTCGCGCTGCAGAACGTAGTCGGCAAATCCGCTGATCATCTCGCGGCCGCTTGGCGCGCGGAACCCCACGGAGTAGTTGAGTGAGTTTTCCAGGGAGTAGCCTTCGTGAGGGAATCCCGGCGGAATGTAGAGAATATCACCCGGTTCCAGCTCTTCGTCGATAATCCCTTCAAACGGGTCAACCTGAAGCAGATCCGGATGCGGGCAGTGCTGTTTCATTGGCACTTTTTCGCCCACGCGCCAGCGGCGGCGGCCCGTACCCTGAATGATGAACACGTCGTACTGGTCAAGATGTGGACCTACGCCGCCGCCCGGCACGGAGAAGGAGATCATCAGATCGTCCATGCGCCAGTCGGGCAGGGCGCGGAACGGGCGCATTAATGCGGCAGTGGGCTCATGCCAGTGGTTGACCGCCTGCACCAGCAGCGACCAGTTGTTTTCACCGAGGTGATCGTAGCTTTCGAAAGGACCGTGGCTAACCTGCCATTTCCCGTCCTGGTGGCTGACCAGACGGCTGTCGACTTCGTTTTCCATGGCCAGACCTGCCAGCTCGTCAGGCGAGATAGGGTCGACAAAATTGCTGAATCCGCGTTTCAGAACCACCGGGCGTTTTTGCCAGTAACGTTCAATAAACTCGGGCCAGTTAAGCGTTAAGTGATAATCCATATTTTTTTATTCCGCAGGCTCTTACTGACTCGGATTATAACGGAAGCTCAGCCCCCAGGCTGCGAGATCCTCGCATTTTTCACATAACGGGTTAACTATCGTTCAATGTGGGCTGCTGGCGACCCAAAATAACCTCCATTCTGGCGCCGCCCAGCAAGCTCTCACTGGTTTCTATTTTCCCGTCGTACTGGTCGACAATCTCGCGGGCGACGGCCAATCCTACGCCCTGGCCAGGACGTAGCGTATCGGCTCGCTGACCGCGATCGAACACCACGTCACGCTTATTGCTTGGGATCCCCGGGCCATCATCCTCAACGATAATATGCAGTTCGGTTTCCGTCTGACGCGCAGACACTTCCACGAACTCCAGACAGTATTTGCAGGCGTTATCCAGCAAATTACCCATCACTTCCATGAAGTCATTTTTTTCACCCACAAAGCTAATCTCTGGCGAGATATCGAGGCTGATGTTCACCCCTTTACGCTGATACACCTTGTTGAGGGCGGACGTGAGGTTATCCAGAAGCGGGGCTACCGGGTGCAGCTCGCGGCTCAGAAGCGCGCTGCCGGAACGCATGCTGGCGCGGTGCAGGTAATAGCCAATTTGCTGGGAAATACGGCTGATCTGCTCCAGCATCACCGGCTCGGCATCATCGACGCTCAGCTTCGAGCTGCGCATTGAACGCAGGGTACTTTGCATGACGGCCAGGGGAGTTTTCAGGCTGTGGGTCAGGTCGGTAAGGGTGGTACGGTATTTATCGTAGCGTTCGCGTTCACTTTTCAGCAGGCGGTTGAGGTTACGCACCAGGCTGGTGAGCTCACGGGTGGTTTCCGGGTTCAGCTTCTCGCGATGATGTTCTTCCAGCTCACGAACCTCTTTCGCCAGTGATTCAATGGGGCGCAAGCTCCACCACGCCGCCACCCACAGCAGTGGGATCACCAGCAGGAGATTCGCAGCCAGAACGTAGATGAACCAGCTCCAGACCATATAAGAGCGCTTCAGCTCGACCGGAATGGTGTCGATCACCACGATGGTCAGCTGCGGCATGTTCAGCGTCGCTGGATAGAGGTTGATCGCGACGGAGTGCGTCATCTCCGTCTCGGCGTTGTCGGCGCGGATCTCGTTCAGCTTTTGCTGCAGGGAGCGATCTTCATGGATCAGCGAGCTGGTGGTGTTGAGATCGGCTTCAATTTCGTGAAATCCGTTGGTTTTGAGCCATTCCGGACGAATGCTTTTGACCAGCCAGGGAATATCACGCTGCGCCCACAGTAATTTCCCCTTTTCGTTATAAATCAGGGCTAGCGTCGGGCTCTGCTGGTTGAGGTTTTCCGGCATTTCGACGGTAATTTGATTGTTTTCCCACTTCGCCAGGGTATAAAACAGATTGCTTTCGCCACGTAACAGCCGAAAGGTGGTTTTATCAAAGCTGACGCTGTAGCCTACCAGGGCGACCATGCCGTAGGAGAGCGACAGCACCAGCACGACGGCAGCCGTGGCCAGTAAGAAACGAACCCGCAGCGAGAGGGGCAGAATGTGGCGTAAAATCCGTCTCATTTAGCGTAATTCGAACAGATAGCCCTGGCCACGGACGGTGGTAATCACATCCTGCGGATACTGCGCCTGAATTTTCTTACGCAAACGTCCCATCAGCACGTCAATGGTATGGCTCTCGCGCAGTTCAGCATCAGGGTAAAGCTGGAGCATTAAGGAATCTTTGCTCACCACTTTGCCATTGTTGCGGATCAGCGTTTCCATGATGGTGTATTCGAAGGCGGTGAGCTTAATCACTTCATCATTGATCGCTAATTCCCGGCGGGAGAGATCGACCTGGAATGGCGGAATGGAAATAACCTGTGAAGCCAGCCCGCTGTTGCGGCGTAACAGCGCCTGCATGCGCGCCGCCACCTCTTCAATATGAAACGGCTTGGTGACGTAATCGTCGGCACCCGCGCTGAGCACTTCAACCTTATCCTGCCAGCCTTCACGGGCGGTCAGAACCAGAACCGGTAGAGAGACATCGTGGCTGCGCCAGCGACGAATTAACGACAGACCATCTTCGTCAGGCAACCCTAAATCGACAATGGCGATATCCGGCAGATGTTCATTGAGATAATAATCGGCTTCTTTCGCATCTTCAGCATCGTCCACCTGATGTCCCATCTCCTGAAGCTGAACCTTCAGGTGATGGCGTAGCAATGCGTTATCCTCAACAACCAGTACGCGCATCATCTCTTCTCCCTAAATAATTGGTATGAATAGTTTAACGCTGATTATGTTGTTGTGGGGATAAACATTGAGTAAACCGGGAAAAAGCATCCCCCTTTTCGGGCGAAGAGGGGGAGAAGGGCGTTACTTCAGCTCGTCGACCATGGTGATGGCGCGGCCAATGTAGTTCGCCGGGGTCATCGCCTTCAGGCGCGTTTTCTCTTCTTCCGGCAGCGCCAGACCGTCGATAAACTGCTTCATGCCTTCGGCGTCAACGCGTTTCCCGCGGGTCAGCTCTTTCAGCTTCTCGTACGGTTTTTCGATACCGTAACGACGCATCACGGTCTGGATTGGCTCCGCCAGCACTTCCCAGTTGTGATCCAGCTCGTCCAGCAGACGGTCACGGTTCACTTCCAGTTTGCTCACGCCTTTCAGGGTGGACTGGTACGCGATCAGCGCGTAGCCAATGCCCACGCCCAGGTTACGCAGTACGGTGGAGTCGGTCAGGTCGCGCTGCCAGCGGGATACCGGCAGTTTGCTTGCCATATGCTGCAGCACGGCGTTCGCCAGGCCCAGGTTGCCTTCGGAGTTTTCGAAGTCGATTGGGTTTACCTTGTGCGGCATGGTGGAAGAGCCGATTTCACCGGCGATGGTTTTCTGCTTGAAGTGGTTCAGGGCGATGTAGCCCCACACGTCACGATCGAAGTCGATCAGGATGGTGTTAAAGCGCGCGATGCAGTCAAACAGTTCGGCGATATAGTCGTGCGGCTCAATCTGCGTGGTGTACGGGTTCCACTGAATGCCCAGAGAGGTCACGAACTCTTCGCTGAACTGGTGCCAGTCCACTTCCGGATAAGCGGCGATGTGGGCGTTATAGTTACCGACCGCGCCGTTGATTTTGCCAAGAATTTCAACCTGTTCCAGCTGACGGTACTGGCGTTCCATGCGGTACGCGACGTTCGCCATCTCTTTACCCATCGTGGATGGCGTGGCTGGCTGGCCGTGGGTACGGGAGAGCAGCGGAATGTCGCGGTATTCCACGGACAGCGCTTTTACCGCGTCGATGATTTTACGCCAGTAAGGCAGCACCACCTCTTTGCGCGCGGTGGAGAGCATCAGCGCATGAGACAGGTTGTTGATGTCTTCAGAGGTACAGGCGAAGTGAATGAATTCAGACACGGCGTGCAGGGCAGGAACGCTTTCCACTTTCTCTTTCAGGAAGTACTCAACCGCTTTCACGTCGTGGTTGGTGGTGCGTTCGATGGTTTTAATGCGCGCGGCGTCTTGTTCGCTAAACTCGGCAACGATTTTATCAAGGTAATCGTTTGCCTTTTCGTCAAAAGCAGGAACTTCCTTGATTGCTGCCTGGGCGGCCAGCTTTTGCAGCCAGCGTACTTCAACCTGAACACGGAACTTCAGCAAACCATATTCGCTGAAGATCCCGCGCAGCGCGCTGACTTTATCGCCGTAGCGTCCATCGACAGGGGATACGGCGGTCAGTGAGGATAATTCCATAATTCGCAACTCCGGGAGGTTAACAATGAGCAAGAATTTGTTTTGCCTGAGTGGTCAGGCGATTACGAGAAAACATTAACTGCAGGCGGCCACCGCCCACCTGGTGCCACAGTACGGCTGCGCGGATCCCTGCCAGCAGGGACGCGCGCACTTTTGCCTGTACCTGCGGACTTTGCAGCACGGCAGGGGAGCCGGTGACCTGAATACGCGGCCCGAGCGGGCTGATGACGTCAACATAAATGCCGGCCATGGCGCTCAGCAGCGTTTCCGACTGCAGGTCAAAATGATCGAGCTGACGCTGTAATCCGGCAATACGATCGCCCAGGGTATTGAGCGCGCCTTTTGCGGCGCTCAGCTTACGCTCCAGCACCATCAGGCTCAACGTGTAGCGGGTCAGCTCCGCGTTTAATCCCTGACGGCTGCTGGCGTTAAGCACGCCGAGCAGGGTTTCAAGACCGAGACGAAGATTGGTTTCACTGCCGCCGAACACGCCCAGGGTCGAGCCGGGGTTGAGATCGATAACGCTGTTCAATGAAACGTGCAGGGCATCTGCGTCGCAATGACCCTGATGCGCCAGCTGTTGCACCAGACGGGCTGACTGGCAAATCCCCGCCAGCGCCAGGGTGATGTCATAGTAGTTCTTCGCCACACGGTCTCCTTTATGTGTGAATCGTATTAAACAGCAGGCAGCGGCAGGCGCTGTTCAATGATCCCGCCGCCCAGACAGATTTCGCCGCTGTAGAAGACAGCAGACTGACCCGGGGTGACGGCGGCCACCGGCTCGTCGAAACGCACGTCAATGCGATCGTCATCAAGCGCGGTAATGGTGCAAGGAATATCGGTCTGACGGTAGCGCGTTTTCACCGTGCAGCGCAGCGTGCCTTTCAGCGGCTCACGATCGACCCAGTGCAGCTGCTGCGCGATAAGGCCAACGGACATCAGACGCGGATGATCGTGGCCCTGGGCAACAACCAGAATATTGTTTTCGACGTCTTTGTCGACAACATACCATGGATCTTCGCTACCTTCTTTGGTCCCGCCAATACCCAGGCCTTTGCGCTGGCCGAGCGTGTGGTACATCAGCCCCTGATGCTGGCCAATCTCTTCCCCGTCGACGGTGACAATTTTACCCGGCTGAGCAGGCAGGTAACGTCCCAGGAAATCGCGGAATTTGCGCTCGCCGATGAAGCAGATGCCGGTAGAGTCTTTTTTCTTCGCGGTGATGAGGTCCAGCTCTTCGGCGATTTTACGCACCTGCGGCTTTTCCAGCTCGCCGACCGGGAACAGGCTCTGGGCGATTTGCTCATGGCTCAGCGTATAGAGGAAGTAGCTTTGATCTTTGTTGCCGTCCAGACCGCGCAGCAGCTGGCTTTTGCCATTCACGTCTGCACGGCGCACGTAGTGACCGGTCGCGATGTAGTCAGCGCCCAGATCTTCCGCAGCGAATTCCAGGAAGGCCTTAAATTTGATCTCTTTGTTGCACAGAATATCCGGGTTCGGCGTGCGGCCCGCTTTGTACTCTTCCAGGAACAGTTCAAAAACGTTGTCCCAGTATTCTGCGGCAAAGTTAACGGTGTGCAGTTCAATGCCGAGCTTGTCGCACACGGCCTGCGCATCGGCGAGATCCGCTGCGGCGGTGCAGTATTCCTCGCCATCATCTTCCTCCCAGTTCTTCATGAACAGGCCCTCCACCTTATAGCCCTGTTGCTGCAACAGGTAGGCGGAAACGGAGGAATCGACACCGCCGGACATGCCGACGATCACTTTTTTCTGGCTGTTATCTGACATGGAATACTCACGACATTGAACTTCAAGGCGGCGTATTCTATCACGCCCCCCCACCATTGACACCCTCTGTAAACGGCCAGTTAAATGCGCCGATGACATCCAGCGGCAGGCGTGCGCCTGACTGCCAGCAGCGAATGCTTTCCGCAACCAGCGGCGAGCGCAGGTTTGGCGCGTTCAGGATCTCGTCGGCGGTCACCCACAGACAGCGGTCGATATCGTCATCCTGCGGCTCAGTGGCGCACGTTTCGCTAAGCTCAACGGCAAATAAAAAGCGCAGGAACGGGGTGTGATCGGGTGCGATCCACTGATGCATGCGGATGAAGTACTGAGGCTCAGCGTGAATGCCGGTCTCTTCCCACAGCTCGCGTTTGGCTGCCTGCAGCAAGGTTTCATTGGCTTCAAGGTGTCCGGCAGGCTGGTTCCACAGCGCTTTGCCGTTAATGCTCTCTTCGACGACAAGGAATTTACCCCGGGCGTGGACCACGCAGGCAACCGTGACATGAGGTTTAAACATAGTGACTCCTTAAGGGGTAACGTCGCGCCATTCGCCGTTTGCCAGCGTTTCCAGGGTGTAGCTGCCCATGGCGTAGCGAATCAGACGCAGGGTAGGGAAGCCAACGTGCGCGGTCATGCGCCGAACCTGGCGGTTGCGGCCTTCATAAAGGGTTATTTTTAGCCAGCTTGTTGGGATGGATTTGCGTTCGCGAATCGGCGGGTTGCGCGGCCAAAGCCACTCCGGTTCATTCACGCGCTCAATACCTGCGGGCAGGGTTGGGCCGTCGTTCAACGTCACGCCGCTGCGTAGCGCTGCCAGCGTCGCGTCATCCGGCTCGCCTTCCACCTGGACGAAGTAAATTTTACCGGTGCGTTTGCCCGGCTGCGTGAGCTTCGCCTGCAACGCGCCGTCGTTGGTTAAGACCAGAAGGCCTTCGCTATCGCGGTCCAGGCGCCCGGCTGCGTAGACCCCCTGAACAGGGATGTAGTCCTTCAGCGTGCTGCGCCCGGCTTCATCGGTAAACTGCGGCAAAACATCGTAGGGTTTATTGAACAAAATAACCCGCTTCGGCTGGGTTTCTTGCGGTCTTCTGGCGGCTTGTCGCGAGCTGAATCGCTCAACCCGGTGTTTTGTAAAAGAAGTTTTCTTCATGGTATTTTCAGGCGTTATCAATTGCCGCATTATAGCCTAATAACGAAGACCTTTCATGGCGCAGGACAATCAGGTACTATCGAAGGGCTCATTACAATTTATTAACATAAGATCAGTAACAACCAGAAGCGCTCGAAGGAGAGGTTAATGGAAAGCAAAGTAGTTGTTCCGGCGGAAGGTAAAAAGATCACCCTGCAAAACGGCAAGATTAACGTTCCTCACAATCCGATTATCCCGTTCATCGAAGGTGACGGAATCGGTGTAGACGTTACCCCGGCAATGCTGAAAGTGGTTGATGCCGCTGTTGAGAAAGCCTACAAAGGCGAGCGTAAAATTTCCTGGATGGAAATTTACACCGGTGAGAAATCTACTCAAGTTTATGGCCAGGACGTCTGGCTGCCAGCAGAAACGCTGGACCTGATCCGCGACTACCGCGTTGCTATTAAAGGCCCACTGACGACGCCAGTTGGCGGCGGTATCCGTTCCCTGAACGTGGCACTGCGTCAGGAGCTGGACCTGTACGTGTGTCTGCGTCCGGTTCGTTACTATCAGGGCACCCCAAGCCCGGTTAAGCACCCTGAACTGACCGATATGGTTATCTTCCGCGAAAACTCAGAAGACATCTACGCGGGTATCGAATGGAAAGCGGACTCTGCTGACGCAGAGAAAGTGATCAAATTCCTGCGCGAAGAGATGGGCGTGAAGAAAATTCGCTTCCCTGAGCATTGCGGTATCGGCATCAAGCCATGCTCTGAAGACGGTACTAAACGTCTGGTGCGTGCGGCCATCGAATACGCGATCACCAACGACCGTGACTCTGTGACCCTGGTTCACAAAGGCAACATCATGAAGTTCACCGAAGGCGCGTTCAAAGACTGGGGCTACCAGTTGGCGAAAGAAGAGTTCGGTGGTGAGCTGATCGACGGTGGCCCATGGCAGAAGATTAAGAACCCGAACACCGGCAAAGAAATCATCATTAAAGATGTGATCGCCGATGCGTTCCTGCAGCAGATCCTGCTGCGTCCTGCAGAATACGACGTGATTGCCTGTATGAACCTGAACGGTGACTACATCTCTGACGCCCTGGCAGCACAGGTTGGCGGTATCGGTATCGCCCCTGGCGCGAACATCGGTGACGAGTGCGCCCTGTTCGAAGCGACCCACGGTACTGCACCTAAATATGCAGGCCAGGACAAAGTGAACCCAGGCTCTATCATCCTGTCCGCAGAGATGATGCTGCGTCATATGGAATGGTTCGAAGCCGCAGACCTGATTGTTAAAGGTATGGAAGGCGCGATCAACGCGAAAACCGTAACCTATGACTTCGAACGTCTGATGGAAGGCGCTAAGCTGCTGAAATGCTCAGAGTTTGGCGACGCGATTATCGCGAACATGTAATCCAGATTCTGGGTTAAACAAGAGCGGGAGCCGATTGGTTCCCGTTTTTATTATTAGTTTTCGAACGGTTATCAACAATTTATCAAAATAGATTATCAAAATCCTCTCTTAATCAGATGTTTTTCCCTATTATTTCCGCATTTTCCAAAACAATTTACCAGACGGCATACAGGTTACTATAAGCATATAATATGTATTCGGGCGTTGTAGTTTCCAAACTATCAGAAATGTATACAACGTCGGTTCTCATATCCTTTTGCTATTTTATCTGGGAATCACTGGTTCCTGTTGATTTCCTTAGTCAATATACAAAAATATACATTTCATTGTGTGATTATAACTTTTTCTTGCGTATTTATATGCTGGTAACACAATTTTATCTCTGTATATTTAAGAGAAATTTTTGGAGGATTTATGCATAAAATTAAGCTTGCAGTGCTGTTTCTTTTTATTTGCGTTTTTAACACGACTGTATCTGCTAGTAATTCAATGTCTATGAATTATGCCATAGGCAAGAAAAATGGGGCAGAAAATATGCATGGAATGAATATCATGTTTAGACACGATATGAATAATTTCGCACTGGTCGCATCAGGCACTTATATACAGAACACCAGCGGATCTGGATATTCTTATTTAAAGAATAAATATGCATCTATTATGCCGGGTATAGCATTTAACATTACGCAAGATTTAAAATTATATGGGCTTGCTGGTCTTGCGTCTGGTTCAAAAATGCAACCTAATCAAACACATGAGGTTTATGGAGCCGCTTTTGGTGCTGGTTGTTTTTACAATTTAACAGACAACATTCAATTAAATTCAGGATATGAATTGGGTATTATTGATAACAAAGAAATAAATACTTTCATCATTGGGATAGGATATTTGTTTTGATTTTGAAGGTGAATAAAATGATCTCTAAAAAATTATTAAGAATATACGTTATTACTGACAATTATTTTTTATATCACGGCATCAGGGAACTTATTGAAGATTCAAAAGTTTTTGAATCTTATACATATAACGTTGAGCAAACAACAAAGCTTCCAACACTTATTTTTTATCATAAGTATCATACTCAAGATATTATTATTACAGATAACTTTTTACATTGTTATGCAGTTTCAAAATACAGACCAGAAAAAACTTTGATTTTACCATGTAATTACGACTTGGATAAATACATTGAGTGTTTTAATGATTTAACAGACCAAAATGACTTTCATGATATGCTTCATTTTAAAAAACTATCATCAAAAGAGGCTCTTTTGTTCACTTTGTTTTCTGAAGGAACAACAGATGACAACATTGCAATTATTCTTAACATAACAAAAAAGACAATAAGCACACATCGGCGTAATATTTTGCAAAAATTAAATTTAAAAAATAGACATGAACTTTATATGTATGCTCTGGCAACAAAGGAAGGGGTTTATGAGCATGTATAATATAATATCTATTGTATCGATAATGGTATTGATTCCATTCTCAATCTATTGTCTTTATGCTAATTATCGCATAAACGAAAAGAAGAGTATTACATCAGAAACAACACCATTATGGAGAAAGATTTTTCTGCCGCCTAAGTGATTAATATTTTAGCGGTAGGTTTTTAATGTTTAAAAGTTTTCCTCTGTGAATTTTAATATACCCCCCATCATTGAGGTCTTTTAGAACTTTATTTAAGGAGCTACGAGATATTGTACTTCTAGATAAAATGAATTTGAAAACTGAAATTTGAGATCTTTCATTTTCTGGTAATTCCCATATAGCTTCTAAGTTGTTTTTTATAATATCGTAGGCATTTTTTGATGAAAATCTTTGATCCCTTTTGAAAAAGTTTGAAGCGATTTCACAAGTCATTAAGAAAAAATGTTTCCACAAATCATTACTATCAGCCAGGTAGTTCAGTTCTATAGTTGGAATTGCTGTAAAGGTTGCATCCGTTGAAGCTCTGAAATAATGATAATCATTCTTTTCGAACATAAAAAATAACCCTAAAATATGAGGTGCATATACAGTGAAAATTAAAATATCGTCTGTTTTCCTATAAATATCTACTCTACCTTCGGTGAGAAAGTAAACATGTGGTTTATTATTGAGTGTGCTGTGTATCTGCTGTCCATTTGACGCATAAATGCGTATAAATTTGTTAGAAGCTTCAACAATCTCTAAGATATGGTCAAACATGATTTAATGCCTCTGCTATTATTTTCATTCTTAAAGTTTGATGTTAGGCAATCATATGATCTTTTTAGGGGATGGCAAGTTTAAATTTAAATATGTTCTTGTGTAATTATACATATTTTATCTATTAGTTAAATTACCAGCAGGCAGTTCTGGGTTCGTCAAAAAATATCAATCTATCATTCTCAATAGTCGTTTGGATGTGTATTTTGTGTTAGTTGATTGTTTGGTAGGGTGCTAATAATATATATTATAACTATTTATAATATATAGCGTGCATACTAATGTTTTCCATGCTTGAGTATTGCTAAAAACACTTCTGCAATTCTATTTTTTTGCGATATTTTTACTAATCTACTCATTCTTTTTTGAATTATATTGGTTTTGAATTTAATGTTAGAAAGAGGATTGAATATGTTATTTCTACTTTCATGTATTGTCTTATTGATACTGATAGTTGCTGTTGTTTACGTTATGCTATTGAATAAAAATAGCATGGATATAACGCAATTCATAGATTTACTATATAAAGATGATGAAGAGAAATAAATATTTAAAAGAGGTTGGATAGGTGTTAACTAAAACTCAAAAAAATATCATTTGGATGATTACAGAAAAATCAATAGGCGTAATTGGTCTTTTCTTTATAAACGCTTTAGTAGCTAAATACTTGGGGCCTGTAGTAATTGGGCAAATAGCAATCGCAACTGCGATTTTTCAAATTATCCAAGTTGCCGCGGTTTTTGGTAGCGATAGTATTTTCTATAAAAGAATAACCACAAATTTACTGGGCGGCATTCAATTAATGTTGCCTGTATTCATATTGAGGAGTGCGGTATTTATATTTTTTGCATGTGCTTGCATCATGATTTTAAATGTGCAAATGGATTTAACAGGTATGGTGTTAGTGCTGTCAATATGTTTGGCATATTACTTTTACACAATTGATACATATACCAGCCTTAATGAGTCATTACTGAACTCTAGAATGAATGCTCTTGCAAACGTAACCGGACTTATTTTCGGTTTAGTAGTCAGAGCATTAATGGTTAAATATAAAGCTCCGGTTATCTTTTTTGGATTGCCTCTTATAATTATAAGCGCCACCCCTTACTTTTTGAAGTTATTTATATTCCGGAGGGAGTATAAAAGTAAAGTGTCAATAAAATACAAAGTATTAAGAAAAAGATTTTTTCACCTGAGTTATGCGGGTAGTATTCTCGTTATTCCTTCTGTTATTGCATCAATCTATCCGAGGTTGAATTTACTTGTAATATCATGTTTGTATGGTGATCATGATGTCGGCATATATTCAGTTTCTCAAACTCTTGCTACTAGTTGGAATTTCATTTTGCTATCATTGCTAACCTCTTGTTTACCAGCAATATTTCGAGAGAAAAGTAAATCAAAAATAATAAATCTTGGTGCAAGACTGCATTTGAATATCATTTTACTGTCAATTCCAGTAATATTGCTGATGACGTTTTTGATAAACTATATAATTTTCTACATATATGGGGGTGAGTATAATGAATCTATAGCGCCTTGCATTTTATTATGTTTTGCAACATTATTATCTACACTTGGAATGGCTTCATCAAAAATAATTGTTAAGTTTTCTGGATATAGATTTTTGCTATATAAAACTATATTTGTTTTGGTTTTTAGTTTGGTGCTTTCTTATTTGTTTTCTCTAAGGTTCGGGTTAATTGGTGCTGCCTTAGCGGTTATCATCACTGAAATTTTTTCTCTAACAATTTTTAACTACTTGTTCATGCAAGGTTTTATATTGTCAGTGCATATCGAAATAATAAAGGTTATTTGCGGGTGCGTTCAAAAGTTATTTAAAATAAAAGCGCTCGATAAAGATTAGCAAAGAGAAATCTTTATCTGAATAGGTTAAGATAAAAGTTTACGTCTAAAATTCATTCTTAATAAAAGATATTAATTGTTATGTTTAATTAAATTGGTAAGGCGTTTTGCAGTCCGGTGGGGGTTTAAAAATTAATATAAAGGAGTGTATACTCCTTTATATAAATATTTTAATCCAATCTTTACCCCGATCATCATGATATCGAGCCGTTTGATTCGGTGACTTATGACCTAGCAACTTCTGAGTATCTATCCCTTGAATCTCATATAGTCTTTCCGCTAACGAGCGTTGTTCATGGAAAGTAGCTGGCGTGCCATTCCCCCAATTTATGTCTGATTTATCACGAGCCTTACTGAAGTTCATTGTTATTGTGTTCGACTTTACCTGAGCACCTCGTTCTGCCATTGAGGTTGCCCGAAAGAAGTGGATTAGGTATGGACTCACTGCATAGTCACGGCAACGTGCAACTACATCCCTCAAACTCCAGTCAATCGCGTTAAGCCTTAGGGATAGAGGGATCGCTAGCTTGCTCCCTGTTTTCTCCTGAACGACATGCAGATGGTCATCCCAAATATCGCTAAACTTCATGTTGGAGATATCCCCAAGGCGTTGACCAGTAACGAGTGCCAATAGCATTGCATTACCCATGTATTGATGGCGGGCATCAGCTATCTCGAAAATCTTTTGCCATTCGTCAAGGTTAAGACGCTGTCGGGTAATCCGTCGGCGTGGTTGTTTTGTAGCAAGAGCCGGGTTATAACCCGGCGGTACCTCGCCATAATGCTGTGCTTCCTTGAAAACATCGATCAAAACAGAGCGGATTACCTGGGCCATCCTCGGTTGACCCTCTGCAACATAGGACTCCAGTATCTGGGCAACATCCCGAACATCGACGGATGAAATCAATTTCATTCCCACGCTCTCACGAAGTAGGGCTACTGGTTTAGCCTTTTGTTTATGAGTGTTCGGCTTGATATCACCATTCTCCAGTCTTTCATCCTGAATTTTCCAATAACGATCTAACCACGTATTTGTTGTTATCGCCTTTTCTTTGCTGGTGGCGATCTTGTCACTGAGAGCCAAAACCTGCCTAGTGCGCTGTTCAGCTAGTCGCTCATTAGCTTCGATTGCTATTGCTGTTGCTTCAGCCTCGTTAGTTCCGAGGCTGTGAAATTTACCAGTAATAGGATGCTTATAACGCCAGTAGATTTTATTTACCTTACGACTGTAGAGCGGATAAAGATTAGGTATCTTAACGTTGTTTTTACGTGGTCGGGCAGCCATCAGACAGTATCCTTTGAAGCATAGGAGAATCAGATTTTTTAATAACGGGCTGGGTTAAATTACCTGTAATCTCGGCATCTTCTCTTACCCGCCAGTATCTTCCTTCTTTGGTGGCCGGGGGAGTGAACATGCTCTCTTTAGCGTATCGGCGTAAAGTATTCAGACTTGGGGGATTACTCCGGTATTTTTCCGCAGCCCATTCTTCTAAAGTCAGCATTTGAAGCATATGATTTACCTCATAATGGCCCATATCAGAGCCATTTTCTGAAATTAAAAAATCAGTGTTCAGTCAGACGCTGCCAGATTGCAGACACGTATTTGATCTGATGATGAGCATCCGAAATAGCCTTGTGAGGTTCTCCCTCAAATGGGATCTCATAGCGAGGCTTGCAGCCAACGGCTTTACCCAACTCGACAATTGTTCTTACATCCCGGTTATTCCAGAACTTCCATGGGCAGGGGATCCCCGTCCGGTCGTAAGATGCCTCAAGCAGGACATTGTCATAAGTGGCACCATTACCCCAGACCTGAACAGAATCAGGGCCGTTAACCGCATTCTCGCCTATAAACTCATTTAGCTGCAGTAATGCATCATCGAGCGGAATAGCATCATCCATCACTAACTCTGAACGAGCTTCAGGTGAAGCTTTGAGCCAGAATATTATCGTAGATGCATCCGGAACCCCGCCGCTGGCCATTGAAGATTCCAGGCTAATCACTTTGTAAAATTCCGATCCGGTATTACCTGTAGATGGATCAAAGAACACAGCTCCGATAGATACGACTGGCGAATCAGCCTTTTTACCAAACGCTTCAATGTCGACCATAAGGTGTGTATAGAGCATTTCAGGCTCGGCATGATTATGATGACCGGAATCATTATTTATAGCAGCTGTGCTGTTATAAGTTTCAGTAGTGCTTGCGCCTGAGATAGTTTCTTCCGTGACTTCTGATAACGCAGCACAGTTCGGGGTTTCATCATTACCAGTTTCTTCCATCTGCACATTATCGACGTACTCCGCTGCGGTATCTTGTTGGTCGATTTCAGCGTTGCTAGTGGCCAACCCTTCAATAGAAAAAAGACCATTACCAACTTTTTCGAGAACCGGCTGCGTGTCGCCGTCGACCTGAGTCCACTCATTCTGGCCGCCAGTTTCAACAGCAGAGTCATTAGTTACCTCGTTTGTCCAGCTCACCTCAGGGTTATGGCGCGCAGCCGCAAGAGTTTCGTCTGATGGAGCAGAATGTTCGCTTTCAGTCAGGTTCGCGTTAATGAATCCGCTGAGACGTGCCGGATACAGGTAATGCTCTGGGTGAGCGCTGCGGATAAGTGCAAAAATAGCTGCACGCGAGTAATCCAAAACTCCCGGAGTTGCACGAAGAGCTTTAGACCATTCTTTGAATGGACATTCTTTTTTACTCACGATCTCTTTTGCCCGACGGAAAACACCACCAGGGATATCATAAATGTTGAAATCCATTGGTAACGTGGCCAGCGCAATCTCTAAATCGAGAGTGTCTAGATCATGTTTAAGGTCAGGGTTTCTGTCGGTCTTGTTGCCTCCGCCAGCATTCGTACCGCTTTCAGTACGCTGTATTTCTGCAACGCGACTGCCTTTGGCCCATTCTTTTACCAGCAGGCCGCGGTCAATGTAATCAGTCGCCGCCCAGATTCTGGTGAATCGGAGAACCAAAGCGAGTTCGTGACGCTTTTCCTGGCTAAACACTTTGCGAATGGCGTCGGTATAGCGCCAAAGGTCTTTAGCATCGTAACCCTTAACCTGTTCGCAGTTTTCTGCCGCCAGCAGCAGGTTCTGGACATAGCTATTGTCAGTGTCCATCTCCAGCGCGCTGATACCTTCGTATTCTTCGCGGGTTAAGTGGTGGCGCAGTTCGTCGGAGGTGAACTGGGCGAGTACCTGCTTGCGGAAGGGCATGCGTACGACTGGATAACGTGTGGTTTCGTCATCATTCTCGTCAATCTGGATACCGTTATCAGGTTCAAGACCCTGATCTGCTATAACACCGGTGTCGCTGGTGCTTTCAGATTTCACATGGGTAAATTTGCTGCTACGCCAGGCTTCGACTAATTGGTTGCGATCGTTGGCATCTGCTTTAGCCCAGTCAGCCATGAATGCAGCGATATTTTCAGTTTCGTGAACTTCATCTGGCGCGAATACCTGCTTAATCGCCTGAACGAGTTTCCACTCAGCGTTCAGGCTGAGTTCGGTAAATTCAGGGATGTCGTTCTTCGCCAGCAGCAGTTTCTGAAGATAGGTGTTGCCTTCATCCAGTGACATTTCGCTGGCAGCCAGCTGCTGCTCTTTAGTGATATGTGACTGGTATTTGTCGCTGGTCAGGTGGACGGCATAACGAACCGCTGGAGTGCGGTTTTCAAGCGGGACAGTCTCGACGGTAGTTTCGACTTTAACGGTGGTTTCCGGTGCGGCAGAGTTGTCCACGGGTCCAGTCGACCCATCACCAGCCTTTGGCAGCCAGGTGCGTCCATCGTCCTGCAGTTCGTAGCGTTTGCACCAGGTGTAATCCACTGTGCTTTCTTCCGGCAGGTCGTTGTAAACAGGGAAATCGGTACGGACAGGCTTGCTATAATCCTTGCCCCGGCCGGTTTCAATGCCAGCATCTTCCAGCTCTACATCCAGCTGCAAATTGGCTCGCGCTTCTGATTTAGCCGTGAACCAGATAACGGCATCTTCTTTGCCGGATTTCTGTGTTGCCTTGATTAAATGAAAGAATTCCATATCGGGCCCTTAATTTTGGTTGTAAGATACCCGCAGCTAGTGATTGCCGCCTTGGGTAGTGGTCATTGGTCAAAACTCGATTCCGGAAAGCTTTGGTCGGCTGACCGGGTACTTAACCCGCCTTGCGCGGGTTTTGTGCTTTTAGGGGCTGGTAACAGCCATTGGTCATAACTCGATTAAAACTTGAAAGCAGGCTGTTGGTCTCCAGCCGGTTTATATGGGTAACACACTCCTTTAATGTGCTGCTCTTTGGCAGCTGCATCACAGCCAGATTCGGTTTTGTATACACCGAGCATGATGTCTGAGCATTCCCCGGTGAGGGCACAGACGGTAACGATCAGGGCAAAGAATGAGCTCATGCTTTTAGCTCAGGATTGCCTTTTTGGGCCAGTAAGTAGCAAAGCTTACGAACCAGAACTTCAAACAGATTTAAGCGAACGGTTTGGCAGCCAGCTTTTTTGCGTGCGAAATCGATCATGGTTAACTCCTATGTGCCTTTAACGCTTGGCTGGTGGACCGGTAAACCTGCTGCGCGATTGTCTTGCCATCTCACCTTTGTTTCGTATGCTGCCGGCAGCTACTTCCTGGGCATCCTGCCTGTTCGCTCTGTTTACCCTTATCGCCGGGTAGGCGGAACGTTTACTGATTACTGCTGTTAAGTTTTGATAACGCTGATTGTTATTTAAACCTAACAAGCAGTCAAGTGTAAATTTAGTAAAACCTAACAGAAGAGGTGCGGAAAACGCAAAAAGGCCGCTATTGGAGCGGCCTATGAGGGTGAAAATTATTTGATGTCGAGGTTTTTGAGGATCTGCAGGATTTCTTCTTTGCTTTTGGTTTTTATGAGGTCATTGAACGTTTCATCATAGTCCTTGACCTTATCCCGCAAATTGATGATGTGTTGTTCTTTCTCTGCATTAGGAAGCTTGTCGAAGAGCTCTAGAAGCTGATGCTGCTGTGGGGATAACAATCTGTAGGATTCGGCTGGTGGTGGTTCATACCCCTCATCACCCTTAATAATCCAGCCCGGCTCTACCTTCAGTGCTGCAGCAAGTTTGAATAGGTTATCGCCTCTCGGTGAGGTTTCATCACGTTCCCACTGAGAGATTGTGACATGGGCAACCCCAGCCTGTTTACCTAGGCTGCGCTGGGTATATTTCAAGGCAGAGCGTCGCTCTTTTATACGCTGACCGATCGTTTTCATAGTTCGGAAATCCTAACGCGCATTGACTCTTGTTTCCTTAACATATAAAGTTAGGAAAACTTACCAAGGAGAACCCAATGAAAACCGAAGATGTAATAAAACACTTTGGGAAAAAAGCCAATGTGGCGAGAGCTCTCAACATCGCTCGATCCTCTGTCAGTGAATGGGGGGAGTTGGTCCCTGAACGACGAGCCGCGCGACTGGAAAAGATAACGGGTGGTGCATTGAAGTACGACTCAGTTTTGTATGAGTACAAAGATAACCCAAAAGATTCAAAGGAGTCTGACTGATGGAAATCAAAAAACTAGCATGTGAGCTGGAGTCCTGGGCGCAGGAAAAGGGCTGGAAGACGGTCACGCAGCTGATAACCCCGCATCATTTCGGTGATTTGCTGCTGTCTCTCAATGACGTAACTGACCCTGACGAGTATGCGCGCCGGCTGCACAACAACAAGCAAATTATTCAGCGCGCGTTCAGAAACGATACACCTAATTATCTCAAGCAGGCAGAGGCGCTGAGTTATGCGGTGCGCGCCGCGATTGATACCCAACTGGAGCTGAAGGATTGCATGTTCTACCGAGCCGCCAAAGTGAACAAAGAATGCATCGAAGCCACCAACGCGGTATTCACCGGCAAACCGCAACCGGTTATCAGGCGAGAAACTTTGGAAGCGATCGATGCGCTGGCGCAGCTGGTTGGCGTCAAAGTGAAGCTGATTTCGACTTGTTCGAACATAGCCTAGTTCAGTTGTATTGAGGTGTTCTATGAGCATGGAACTGATGGTTCAGGCGATGAAGGTCAAGGTAGGAAATCCGCTGCGCAAGCTGGTTCTCCTTAAGCTGGCCGATAACGCCAGCGACCAGGGCGAGTGCTGGCCGAGCTATCAGCATATAGCTGATCAGTGCGAGATCAGCCGTCGTTCCGTCATGAATCATGTTGCCGCGCTTTGTGAGTCTGGCCTGATGCGAAAAGAGACCAGATCAGGCCCGAAAGGTAACGGCAGTAATTTTTACCGACTAACCCTGAACGGTGCAAATACCAGTTCGAGGGTAGTGCAGGAAATTCACCAGGGTGGTGAAGCAAATTCACTAGGGGGTGGTGCAGGAGATTCACCAGATGGTGAATCAAATTCACCAGGGGGTAGTGAAAGAGATTCACCCAGAATCAGTCACTCTTCTGAACCAGTCAAAGAACCAGAAAATCCTTCTTGTCCGGACGCTCCGCCGTCGGACGGAAAGATGTCAAAAAACGAATTTTTAAAGCGCCACCCTGAAGCAGTGGTATGCAGTCCCGCGAAACGCCAGTGGGGAAGCCAGGAAGATTTGACCTGTGCGCAATGGATTTGGAAGCGTGTGCTGAAACTTTACGAAGAGGCAGCAACCTTTGACGGCGAGATTGTTCGTCCGAAAGAGCCGAACTGGACGGTCTGGGCGAATGACGTTCGACTGATGCGCTCACTTGATGGGCACACTCACAAGCAGATTTGCGAGATGTTCAGGCGTGTTCAGAGCGATCCGTTCTGGGTTCGCCAGGTTAAATGCCCGGCGAAACTCCGCGAAAAATGGGATGACCTGATACTTCGCCTGGCGTCAGCGGGAGCGGGGCATTACCAGGCTGGTGGACGGGATATAAATCAGATCTCCCGTCCAGATAACACCGTTCCGCCAGGATTCAGGGGGTAAGCATGCAAAACGCAGGTTCGATTCTCGATCGCCTTCGCCGTGTGATTCCGGCAGGCATTGAACCCAAATTCAAAAGTGCAGCTGAGTTGATGGCCTGGCAGCGTGAAGAAGGGCAAAAGCGCGCAGCGGAAATCGACAAGCTCAACCAGCAGGTACGGGCAGAGAAAATTTTTGGGCGATCCGGAATCCAGAACCTGCACCGCAGCTGCAGCTTCGCGAATTACATGGTGGAGGGCGATGGCCAGCGCCATGCGCTGAGTATGGCAAAGAGCTATGCGCAAAATTTTGGTACCGGATTCGCCAGTTTCGTTTTCACAGGAAAGCCAGGTACCGGGAAAAATCACCTCTCAGCGGCCATTGGAAATTATCTGCTGAAACAGGGCCGAACGGTTCTGATTGTTACGGTGCCGGACCTGACTCTGCGCGCCAGGGCCTGCTACGACGAAGGGCTGTCTGAAGCCGCGTTGCTGGATGACCTCTGCAAAGTGGATCTGCTGGTGCTCGACGAAGTCGGCATTCAGCGCGATAGCCGCGGCGAGAAAGTTTTATTGAACCAGATTATCGATCGCCGCCTGGCCGCAATGCGCCCGGTTGGCGTTCTGACCAACCTGAATTACGACGCGCTGGTAGAGACCCTGGGGGCAAGGGTTATCGATCGCCTGCGCATGGATAACGGCATTTGGGTGAACTTTGACTGGGAGAGCTATCGCGGAAACGTTAGCCACCTGAGACCTGTTAAGTGAATTTTGAGGAGAAAATTATGGAAACCGTACTGGATGCACTGAAAGCCATGAAAAAAGCAACATATCGCGAGGTTGCTGCCCGTCTGGAAATCGAGCCCGTTGAAGCGCTGAACATGCTGCGCGAGCAGAAAGAGCAGGGACTGTGTGATTTTGCTGACGGCGGCTGGTTCCTCGGTACCGCGACAGAGCAGAAGCCGAAGCGTATCAGACCCAAGCAGCAGTCGCCGCTGGTTGAGAGGGTGCTGTCAGCAATGCAGGGCCAGGGGGCAATGACCGCCAATCAGGTCGCAGAAAAACTGGGTAAAGTTTCGCGAGCCCTGAATGCTTCGCTGGGTGCAATGTGCAAGGACGGTCTGGTCCTGCGCCATGTTGACGGTAAAAACATCACCTGGAGTCTTGCGGGTGAACCGGTCACTAAGCCAGAACCGCAGGAACCAGCGCCAGAGGGTTGCGACCAAGCAGCTGCGCCAGCCAGCAAATCCACTGCTGAAATTATTCAGGATATCCCAGCTTTCGCCAGCCGCCCTGATGACCTGATTATTCCGTCATCGCGCTATATCTCGACCGAAATCCGCCGCACGAAAACGAAGCTAGCAAACCTGCAGCGTCTGCAGGGCGCCGTTCGCGAGCTGCGCCGCCACAAACATCTGCTGCAGGGGATGGGAAATGACTGATTTGCCGAAATGCCCTGTATGCGGCATGTCTCCTGCACTGAGGGTCCGCAGTCGCGGGATGAACTGGGGGTCTGCAGAGGTCCGCTGTTCGAACGGTTGTCCTGGTGTCCGCGCGGGATTTTCGTTCCCGCCTGATGGAGAGGCAGCGGCCCGGCAGTTGCTTAAAGAAAAATGGAAAGAGTTAGCGGGGGCAAAGTTAGCAATGTGGAGGGGCTAGTGACGTCTCTGCAGGAGGTGAAACAGTGTATCTGATGGAGCTGTTATCAGGGGCTATATGGCTGGTGGTTTTAATCCTACTGGTGGTGCTGGCTATGAGAAGAATTGATTATTGATTAAGCACTTACCCGCTCCGGCGGGTTTTTTGCGCCCAAAATCTTGACCCTCGTTTTTTTGGTGTTACTGTATAAATATACAGTTAATTATCAGGGGGTGGTTATCATGGGTTTTCCATCACCAGCAGCAGACTACGCAGAACAGACGCTCACTATCACCAGCCTTTGCGGCTATGACGGCAACTGCCGCACCATCGAAACATCGGCCGGGTACGCGATCATAAACGTCGCCAGAAAGCCGGAAAAAGGCGACACAGTCCTGATTTCGTTCTGCGGAAGTCTGGACTTCGCAAAAGTCCAGGGGAAGGCACTGATCACTCAGGATGGAGAGGCGATTGAGGGTGATGTGCTGGATGATGCAACCGTAATGGGAGTCGTAACGCACCTCTTAAATCGTGTGACCGATATTGATAATCGACCTGTTATTTAAAAGTCCGGATCTGATTCCTGTGTCTAGAAAACAGATCGGTTAGACAGGTCAATTACGGTTAATTGATCTTTCTAACCTATTAGACATCTGGTTAGCGAAAACCTTAATGAAATCTGTTCACAGGGAGAAAAGGACAACCCCCGCAAGGGGAAATCCATTTTTTAGGGATGTGCCCATGAAATTGAACGAATTTGCTGCCGGTCTCACCAAAGACGGAATGCTAGTTTTATGCCTTACTGATGGTGAAATAACAGACTACCTGGTGACCAGAAAGGCATTGCGCACACTGATTCGCCGGGAAGGAGGCGGCATTTCAGCCCAGGTTCTGGACGATGAAGATCGGATTATCAACTTGAACTCCCTGCCAGAAGCACTCAAGGTTCTCAAGCTGTAAGTGTTCATTTATAATAATCAAACGGGCTGAACACCCACTGATTACTGCGCCGACCTGAGGAATCAAAATGGCGCAGAGCATTACCCTAAACAACACTCACCGCCCATCTATGTGCGGTGTTTCTGCTTATGCTGGTGGTCCAGCATGAAGAAAGCAGATAGCCTCCATCTTTCGCGTGTGGCCGCGTTGGGCTGCATCGTGTGCAGAAATCAGAACCTGGGCGAAACGCCTGCGGAAATCCACCACATCCGAACCGGGCAGGGCGCAAGCCAGCGCGCTGACCATCGAAAATCAATTCCTCTGTGCCATATGCACCATCGCAACGGCGGTTATGGTGTAGCCATTCATGCTGGCCGTAAGCAATGGGAGAGAAACTTCGGTACCGAGTTGCAGCTGCTGGAGCAGGTCCAGTTAGAACTGGGAGTGTTCTATGCCTAAATACCTCATCACTCCTGTCGGAAAACCACGCATGACCCGCGCTGATAAGTGGAAGCAGCGCCCGCCGGTGATGCGCTATCGCATGTTTTGCGATGAAGCCCGCCTGCATGGAATTCGGGTGCCGGAGAACGGCGCACATATCACATTCGTTTTGCCGATGCCGACGAGCTGGACCAAGAAAAAACGCGCAGCTATGGACGGACAACCCCATCAGCAAAAGCCCGACCTGGACAACTTAACAAAATCTCTGTTGGACGCCTTGTTTGAGGATGATTCCCACATTTGGGACGCCCGGACATCAAAAGTATGGGGCGAAACCGGAATGATAATTATCGAAAACATTGGAGAGAAAAATGCGTGACATGTATGAGGTAATGGATCGCTGGGGTGCCTGGGCTGCAGCTGATAGCAGTGGAGTCGACTGGCAGCCTATCGCTGCTGGTTTTAAAGGGTTGCTACCGCATGGTAAAAAGTCACGCCTGCAATGTGATGATGATGAAGGGATCATGATTGATGGTTGTATCGCACGTCTGAAGAAATATAAACCTGAAGAGTACGAGTTGGTTATTGCCCATTTTGTAATGGGGATCTCATTACGAGCAATTGCTAAAAAGAGAAGATGTGCAGATGGGACTGTAAGAAAGGAAATGGAAACTGCGCTTGGATTTGTTGCTGGAGTGTTAGCAATATTGAGCAATTAAACCAATGGAGGGAATCCCTCCATTGGTTAGTTGTCATAACGCGCAACACCTTCATGAAATCTACAGAAATGAATAGATAACTTGAAAAGCAGAATGTAAAAACCAACCTGGCTTAAAGTTAGGATTTTATCCTGTTTCTCTAGGGATGTACGTAATTGTTCGGTGGGGATTTGGTGAACATCATCAAGAAAAATAATGCTCTCCGGAATATGGTCACATTCAGGTAAATAAACGATATTTGTGACTAATTGTTTTTTAATGGCATCCAACTTCGCTACAATAGTATCTTCCGGAATTTTTGCGCCTCGAAGTTTTTCTACCATGGCGGCTAAATTAACTAGGGGCGCAAAAACTGCACGCATAGGAAAGTCACGTTTGTTTTGAGTGTCTATGTCACAACTATTACTTAAAATAATACCTTTTATCTGTCGAGAACCCTGGGGGCCATATATGGTTAATCCTTGAAAAACATCACCTTGCAATGCTGCTGTTTTTAAATCGACAGGATAGTTGGATAAATAGTAGTTAGTGTTATCAGGGAAATCTTCTAATGCTTTAACAAGCCCTTCTTTTTGTGGTTGAGTAAGGTAGTATGGTATTTGATCTTTAAATTTCTCAACATCAAGAAAAACATTAGTGCTCATGGATTAGTCCAGATAAATATCCCATAAAGAATCGGCGATCACCGATTCAATTTCACTTCCCAATATAATTTGGCTGGAAGACATGGCACCGTAGAATTTAGAAACGGCAGACGCGAATCTGGCATCATTAAAGCCACTTTCATCGCTCTTATACATAGCAAGAGTTGGTGTTGTAGATGGCATCAGATTCTTATAACCAGGCAAGTTTTGTGAACCAGATATTGAAGTGCGCTGAATGGGGCCAGAAAGCAAATCCTCTTTAGCATCAATTGCAGAAGATGCAATGTATAACCCACACATTAGGCAACCTAAAAACTGAGCGTGAGTTTTATAACTAGTCGTATTCCTGTAGAGATTAGACATAATTTACTCCTAGTATACTGGTTCTAATTCTTCTAATGTACTTTCTCTGATGCAACTGAAAAAAGTAATTTTATTGCATTCATGCAGTTTATCTAGAGCACTCTGTCGATCGTTATTAAACGAAGTGATTTCAGACTCGTCTGTAATTCTCTTGACAGTATCAATATCTAATATCAAACCGTTACGATTATATGTTTCATTACCAGACAAAACTAATGCGTGACTTACTACTTGAATAATATTGTCAAAGGTTTGGTCAGGTTTATCTAATCGTAACGTGATTGGGTAAGAGGACATAGACTCTCCTGCCATCACAACATCAATATTTAGTTTAGGGAATAAATTATCACTATCTTTAGATTCAAAGAAATCAACATATTTGACAGAGTATCTACTAATGTTGTTATTAAGATTCAGTTTATCAAGCTCAACTAAAACCTTTAATATCATGCTCTTAAAATGCGTCCAGCCCTTGTAAGTACCAGAAGTTGATATAACTATGCCATGATCGCTAAGGCCAATGTAATAGTCTTCAACCTCTAACCGTGAAATTATTGCATAATGCAACTGTTCATCGTCTTCCCTAACATTTTTCGGAATTTGGCTAGGCGGCAAGCTCATCACTGGCTTCTTGCAACCTAATGCATGAAAAAGAAACCCCGGAACAATTTCAGAAACTTGGGTCTCTTTAGAGTAACGTAACTCGAAAGCAGCCTCGATCACTGGTTGCTTCTTCAACGAAGTCGGAATGCGCATTTAGTATCCACTGGTTAAAATTTGAGCTATAGGTTTTCTTTGGACATAGCTACCGCACGAGCCTTGCAGTAAGACTCAGAGAAGGGATTAGCGAGTAAGTCTTTGTTCGCTACTTTATGATGCGGATAAGTATAAGGTTAACTCATTGCCCCTTCCAACTTAATTTGCTCACGCGTACGCATTTCTTGTTGTATCGTGTTAAGAGTGCTCTTTATGCCACAGTCTTAAATCTCTTTCTAAACCCCGTCATTACGGGGTTTTGTCATTTCTAAAGGTTGCCTACGAACTGCCTTTCACCTTTGTTACTAAACAGCCCCCCGTCATCACGGAGGTGGAGACCATGAAAATGAATGATTCAGGGAACATCTTCACGCAGTTCTTTGCGTGGGTAGCAGCTCTGGCTTCTGCCATTGGATTTACCACTCAGGATCTGGTGTTCATGTTCTTTGGCGCTGCTGGTTTGCTTATCTCGCTTGCCTCCTACATCAACGGGCGTGTAGATGCACACCGTAGGCGTAAAGAGGATGAGAAGCGAACAAAAATGGTCAATGACTACCTGAAAGGCGTTGGTGACAAACCCCTTCACGAACGTCCCGCAGCTGCAAGCGTGGTCGTTGAGGCATTACAAAAGGAAGGTGACTGATGGGGACCAAAGCAAAACTGAGTGCTGCTGTTCTGGGGCTGGTACTCGCTGGTGCGCCAGCATCCGTTATTCTCGATCAGTTTCTGAATGAGAAGGAGGGTAACAGCCTCACGGCGTACAAAGATGGCAGTGGTATCTGGACTATTTGCCGTGGCGCCACGATGGTTGATGGTAAAGCGGTTGTGCAGGGCATGAAATTGACACAGGCCAAATGCAATCAGGTGAACGCCATCGAACGCAATAAGGCTCTGGCGTGGGTAAACCGCAATATTACGGTACCGCTTACCGAACCGCAGAAGGCCGGGATCGCATCTTTCTGCCCGTACAACATCGGGCCGGGTAAGTGCTTCCCTTCCACGTTCTACAAGCGCATCAATGCCGGTGATCGCCACGGGGCATGCGAGGCGATTCGCTGGTGGATTAAGGACGGTGGGCGTGATTGCCGCCTGACAAAAGGGCAGAAGAATGGCTGCTATGGGCAGGTCGAGCGGCGTGATCAGGAAAGTGCGCTGGCGTGCTGGGGGCTGGACCAATGAAAATTAATCCGGGTCTTATCGGCGTTGTCGTTATTGCTGGCCTTTCTGTCGCTCTAGTTAAGAGTTGCTCTGACGCCAGTAGCCTTCAGAGCGATAACGACGTTCTGCGAAGTGACAACTCTATTCAGGGGCAGGTGATCGCCACCCAGGCATTCAACTTCAATCGATTCAATCAGGTTGCTGAACATGCCAATAGGCTTAATTCCCTGATCGACACCAGCACCGAAGAAACCGTAATCGAATACCGGGAGATTCTCCGCCGTGAAAAAACCTGTGATCTGCCTGTTCCTGCTGACATTGCTGGTGGGCTGCTCGAATACGCGTACCGTTTACGTGCCAGCGCAATGCACCCCGATACCGGCGGAACTGACCCAACCGATGATCGTGCCATTACCGCCAGCGGATTGACGTATTGCAAGGCAGTTCTTTGGATCCAGCCGCTACTGGCAGAGATAGAAAAGGGTAATAACCAGCTGGAGGGAATCAGAAGTGTTGAGGGTATACGGCATGACAGTGTTGAAAACTATTAGTGATATCAGGGATGTTCAATAATTATTTTGCTTCCTGACGAATAATTGCTGATTTATGATATGGCTTCTTAACTAGGAGGTCATATGCAGGAAACTACAAGTTGGGTGCCTTCAATTACTAATTTAACAAGTGTACTTGTTGCTCTTATCAGCATCGGGCTAGGTTTTGTATTGAATTCAATTGCTAGTCAAAGACAACGAAAAAATGACGAGCGTAGACAAAACAAAATGGTTCTGATTCAGAAAGGTGAGGAATTGCACCAATTGATATCTGAATGGGCAAAGTTCGTAAATAGCCATAACCTACTTCGAATGAGTGTGGCTGAAGGTAAAATTACGCACGAGCAAATGAATGATATTTTAGATACTAAAAATATAGGTAGAGTGCATGATCGACTAGATACGATTTTGCGAATTTATTTCCCAAGTCTATCGGTGTATTTGGAATTAATAAGTAAAGAACTTGAAAAGGTCAATACATTCTTTAATCAAGGCGGTTATCAGTGGGGAATTGTTCCCCCTGAAATAAAAAATAGCGCCATGCAAGCCGCAAAAAAGCTGGAAGAGCTTCAGTCAGATTTGCAAGATAAAATAATCGCCCTCATTAACTAAACAACATGGTTTGATAATCATTATCATTTCAATGGGTCCTCCCGACGTGGGGGCCTGCCACGGGGCGGCGCGCTCGCGGGAAACGGCTAGTTTTTCGGATCCAGGGTCATCATCATCATATGCGCAGGTCTTTGATTTAATTAGAGGCCATTTTCTCAAGATGTCGAATCGTTCAAAAAGTGTTCACCATCATGGACCAGGAAATTGCCACTTTAAAACTCAATATCAACCAGCTGGCAGGGATAACCGGCGTACACCGTCAGACGGTTGCCGCGAGACTGAAAAATGTTGAACCTGCTCCAGGCAGCAACAGCAAGTTAAAGCTCTATCTGGTGACCGACATTCTGACCGAACTGATGATCCCTACCGTTTCGGCCAACATCGATGATATGCCCCCCTCTGACAGGCTGTCCCACTGGAAAGCAGAGAACGAGAGGCTGAAGTTCGAACAGGATACGGGGCAGTTAATACCCGCAGATGAAGTGGCGCGAGAATTCTCATTGATGGCGAAAGCTGTCGTCATGGTACTTGAAACCCTCCCGGATGTGCTCGAGCGCGACTGTGCTTTAACGCCTGCTGCGGTAGTTCGTGTGCAAAGCGTTATCGATGATCTGCGCGACCAGATGGCGGAGAGGGTGCAGGACGCTGAAAAAGAGGAGGAAGAGCCTGAGGAGGACTGATGGCAAAGCGGGCATCCGCCAGGGACATCCGCCGTGATGTTTCCGGTATTTTACGAGCCCCGCGTCGTATGCCGGTGGCCGATGCGGTCAGTACTTATATGCGCGTGCCGATGGGGGCGGGAAACTCAGTTCCGTGGGATCCGGATCTGGCACCCTATGTGATTGAGCCGATGAACTGCCTGGCATCGCGTGAATACGATGCGGTGGTGTTTGTGGGCCCGGCACGAACGGGTAAAACCATCGGGCTGATTGACGGCTGGATTGTTTATAACATTGTCTGCGATCCGGCAGATATGCTTGTGATTCAGGTATCTGAGGAAAAAGCGCGCGAGCATTCCAAAAAACGCCTCGACCGCACTTTTCGCTGTAGCCCTGAAGTTAAAACCCGGCTAAGCCCAAGACGTAACGATAACAACGTCTACGACCGTACATTCCGCGCCGGTAACTATCTGAAGCTGGGCTGGCCATCCGTCAATATCATGTCGTCCTCGGACTATAAGAGTGTGGCGCTGACGGATTATGACCGCTTTCCGGAAGATATCGACGGGGAGGGGGATGCTTTTTCACTGGCATCAAAACGTAACACGACATTCATGTCCTCCGGGATGACGCTGGTTGAGAGCTCGCCCGGGAGAGATATCAGAGACACAAAATGGCGGCGCTCCACGCCCCATGAAGCCCCTCCGACCACCGGAATTTTATCGCTCTATAACCGTGGTGACCGCCGTCGTCTTTACTGGCCATGCCCGCATTGCGGCGAATATTTCCAGCCGGAAATGGACAATATGACCGGATACCGCGACAGCAGCGATCCTGTGCTTGCCAGCGAAGCGGCGTTTCTTCAATGCCCTGCCTGCAAAGGGAGGATCACGCCGGACATGAAGCGTGCGCTGAACATGAAATGTGTCTGGCTCCGGGACGGACAAACCATCGACAGTAAAGGCCTGGTTAGCGGTGACGGCCGTCGTTCCCGTATTGCCTCCTTCTGGATGGAAGGTCCGGCAGCTGCTTACCAGACCTGGTCGCAGCTTATTTATAAGTTCCTGACCGCCGAACAGGAATATGAATCCACGCGCAGCGAAGAAACCCTGAAGACGGTGATCAACACCGATTTCGGCAGGCCCTATTTGCCGCGGGCCAGCATGGAGCAGCGTAAAAGTGAATTGCTTGAACAGCGTGCCGAAGAAGTCCCAAAACGCTCGGTACCGGACGGCGTGCAGTTTCTCACTGCGACCGTGGACGTGCAGGCCGGGCGCAACCGGCGCTTTGTTGTGCAGATTACGGGTTATGGAAGTATGGGTGAGCGCTGGATAGTTGACCGTTACAACATCCGGCATTCGCTGCGCTGCGACGGCAACGGGGAAAGCTTACAGGTGGATCCGGCGAGCTACCCGGAGGACTGGGATCTTTTACTCACCGACGTCTTTGATAAAACGTGGCCACTCGCAGCTGACCCGTCAAAGGGCATGCGGCTGATGTCGATGGCCGTGGACTCAGGGGGGGAAGATGGCGTGACGGATAATGCCTACAAATTCTGGCGCAGATGTCGTCGTGAAGGGCTGGGTAAGCGTATCTATCTCTTCAAGGGGGACAGCGTCAGGCGCAGCAAACTTATCCAGCGAACGTTTCCCGACAACACGGGCAGATCAACGCGCCGCGCACAGGCGACGGGTGATGTGCCTCTTTATCTTCTCCAGACCGATGCCCTTAAAGACCGGGTGAACAATGCGCTGTGGCGTGATTCACCCGGCCCTGGCTATGTGCATTTCCCCGCCTGGCTGGGCAGCTGGTTCTATGACGAACTGACGTATGAGGAACGCTCGAATGAAGGGAAATGGAGTAAGCCCGGCCGGGGCGCAAACGAAGCATTTGACCTGCTCGTTTATGCCGACGCGCTCGCCATCCTTAGTGGTTACGAAAAAATCAAATGGCCGTCAGCTCCTGAGTGGGCACGGCGGGAAACGTGGATCGAGGACACGCAGACGGAAACTGGCGAAATGCCATCCCCGCCGCCTGCGCCGAAATCTAAATCAAAACCAAAACGTGAGAAGCCCGTAACCGAGCAGGCTAATCCGTGGTCTTCGTCAGGAGGTTGGGTGTGAATCCAGCAGATATTCAAAACATGATCGACCGCTACGCTGCAGCCGAGCTGTCTGTTCTGGAGGGGAAATCAATCACTTTCAACGGACAGCAGATGACGCTCGAAAACCTGTCGGAAATCAGAAAAGGCCGTCAGGAATGGGAGCGACGACTGGCAACGCTCAATAACAAACGCCGCGGGCGACCCGGCTACAGGCTGGCGAGGTTTGGATGAGTTTTTTAGATGATGCGATTGGCCTGTTTTCACCAGGCTGGAAAGCCTCACGCCTGCGTGCCCGCGCAGTTATTAAGGCGTATGAGGCGGTAAAGCAAACGCGTACCCACAAAGCCCAGAAGGAAAATCGTTCAGCCGATCAGCTCAGCCAGATGGGGGCGGTTTCACTGAGGCAGCAGGCGCGCTGGCTGGACAACAACCACGATCTGGTGATTGGCGTTTTCGACAAGCTGGAAGAAAGGGTGGTGGGTGCGAAGGGCATCATAGTTGAACCGCATCCGATGCTGACTAACGGGAAGATAGCTAAAAAGCTGGCCACTGATATCCGCAGAAAGTGGGGTGAATGGTCCGTAAGACCCGATGTTACAACCCAGTTTACCCGCCCCATGCTGGAGCGGCTGATGCTGCGAACGTGGCTCCGGGACGGTGAGGTATTTGCTCAGCTGGTTCGCGGTACCGGAAATGGTCTTCAGCCGGTTGCTGGCGTGCCGTTCTGGCTGGAAGCGCTGGAGCCGGACTTCGTGCCGATGAACAGCGATGCCGCCACCCAGCTCAATCAGGGCGTTTTTGTCGATAACTGGGGGCGCCCGAAAAAATATCAGGTCTATAAAAGCCTGCCAGTATCCGGGCGTCAGTTCGATACCAAAGAGATTGATGCAGAAAACATGCTTCATCTCAAATTCACACGACGCCTGCACCAGACCCGCGGAACGTCTCTTTTGTCAGGTGTTCTGATGCGTCTGAGCGCGCTGAAAGAGTACGAGGACTCGGAGCTTACCGCTGCCAGAATTGCTGCCGCACTCGGCATGTATATCAAAAAAGGCGACGGACAGAGCTTCGAGTCTGATTCCAGCAGCGATGACCGCGAGCTGATGATTCAGCCCGGTATGCTCTATGACGAGCTGCAGGCCGGGGAAGAAATCGGGATGATTAAATCCGATCGCCCGAACCCTAACCTCGAGTCGTTTCGTAACGGACAGCTGCGTGCCGTGTCCGCCGGCAGTCGCCTCAGCTTTTCCAGCACATCCAGAAACTACAACGGAACGTACAGTGCCCAGCGGCAGGAGCTTGTCGAGTCAACCGACGGATATCTGATTCTTCAGGACTGGTTCATCGGTTCAGTGACCCGGCCCATGTACCGGGCCTGGCTGAAGATGGCTATTGCTGCCGGAGAAATCAAGCTGCCGAGAGGCATCGATATGGACTCGCTTTATAACGCGGTTTATTCGGGGCCCGTTATGCCGTGGATTGATCCCGTTAAAGAAGCGAATGCCTGGAAAACGCAGATCCGCGGCGGTGCTGCTACTGAATCCGACTGGATACGTGCCAGCGGTCGCAACCCGGATGATGTTAAGTCACGCCGTAAAGCGGAGGTTGACGAGAACCGTGAACAGGGCCTGGTGTTTGACACCGACCCCGCCAATGATAAAGGAGGCACCAGTGCCGAAGCCAAAGAACCGGGCGCGCCACCGTCCGAAAGCCAGCGCAAAAAGTAATTCGTGGTTCCGCATGCAGGCCAGCAATAACAGCGAGGCCGACATTTTTATCTATGACGAAATCGGGTACTGGGGCGTAACGGCGAAACAGTTCGTCAATGATCTCCGGGCACTTGGGGACGTCACCCACATCAACCTTTATATCAACTCGCCCGGTGGTGATGTCTTCGACGGTATTGCTATTTATAACGCGCTGAAGCACCACGGCGCGGCGATTACCGTGCATATCGACGGTCTCGCGGCCTCCATGGCCTCGGTGATTGCGATGGTAGGCAATCCGGTCATCATGCCTGAAAACACGATGATGATGATCCATAAGCCCTGGGGGTTTGCTGGTGGCGATGCGAGCGATATGCGCGACTATGCGGATCTTCTCGACAAGGTTGAATCCGTTCTTATCCCGGCTTATGCGCAGAAAACCGGAAAATCCACCGAAGAAATTGCGGCAATGCTGGAGGACGAAACCTGGATGAACGGCAGCGAGTGCCTTGAACTGGGTTTTGCCGACCAGGTGACACCATCCCTTCAGGCTATGGCCTGTATTCATTCAAAACGTATTGAGGAATTTGAAAAAATGCCAAAAAGCATTCGCAACATGATCACCCCGCCGCGCAACACTACCCAGCGTGACCCGGTTATTACCCAGCCTCAGGCACCGCAGGCAAAAACAGACCCGGCGCCGGATGAAAATGTGATCCGCGCGCAGGTGTTAGCTGAGCAGAAAGCTCGTGTTAACGCTATCGGCGATCTCTTTGCCATGTTCGGCAATAAGCACATGGAACTGCAGAATCAGTGTGTGGCCGACCCTGATTGTTCCGTCGATAAGGCGAAAGATTTGCTGCTGGCAGAACTCGGTAAAACGGCCACGCCGTCCAATAAAACCACCCAGCCGCATATTCATGCGGGCAATGGTAACTTCGTCGCGGATGGTATTCGCCAGGCACTGATGGCGCGTGCCGGGTTCGAAGGTCAGGAGCGGGATAACGTTTATAACGGTATGACGCTGCGCGAGTATGCGCGTATGGCCCTGACTGAAAAAGGTATCGGCGTGGCCAGCTACAACCCGATGCAGATGGTTGGCCTGGCGCTGACCCACAGCACTTCTGACTTTGGCAACATTCTGCTTGATGTTGCGAACAAAGCGCTGATTCAGGGCTGGGACGAGGCGCAGGAAACCTTCGAACAGTGGACCAAAAAAGGCCAGCTGTCGGACTTCAAAACGGCGCATCGTGTCGGCATGGGTGGTTTCCCTTCTCTGCGACAGGTTCGCGAAGGGGCCGAGTACAAGTACATCACTACCAGTGACAAAGGCGAAACCATCGCGCTTGCCACGTATGGTGAAATCTTCTCAGTAACCCGCCAGGCGATCATCAACGACGATCTGAACCAGCTTACCGACGTACCGATGAAGATGGGGCGCGCGGCGAAAGCAACGATTGGCGATCTGGTTTACGCCATTCTGACCAAAAACCCGAAACTCTCAGACGGAAAGGCGCTGTTCCATGCCGATCACAAGAACCTGAGCTCGGGCGCAATTTCTGTGGCCAGCCTGGACGAATCGCGCAAGCTGATGCGTCTGCAGAAGGAGGGGGAGCGAACCCTGAATATCCGTCCGGCCTACATGCTGGTGCCCGTCGCCCTGGAAACTCTGGCAAATCAGACCATCAAGTCGGCCAGTGTTAAAGGTGCAGACATCAATGCCGGGATCGTTAACCCTATCCAGAACTTTGCAGAAGTCATTGCCGAACCACGCCTGGATGAAGCTGATGCGAAAGCCTGGTATCTGGCTGCCGCGAAGGGCACCGACACCATCGAGGTCGCTTATCTCAACGGCGTCGACACGCCATACATCGATCAGCAGGAAGGCTTTACCACTGATGGTATCGCCACGAAAGTGCGTATTGATGCAGGTGTGGCGCCGCTGGACTATCGCGGCATGACCAAATCCTCTGGTCAGTAAAAAACAGTCCTGACAAACAGACGCCCGTAAGGGCTTTTTTTATACCTGAAACCAGCCCCGCAAGGGGCTGAATGGAGAAGTTATGGCTAAGAACTATGCGCAGGACGGGAAAACGATCCCTCTGGTAAACGGCGGTGCAACCGATGTTCACAGCGGCGACCCGGTTGTTGTTGGAAAACTTATCGCGGTGGCAATTACCGATATCCCAGCTGGCGATACCGGGGACGGTTTTACCGAGGGTGTTTTCCTTCTGCCAAAAGTATCCGCAGATGCGGTTACTGCCGGGGCGCAGGTGTATCTGAAGGACGGCAAAATCACGATCGAAGAAACGGACGCCGTTGCCGCGGGCATCGCCTGGGAAGATGCAGGGGCAAACACCACCGTTGTTGAAGTTAAGATCAATGCCTAACCCCTTTGACCGGATGGCGGCGCGCATGGACGCGGCCACCATAAAAAAGATGGGAAAGACAGCGATCATCAATGGCAGCAGCTATGACGTTGTTCCAGCCGATCAACTCGAGGAAATGGGACCATTGTCGGGAACAGGTACTTCGCTGGTGGTTTTCTCTGAGCTTTACCAGCCACGCCGAAACGACAGCGTCGACTACGACGGTAAGAACCTGACCGTTACCCGCTATGACATGTTCAACGGAAAACCCCGCATCCATCTCGAATGAGGAGGCGCTATGTCTGTGAAAGGACTGGAAAGGGCTATTCAGAACCTGAACAGCCTCAGCCGGTTAATCGTTCCTGAGGCAACCGCGAAAGCACTAAACCGGGTGGCCAGCAGAACGATAAGCCAGGGGAGCAAAGCTGTAGCGAAAGAAGCAACAGTTGATGATAACCGGAAAAAGGGGCTTCCGGTTCGTCTGGTCCGCCAGCGTTCCCGTCTGCGCAAGGCTCGTCACGATCGCCCGGTCGCGTCGATAAAAATCAACCGCGGTAATCTTCCGGCGATAAAGCTCGGCACGGCGCGCGTCCGGCTCTCGCGTAAAAAAGGGGCCAGAAACGGAGCGGGCAGCGTCCTTAAAATCGGGCCCTATACCTTTCGTAACGCTTTTATCCAACAGCTCTCGAACGGGCGCTGGCAGGTCATGCGGCGCGTAGGTCAGGCCCGTTATCCGATTGATGTGGTCAAAGTTCCTCTTGAGACACCGCTGACCGTTGCCTTCACCGCTATTTCAAAGCGCCTTATTGAAAGCGATATGCCCAAAGAACTTTCCGCAGCCCTGAAAAACCAACTGAGGATCCACCTGAAGCGATGAACAGACACAGCGCAATTCGTGCAGCCATTCTGGCAAGACTGAAAGCCGAGATCACCGACACGGTCACCTGGTTTGACGGGCGCCCTGTTTTTCTTGAAGAGCAGGATCTCCCTGCCGTGGCTGTATACCTTTCTGACGCGGAGTACACCGGCGATTCGCTTGACGAAGATTCGTGGCAGGCGGTTGTTCACATCGAGGTATTTCTTAAAGCCTCCAGCCCCGACAGCGCGCTTGATTCCTGGATGGAAGAGAAAGTGTATCCGGCAATGGCCTTCATCCCGGGTCTGACCGAACTGGTCGAGACGTTCACCCCGCAGGATTATGACTATCAGCGGGATGATGAAATGGCCACCTGGGGTTCAGTCGATTTCACGTACTTAATCACCTATTCAATTTAAGAGGTACTTATGCCTACTCCAAACCCGCTGGCCCCCGTGAAAGGTGCCGGTACCACCCTCTGGCTTTACACCGGAACGGGCAACGCTTTCGCTAACCCACTCTCGGATATCGACTGGAACCGCCTAGCTAAAATTAAAGAGCTGACGCCGGGCGAAATGACCGCCGAATCGTATGACGACACTTACCTCGACGACGAGGATGCCGACTGGAACGCGACGGCCCAGGGGGCAAAATCTGCTGGCGATACCTCTTTCACCCTCGCCTGGAAGCCGGGCGAAGAAGGGCAAAAAGACCTTGTCGCATGGTTTATTGATGGCTCAGTACGCTATTACAAAATCAAATACCCGAACGGTACCGTCGACGTTTTCCGCGGCTGGTGCAGCAGCCTGGGTAAAGCCATTCCGGCAAAAGAGGTCATTACCCGTACAGCGAAAATCACCAATACCGGCAAGCCGGAACTGGCAGAAGAAAGCGGGACCCCGAATATCCCCGTGACCGGCGTTACGCTCGATAAAGCCACGGCAAGCGTGGCCGTCGGCGCAACCACAACGCTCAATGTGACGGTTAACCCTGCCAGCGCCTCAGATACCTCGTTCCGCGTGGCAACCTCCGACGGGGCAAAAGCAACGGTCACCGTCACCGGCGTGGCGGCAGGCACCGCTGACGTTATTGTTATGACCAGCGACGGTAATTTCGTTGCGGTCTGCAAAGTCACCGTAACTGCAGCGTAAGGAAGGACGCATGTTTCTGAAAAAAGAGAAGTTCACCTGGCAAACAGAATCCCTGACCATCTTCGAGCTGTCGGCGTTGCAGCGTATTGAGTACATCACGTTTATGGCCGCAGAGGAAAAGGCCGTCAGCGCTGACAGCGACGGCATCAGCGATCAGGAAATGACGGCCAGGCTGATAGGCTCAAATATTCGCTGCGGTGCGCGTTTGATCGCGATGTCTTTGTGGCATAACGATCCGGCTGGCACGGATGTGGAAACGCTTTATCAGCAGGTGCTTAGCGGCTGGCCGCCGGAGGCGATCGGTAAAGCAGAGATGGAAATAAAGCTGCTCTCCGGCATGCTCGTTCCGGTTGATGATGACAACGTTGCCGATCCGGATGCCTCAGCGGAGGCCGAAAGCGCTGAACCCTTTACGGCGGAAAAGCCCTTGCCAGCGAGCTGAAGTTTGTCCTGAATCTGGCGCGCGAGTTCGGGAGACCCGACTGGCGCGCCATGCTGGCTGGAATGACTTCCAGTGAACTGGGCGACTGGCACCAGTTCTACCGGGAGCATTATTTTCAGGACGCGCAGCTCGATGCGCATTTCTCAGAGCTGCTTTATTCCATCTCCACCCTTTTCTTCCGCGATCCGGAACTTACCCCCGCACATTTCAGCCTGCTTTCTCCTTCCGGTATCGTCATCAGCGATGACGAGCCGGATGATGATTCGCTGATGGCCGCAGCTGAGGGGATAACAGGAGGTATCCGATATGGCCCAGCAGATTAGCGATCTGGTCATCAACCTTGACGTCGACAGCGCCACGTTTAGTGAGCAGGTTGCCCGCATAAAGGGCCAGCTAACCGGGATGGCTGAGGACTCTGAAAAAGTCCAGACCCGAATGCAGCGCGCTTCCGAGCGGCAGGCGGCTGCGTTTAAAACCGTGGGCGACGCTGGCGCGGCGGCTGCTGCAGATATGAAATCCCGCCAGTCGGCCGCAACGGAAGGGCTGACCAAAGACTGGCAGAACGTTTCCAGGTCCGTTGATGAAACTCACCGCCGCGTGACCGAGCTTAATCAGCGCATGCGTGAGAATGACGGGCAGGCCGCAGCGCTTGCCCGTCGACAGGATGAACTGGCGGCATCATTTTTCCGCCAGATTGACGGCGTTCGCCAGCTCAATGGTGAGACACAGTCGCTTGCGAACGTGCAGGCGCGCTTTCGCGCAGCGAGGGCACAGGGCAACATAACCCAGCAGGATTATCTCGCCCTTATTTCCCGCACCACGGCCCGGCAAAAAGAACTGCAGATCGTGGAGGAAAAATCGGCCGCAGCGCGCACGCGATTCCTCAGCCAGCTGAAGCAACAGGTTGCAGAGCAAAAGCTCTCCGGTACCGAGCTGCTGCGCATGAAGGCGGCGCAGGTCGGTGCCAGCGATGCGGCTGAGGTCTATATCCGCAAGCTTGAAGCTGCCAAAGTGGCCACGCATGGTCTGGGGCTGCAAAGTGCTGCTGCCCGGCAGGAGCTGGGGGTACTTATCGGCGAGGTCATGCGCGGTAACTTCGGTGCGCTGCGCGGCTCCGGGATCACGCTGGCGAACCGGGCAGGATGGATAGACCAGCTGCTGTCGCTGCGCGGCCTGGGGATCGCCGGCCTGGTTGGTGGGATTGCCGCGGCGGTATTCGGGCTGGGTAAGGCCTGGTATGACGGCAGCAAAGAGTCTGAGGAATTTAACAGGCAGCTGATCCTGACCGGGAACTACGCGGGGAAAACATCAGGGCAGCTGCAGGCGCTGGCGCGCTCGCTGGCAGGTAATGGCATCACGCAGCATGCCGCTGCAGGCGTGCTGGCGCAGGTCGTTGGCAGCGGCGCGTTCAGCGGTAATGACGTCAGCATGGTCAGCAATGTTGCCGCCAGGCTGCAGCAGGCTACCGGACAGGCCGTCGACGAAACCATAAATCAATTTAAACGTCTGAAGGATGATCCGGTTAACGCAGTCGCTACGCTCAACGATTCCCTTCACTTTCTGACGGCTACCCAGTATGAACAGATAGCTTCTGCTCAGGCGCTGGGGGATTCGCAGAAAGCTGCCGAGCTGGCCATGCGGGCATATTCCGACGCGGTCATTCAGCGCGCCGGGGCGGTCGAGGATAATCTTGGCTCCCTCGAAAAAGCCTGGAACTGGGTGAAGAATGCCGCCTCCGGCGCATGGGATGCGATGCTTGGCATAGGGCGTAATCCTGACTCCGCGATGAAGCGCCAGGACTCTTTTGCTGAATGGCAGGCAGCAGAGAAAGAGTACCGCGCGCTGTCCAGCAATCTTAAAGTCGATCCGGATTATGCCGGTAACAACGTTCTGCAGAAAGCGGATGCGGAAAGGCTGAGAAACGCGCGCCAGCAGGTGGAGCTGAAAAAGCAGGCTTACGATCTTGCCGATCAGCAATATGCCCAGGAAGGGCTGGCAGCCGCGCGGGAAAAAATGCGGACGGACCAGCAGGCTCAGGCAATCCGCAACCAGCAGCAGTTTAATCAGCTGGTGGAGTCCGGCGCGACGGCGGCAGAAAAGCGGGCTTCAGCAGAGAAAAAGCTGAGTCAGCTTATTGAGAAAAACCGCCAGGATGCGAAAGACGGTGTCGCCACGCTGTGGACTGAAAAGGACATTGCCGCGGCCCGCGCCGGGATTGAAAAGCAGTGGAAGGATCCAAAAACGCCGAAAGGCAAAAGCTACTCAACGCCCGCCGGGGATAAAGCCGAGGAAAAGGCGCAGGCCGAACTTCTCACCCTTCAGGCCCAGCTTAAAACGCTCGAGCAGCATACCAGCGTGAACGACGTCATAAGCAAACAGCGTCAGGATCTCTGGCAGACTGAAAATCAGTTCACCGTTCTGCAGGAGGCCGCGGGGCGTCGACAGCTTACGGTACAGGAAAAATCCCTGCTGGCGCACAAGGAAGAAACGCTCGAGTACAAACGGCAGCTGGCCGACCTGGGCGATAAGGTTGCCAGCCAGCAAAAGCTCAACCAGCTGGCCGATCAGGCCGTGAAGTTTGAGCAGCAGCAAAAAGCCGCCAGGGCGGGCCTGCAGGCTCAGTCTGAGGGGGTATCCACCCGGGAAGCCGGGCGACAAACTACGCTGCAACGCCTCAGCGAAAGCTATTCCTACAGTCCTCAGGCACAGCAAAAGGTTCTGGAAGAGCAAAGGGCGACGTTCGAGGCTGAAGATGCCCTGCGCGCAAACTGGCTGGCCGGTGCTAAACAAGGCTGGGCTGAATATCAGGACTCAGCGACAAACGTCTTCAGCTCGGTACAGCAGATTTCGCAGGCAACGTTCAGCGGGCTGGCGGGCCAGCTTACCAGCCTGACAACAACCGGGAAGGCGAGCTTCAGGGACTTCACGACGTCGATCCTCAAAATGATTGTCTCCGTTATCAACCAGCTGCTGGTGGCCTACACCATCCAGAGCGCGATGGGCTGGGTGAATGGTGGTACCAATACAGCATCTGCAGGTCAGTCATTTTCGGTTCCGTCTTTCCGCCCTACGGGCTTTGACGCAGGCGGCTTTACCGGGCATGGCGGCAAGTACGAGCCAGCCGGTATCGTTCACCGCGGGGAGTTCGTCTTCACCAAAGAGTCAACCAGCCGCATCGGCGTGGCCAATCTTTATCGGCTGATGCGCGGGTATGCATCCGGTGGTCTGGTCGGCGGGGGGAGCGCAGCAGCTTCTGGTATCGGTGGGATTAACGTTTACGCACCCGTTTCAGTGACTACAGCGCAGTCTAACGATACGAAGCAGCAACAGAGTGGTGATGGTGCACTTGCTCAGGCTTATCAGAAAGTGGTTGATCGTTCGGTCCGCGAAGGCATCGCGCGCGAAATAAGGCCTGGGGGAATCATCTGGAATGCCAATAAACAGAGGTAAATGATGGCCATAGAGCATTTTGCATGGAAGATTCAGGCAGCAAGCCAGCCCACTCTGAGCAGCAAAGATACAGTCAGAACGGCGCAGTTCGGTGATGGGTACAAGCAGGTATGTGGTTCTGGCCTGAACGATGAGGTTCTAAATTATGCCTTTTCTTTTACTGGCGATCCGGTAACAGCCAGGGAGATTCATTCATTCCTGCGGAGGCATAAAACCAAGTCTTTCACATTCACTCCACCTGGTGGTGATATAGCCCTCTGGCGTGTTGAGGCTGACAGCCTTCAGCGAGTCACCCTGAATAAAAAAGTGGAAACCGTAACCGCAACGTTTGAACAGGCATTTGCACCATGAGCCTTAATGCTGATTATCAAAAACTCGAGCCGGGCAATGAAGTCCGGCTTTTTTCTGTCGATGGTACGGCCTTCGGCATGTCAGATGTGCTTTTCTTCCATGCGCATAATATCGCGCATACACCAGAAGAGATTGATGCTGCTGGTGGGGATGAAAGTAAACTGCCAGCGAAATCCATCTGGTGGCAGGGGCAGGAATACAAAGCGTGGCCCTGCCAGATTGAGGGGATTGAGGCTTCCACCAGTGGGAGCAGCGCGCAGCCTAAATTATCTGTTGCTAACCTCGACAGCTCTATCACTGCGCTCTGTCTTGCCTATGATGATCTGCTGCAGGCGAAGGTCACTATCCATGATACGTTGGCCTGCTACCTTGATGCCCGAAATTTTCCAGACGGGAACCCAGCGGCAGACCCTACGCAGGAAAAGGTGAAAGTATTTTACATCGATGCCAAAACCGCAGAGACGAACGAGTCCGTGGAGTTCACACTTTCAAGTCCGATGGACCTGCAGGGACTGATGATTCCGACGCGACAGCTGCATTCGCTCTGTACCTGGTGCATCCGGAATAAGTATCGCACCGGCGACGGCTGCGACTATGCCGGGACCAACTATTTCGACAAAAACAATAACCCGGTCAGCGATCCGTCCCTGGATGAATGCAGCGGCACTCTGACGGCCTGCAAACTTCGGTTCGGCGAAAATAACGAACTCTCGTTTGGTGGCTTCCCGGGGACGTCTTTGATCAGGAGCTGATATGCATCAGAAAACCATTGATGCCATTATGGCGCATGCTGCAGCTGAATATCCTCGTGAGTGCTGTGGCGTCGTGGCGCAGAAAAGCCGCGTTGAACGTTATTTCCCGTGCCGTAATCTTGCCGAGGCGCCAGAGGACAATTTTGTCCTTTGTCCGGAAGATTACGCAGCAGCTGAAGACTGGGGAACTGTGATCGCCATTGCTCACAGTCACCCTGATGCCACGACGCAACCAAGCGAACTGGATAAAGCGCAATGCGATGCAACGCTTTTACCCTGGCACATCGTGAGCTGGCCGGAGGGGGACTTACGCACCATTCAGCCGCGTGGAGAACTGCCACTGCTGGAGCGTCCGTTTGTGCTCGGACACTATGACTGCTGGGGGCTGGTCATGAGCTATTTCCGGCAAACCCACGGTATCGAGCTCCACGACTATCGGGTTGACTATCCCTGGTGGGAAAAGGGCTATCCGGACAACTTCTATCAGGATTGCTGGTACGAGTGCGGCTTCCGGGAATTCGACGGACCACCGAGGCCTGGCGATATGGTTATCATGCAGGTCCAGGCCGATAAATGGAATCACGCGGGGATCCTGCTTGAGGGCAATATGCTACTGCATCATCTGTACGGACATCTTAGCCAGCGCGTGCCGTATGGTGGTTACTGGCAGGAACGGACGATGAAGATTTTACGTTACAAATCTCTGTGCTAACCTTTTGCAAAACCAAAGGGGTTAGGGATATGAAAAAAACATTATTGGCATTTTCATTGTTAATTATGGCTGGTTGTTCGACAGAGCCAGTTCTCCCGCAGTATGCAAAAGAAGTGTCAGCACCAAAAGAATTTCAACAGAAAACAAACACAACTGCCGTGACTATCATTCGCGATAAAGGTTTCGTTGCTGGTGGGTGCGCTATTACAACCTATATCAATGGTAAGTATTTGGCTGAACTTGATACTGGGGAAAAAGTTACTGCTTTCTTAAACCCTGGCGATGTATTGGTTGGAGCAGGGTTTGCCGGGAAAGGCCTATGTAATGGCGCACCTAAAAAAGAACGGGAGTTTTCAATAAAAGAAAATGCTCCACGAGCTTTAAGGATATTTATCGACCAAAGTGGGAATGTGGACATACTCCCGATGTCGATAAACTAGAGTCTATTTTTAATATTAAAAGGCCACCTTCGGGTGGTTTTTTTATCGGGGTGATTCATGTCAGATGTAATGACACGCATTGAACTTGGCGGCGTTCTAGGAAAGACTTTTGGTAAAACACATTATCGCTCGATAAGCACAACCCAAGAAGCCTGCAAAGCCTTATCTGCAACGATTAATGGTTTCGAAAAATTCATGAATACGAGTAAGCAAAGAGGACTTTCTTATGCGGTTTTTCGAGGGAAGAAAAATATAGGCATTGATGAATTAGGTTTTCCTGTTAAGGGTGAGGTTATAAGAATAGTACCAGTGCCGATTGGAAGTAAAAAAGCAGGTGTATTACAAACTATTTTAGGTGCGGTATTAGTAGCAGTAGGGGTGGTATTGAATTTCACACCATTTGCAGGAGCATCACCATTTTTCTATCAAGCTGGTGGCGCTTTGATCCTTGGTGGTGTTGTCCAAATGCTATCACCTCAACCAACTGGATTAGCCAGCAAACAAAGTGCAGACAACCGCGCCTCATACGCGTTCGGTGGAGTGACAAACACCGCTGCTCAGGGCTACCCGGTACCGCTGCTTTATGGTCGCCGGCAAATCGGCGGAGCGATTATTTCAGCCGGAATTTATGTCGAAGATCAGCAGTAGATAACAAACCTTTTTTCAGGCCACCTTCGGGTGGCTTTTTTATGGGCGCAATATGGCTACAGAAAAAGTGTTAAAGGGCCGCAAGGGCGGCAGTTCCAGTTCCCGAACCCCTACTGAACAGCCAGATGATCTTCAATCTGTAGCGAAGGCTAAAATCCTCGTTGCGCTTGGGGAAGGGGAGTTTGCAGGGCAGCTAACCGGCAAAGATATTTACCTGGACGGAACGGCGCTGGAGAACTCCGACGGCTCACAAAACTTCAGCGGCGTGACATGGGAGTTTCGCGCGGGAACGCAGGCACAAAATTACATTCAGGGCATTCCCGGTACCGAAAACGAAATCAGCGTGGGTACTGAAGTTTCCAGTGTTACCGCATGGACACGCACTTTCACTAACACCCAGCTATCGGCAGTACGCCTGCGTCTGAAATGGCCGTCTCTGTTTAAGCAGGAAGATGACGGGGATTTGGTCGGCTATGCGATCAACTATGCGATTGACCTGCAGACGGACGGCGGAACATGGCAGACGGTACTCAATACCAGCGTGACCGGGAAAACAACCTCTGGTTACGAGCGTAGCCACCGAATTGATTTACCTCAGGCTGGCAGTACCTGGACAATCAGACTGCGTAAGATTACAGCCGATGCTAACAGCGCGAAGACTGGCGACACGATGACATTGCAGAGCTTCACTGAGGTGATCGACGCCAAGTTGCGCTATCCGAACACCGCGCTGCTGTACATTGAATTCGACTCCAGCCAGTTTAACGGCTCAATCCCGCAGATCTCCTGTGAGCCCCGCGGTCGTGTTATCCGCGTTCCTGATAATTATGACGCTGAAACCCGAACCTACAGCGGTACTTGGACCGGGGCGTTTAAATGGGCATGGACGGATAACCCAGCGTGGATTTTTTACGATCTGGTGGTTACCGACCGTTTCGGCCTTGGTAACCGACTTACTGCGGCTAACATCGATAAATGGACGTTGTATCAGGTGGCTCAGTATTGCGATCAGCAGGTACCGGACGGGAAAGGCGGAAACGGTACCGAACCACGGTATACCTGCAACGTCTATATCCAGGACCGTAACGATGCTTACACTGTGTTGCGTGATTTTGCCGCTATCTTCCGCGGCATGACTTACTGGGGCGGGGATCAGATCGTTGCTCTGGCTGACATGCCACGTGATGTTGATTACAGCTATACGCGCGCGAACGTTATTGACGGTCGCTTCACCTATTCGAGCAGCACCACGAAAACCCGATACACCACAGCGCTGGTATCCTGGTCCGATCCGGATAACGCCTACGCTGACGCGATGGAGCCTGTGTTTGAGCAGGCGCTGGTGGCACGTTACGGCTTTAATCAACTGGAGATGACGGCTATCGGATGCACCCGGCAATCAGAAGCAAACAGAAAAGGCCGCTGGGGCATCCTCACCAACAATAAAGACCGTGTTGTTTCGTTCGATGTCGGCCTGGATGGAAACATACCACAGCCGGGCTACATCATCGCCGTGGCCGACGAACTGCTTTCCGGAAAAGTTATGGGCGGCCGCATCAGCGCCGTTAACGGTCGCGTAATCAAACTTGACCGCGTGGCAGATGCGGCAGCAGGTGATCGCCTTATTCTCAACCTACCTTCCGGAGAGTCGCAGAGCAGGACCATTCAGGCCGTGAACGGTGAATTAGTCACAGTTACCACGGCATACAGTGAGACGCCACAGGCCGAAGCTGTTTGGGTGGTGGAATCTGACGAGCTTTACGCTCAGCAGTACCGCGTTGTCAGCGTAAGCGATAACGATAATGGCACCTTCTCGATCACCGCTGCATGGCACGATCCGGATAAATATGCCCGTATCGATACTGGCGCAATTATCGATCAGCGGCCAGTAAGTGTAATACCTCCTGGTAATCAGTCACCGCCAGCTAACATCGTGATCAGCTCGTTTTCAGTGGTTCAGCAGAATATCAGCGTCGAAACGATGCGCGTCAGCTGGGACCAGGCGCAGAACGCTATCGCCTATGAGGGGCAGTGGCGCCGCAATGACGGAAACTGGGTGAACATGCCGCGCAGCTCCACCACGTCATTTGACGTCCCGGGGATTTATTCCGGGCGCTACCTAGTGCGCGTGCGCGCAATTAATGCCGCTGAAATTTCCTCAGGATGGGGATATTCAGAAGAGAAGATCCTGACCGGCAAAGTAGGTAATCCGCCTAAGCCAGTAGGATTCACGGCCACTGGCATTAACTGGGGGATTCGTCTGAACTGGGGTTTCCCGGCAAACACCGGCGATACGCTAAAAACGGAAATTCAGTACACTGCCAACAGTGACTTTTCAGACCCACTCTTGCTCTCAGATGTGCCTTATCCATCTGCGGAATACACCCAACTCGGCCTTAAAGCAGGGCAGGAATTCTGGTACCGCGCGCAACTGGTAGACAGAACGGGTAACGAGTCCGGGTATACCGACTGGATCAGGGGGATGTCTAACGATAACGCCGATGATTATCTAGGTGATATTGCAGACGATTTCCTTACCTCTGCTGATGGGGAGCGCCTCACTGGTGACATCGATACCAATATTGAGGGAATTCTTCAGAACGCCCTGGCGAACCACGGAGCCGTCGAGCACCAGTGGGCACAGTACGGGGAAGTGCGTGCCGATATCCTGGTTGTTAAAACGACCGTTGCTGAAGTTGATAAGGCAATGGCCGAACTTTCAACGCAGGTGCAGGCGCAGATAGAGGACGTTACTGCAGCACTGGAGGACAAGCTTACCGCCGTCGTCGATGCCTCCGGCGCTTCGGCGATCTATACCCTCAAAGCAGGCGTTAGGATAAACGGCATTATGTATAACGCCGGGATGTCGATTGCCGTTCTGGCGCAGGCAGGGCAGCCGATCGTTACCCGCGTTGGTTTCAACGCTAACCAGTTCGTGCTGATGAGTGGCAGTGGAGATACCCAGTATTCACCGTTCGCGGTGATAAATGGCCAGGTATTTATCAGCTCAGCGTTTATTCAGGATGGCACGATCACCAATGCCAAAATCGGCAATTTCATCCAGTCAAATAATTATGTTGCAGGGGCGCAGGGATGGCGAATTGATAAAAACGGGACGTTCGAAATTAACGGCGTAGCTGGAGGGGGGAGAATGTTGATAACCAGCACTCTTATTCAGATTTACGACAGCAACAACGTGCTGCGCGTCAGAATGGGGTTATGGTAATGCCGCAGGGTTTACAATGCTGGGATAGTGCAGGGCGTATTGCTGTAGATCTAACTGATTATGCAATCAGATATATAGGGACCACATCTGTAACGTTTGCTGCTGGAGAAACGGTAAAAGACGTTTATTTTTCGGGTATAACTCAGCATGGCTCATTTATAACGATTGTATCGTCGGGGGTAACTGCGAATGAATATTACTGCCGCGCTTTTAATGGCGGCTTCACTGCATTCTATTTACCGATCACTGGCAGTCCTGCATTCACTTTCACAGTTGAGGTATATAACTTTCAATGAGCGGTTTCGAAGTTTACAACAGTGACGGAAAGTTGCTTGTTGACTCTCAAAACAGGTCCACCCTTTTTTATGATCAGCGCTCGCTGGGTGCTGTTACCGATAAAGGGTTTTACCGCGTGGATAGCCCGTTCGGTGACGGAAGTACGCTGGGTTTCACACAGCAACAATTCTGGAATGACGGAACCTTGCGGTGGCTTAAACTGGACGTGAACAAGTATGGTTTACCCGGAGCTGAGCTTCTTGAAGACAATGCAGGCAGCATGATCCGCACGACGAGAAACATCGGAATGCAGAGCGGCTACCTGGATGTTTTCGATAGTGCCGGAAATCTTATCTGGAGTGCTGCATCAGCATCGAAAATGCCAAGGGTTGTTGGCTTCTTTGACGTGCCGGCGAACTATGACCTGCAGAACAATACCTTTGTGATAAACCTCAGCTTTACCCCGTGGATTCTGGTGAATAACTGCCCCGGAAACCTCAGTGATGATGGAGGGGTAACGGGTTACTCAGGCATTGCTCTGAAGTGGACTGGCTCGCAGCTGCAGGGCCGATACATCTCAAAAAATCAGCGTAGCTGGAGCCAGACACTCCAGGGGCGTGGGTTACGAATCCCCATCGCTCAGTTTGTCGGCATTTGATGCTGGTGGAACGCGGGGGTAATGCGTGGCGATCATGTTTTGCCTAACCCCCTTTGCTGGCTCGAACCTGTACACAACATCAAAATTATCTGCTTTCTTATAGCAAATATTACTCAGTCGCTTATTAACATGACGGCTAAAAATACCATTGCTACTATCGGAAATAACGTTAACTTTCCTTTTTGCACAGTCGATGTTGACGTGAATATCACCACCAAGTGATAAGCGCGCTGCATCTACTTGGTAATCCATTTTGAAATTATATTCTTTTTCATGGCCAGAGCAGCCAAACATAAAAAATGTAATGGCTGTGAGTAAAAGACGAGTTTTCATGTAATTCCCTTTTGTTGTTATGGGTGAATTTTAATCTAATGATGTGTTTTTTCTCAAACACAAAAGGGTTTTTATCCTCAAAAATTTGACCTCGCACCGGCGGGGTTTTTTATTGCCCGAAAGGAGCGCATATGTCTGCAGGAACTATCACCCTGACAAACGGGTCCGCTATTGTTGGCGGTACCGGAACCTCATTCGAAACCGAACTCGTAGCAGGTGACTTTATTGTCTCTACTGTGGGCGGCGTGTCGTATACATTGCCCGTAAAATCGGTAGAGAGTAATGCGCAACTTACGCTGGTCAGCAACTTTACCGGGCCAACACAATCCGGCGCGGCCTGGTCAGCGGTTCCCCGTGTGGCGCTGAACATGGTCACTGCCGCGCTGGTGGCGCAAAGTGCTGAAGCGCTGCGTGGACTGAATTACGACAAACAGAACTGGCAGCAGGTTTACAGCGCAGCCGGAAACATCACTGTGAAGCTGCCAGACGGCACTACCTTCACCGGACCGTCATGGAAATATCTGTCTGACAATATGGCAACCAAGAGCGGTGGGGCAGTACCTGTTAACCAGGGCGGTACCGGTTCGACAACCGCATCAGGCGCTCGCACAAACCTCGGTTTAGGCACATTCGTTACCCAGGAAAATCAGAGCATCGTCTATGGCCCGTCGCAGGATCATGCGCTTGTCGTACGAAAAGACGAGTGGGGCGTCGTTGTTTCGGATAATGGTAATCCGGTACCACTCGGAACCCGATATGGTGGAACTGGTGCAACCACCGGAGATTACTGGGGAGCCTGTACTAATATTGGAGCCATAAGACAAAAGACAGCACGGTTTGCGCCTGGTGATACACCGACGAACATATACTGGAAAAACAGTACCGGCTTCATTACTGGCCAGGTTGAAGGTGGAGCCGTAGGGGCATGGATTGATATTACCTCTGCCGATGAAGCCGCCCGAATGCAGCTAATAGGTTTTTATGGCGACAATAATGGTAAACGTGGGTTCGGTTATAAGGTTTATAACCCCAACTCTCAGTCCTGGTACAATCTCGCCGTAGTGCGTGATACAAGCAACACAACCGTAGATAGCAACGGGTTTATCAAAATCGCGTCACCAATTGTGAAGATTTACGGTGACGGACGATATGAAACTAACGATGAATCAGAAGGCGTTACGGTCACTCGTCTGGATGTAGGCCAATATCTCATTGATGGGTGTGAATCACTCAATTCAGACGCTGCCTGGGGCGGTATCGACGGAGGGTTTGAGATTCCCACAGACCGGAATAAACAACCGCTGATTTGGCTGGATTATGAGGTTAATGCCGATGGTTCTGTGTTGGTCAAAACCTATCATCGTACACACTCTGATGCACCAGCATTCGCCAGGAACGAACAGGACGGTATAAACGATGGAGATCCTGTTGATATCCCTGCTGATCAGTTCGTCTGCGTTCGGGTAGAAATGCCGACTGATTGTTTATTCAACCAAAAAAATTAAAGTTGCTGAGACAGCCCCGACTTAAGTTGAGAAATTTACAAACGGCATAATTCGAAGCGCGTGAGAAACTTAGAAACGAAACGGCGAAGCTTTAAGCAGCCGCTGCTGGGCCTGCATCTTGCGGACACTTACAAATAAAACTACTGTATATAAAAACAGTCTTTGAGGTGTGTGCAATGGAATTCATCAGGCCAACAGAACTGCGAGAAATTATCGCTCTCCCGCTTTTCAGTGACTTAGTACAGTGTGGTTTTCCAAGCCCTGCTGCTGATTACGTTGAACAGCGTATCGATCTCAATGAGTTACTGGTTTCCCACCCGAGCTCAACATACTTCGTCAAAGCCGCGGGTGATTCAATGATCGAAGCCGGGATTAGCGACGGTGATCTACTAGTGGTGGACAGTTCGCGCACAGCTGAACATGGTGACATTGTGATCGCCGCGGTGGAAGGGGAGTTCACTGTTAAACGTCTGCAGCTGCGCCCCACCGTACAACTCAACCCTATGAACAGTGCCTACAGTCCGATTGTTGTTGGCAGTGAAGACACACTGGACGTGTTTGGTGTTGTTACTTTCATCGTTAAATCTGCGAGCTGAATATGTTTGCTCTCTGTGATGTGAATTCGTTCTACGCATCATGCGAGACTGTATTCAGGCCGGACCTGAGAGGGCGCCCGGTAGTCGTCCTGTCGAACAATGACGGCTGCGTGATCGCGCGCAGCGCTGAGGCCAAGGCCGCTGGAATTACCATGGGCGAGCCGTTCTTCAAGCAAAAGGAGCTTTTCCGGCGCGCAGGAGTTGTGTGCTTCAGTAGCAATTACGAGCTGTACGCAGACATGTCGAACCGGGTGATGACGACGCTGGAGGAAATGAGCCCACGGGTCGAAATTTACAGTATCGACGAAGCTTTTTGCGATCTTACGGGAGTGCGAAACTGCCGGGACCTGACAGAATTCGGTAAGGAAATCCGCGCTACGGTTCTGAAGCGTACGCATCTTACCGTTGGTGTGGGTATTGCCCAGACAAAAACTCTCGCTAAACTCGCCAACCACGCCGCAAAAAAATGGCAGCGCCAGACGGGCGGGGTAGTTGACCTGTCAAATATCGATCGGCAGCGTAGGTTGTTGGCGATCGTGCCTGTAGAGGATGTTTGGGGCGTTGGTCGCAGAATCAGTAAGAAGCTAAATGCCATGGGCATCAAAACGGCTCTGGACCTCTCCGAGCAAAGCACCTGGATTATCCTCAAACACTTCAATGTTGTACTTGAGCGAACCGTCCGGGAGCTGCGCGGTGAGCCATGTCTGGATCTTGAAGAGTTTGCGCCAGCAAAGCAGGAAATCGTGTGTAGTCGTTCTTTTGGCGAGCGTGTCACAGAATACGAGCAGATGAGGCAAGCGATATGCTCTTACGCAGCGCGCGGTGCTGAAAAGCTTCGTGGCGAGCATCAGTATTGCCGCTTTATCTCTGCATTCGTGAAAACCTCTCCCTTCGCGCTTAATGAGCCGTATTATGGTAACAGTGCGTCCATGAAGCTTCTTACCCCCACTCAGGATTCACGCGACATCATTAACGCCGCGGTAAAGTGCCTGGACAAAATCTGGAAGGATGGCCACCGGTACCAGAAGGCAGGGATCATGCTTGGGGATTTTTTCAGCCAAGGCGTGGCCCAGCTCAACCTGTTCGATGAGAACGCGCCGCGTGTTGGTAGCGAGAGGTTGATGGAAGTTCTGGATTATCTGAACGGGAAAGATGGAAAGGGAACGCTTTATTTTGCCGGGCAGGGCATACAGCAGCAGTGGCAAATGAAGCGAGAAATGTTGTCGCCTCGATATACGACGAGATATTCAGACCTGCTTAGGGTCCGATAAATTTTCCTGATGTCTTGGGCCGCGTCAGGAGGAAAATTATTGCCGAACGTCTAGCCCTTCTGCCTCCTGTCAACAAGCCTAGCTTTCTGAGATACGCCAGGCGCAAGGAAATCAATATTAACATCAAACGATTAATGCAACAAAAATACGATTAAAGATATTTTATTGCGTGCCGATAGTGCTTTTTTAAAAGGAGAAATCTATGTCTGTCACAATTCAGGGGAATGCCTCAACTGCCATTTTAAACAACTCCGCCCCGGAAGGAACATCAAAAATAGCCAAAATCATGAGACAAATTCAAGTGCTGACTGAAAAGCTTGGGAAAATCTCATCGGAAGAGGGGATGACGCCAGAGCAGAAAAAAGAAATGGCTGCACTAGTACAGAAGCAAATTGAAAGCCTCAGAGTTCAACTTGAACAGTTGTTACGGCAGCAGGCAGAGAAACAGAATAAGGATGCGAAAGTTCAGCCTGATAACAAAGTAGAGAGAAAGGACGATACAAATACTGCCGGCACCATTGATATTTACGTCTGAGTGGTTGCCGTCTCGACACACGCATTAATCAGTGGCGTATTATCCCACCATTCGGGCGGGTAAGACCACAGGACTGGATCAAGATGCAGCTGCTCGTTGCGTTTGCTCAGGAGCAGCACCTTGGTACCGGGCGAGACGATGTTCCTGCCTATAGGTTCCGGGTCGTATGGAATGTCGCGATCGACTTCATCGGCCAGATAGGCCAGATAGGCCAGATAGGCCAGATATTCTTCACGCGTTTGAGCTTGTGCAAAACGTCCGCACATAGAAACCTCCAGCCAAGTCTCAAACTCAAAGTATAGAGCAGGGAGAGAAGGAGGAGCGTAGCGAACCCATTAAGAGATTAATCAATAAAACCAAAAAGTGGTTATCAAAACCCAAAAATCATCATAACTAATCAATAGGTTAGCTTGTGGTCAAAAAAGTGTGATGAACGCGCCAATTATGAGTTTTTGATTGAAAAATCAATGCATCATGATTGATTTAATGAAATACTGCTGCGTCATATGGAGTGGTTCGAAGCCGCAGACCTGATCGTTAAAGGTATGGAAGGCGCGATCAACGCCAAAACCGTTACCTATGACTTCGAACGTCTGATGGAAGGCGCTAAGCTGCTGAAATGCTCAGAGTTTGGCGACGCGATTATCGCGAACATGTAATCCAGTTTCTGGGTTAAACAAGAGCGGGGGCCTGAGGGTTCCCGTTTTTTTTGCCTCTGCCTGCGGGAGACAACACGATGTTAGCCACTGTCCTTATCGCTGTCGTTGCTTTCATTCATCTCTACATTCTTGTGCTGGAAATGTTTCTGTGGAATACCAAAACAGGGCACAAGGCCTTTAATCTGCGTCCCGACTTTGCGCGCGACACCCGCGTGCTGGCCGCGAATCAGGGCCTGTATAACGGTTTTCTGGCGGCTGGTCTGCTCTGGAGCCTCTGGCTCGGTGAAAAGGGTATTCAGGTGGCCATCTTCTTCCTGACCTGCGTGCTGATCGCCGGGCTCTTTGGCGCAGCCACCGCCAGCCGAAAAATTTTGTATGTACAGGCCGCGCCCGCTCTCGCAGCGCTGCTTGCGTTACTCCTCTGAAGCAATGCTTTGGTTGAGATAAGGCGTCCGATATACTGATGGCTTTACCCGTAAAGATTAGCGACGAGACAGTTATGAACAACGATATCCCACTGAAATATTATGACATTGCCGATGAGTACGCGACGGAAGCCGCAGAGCAGGTCGCTGAGTCAGAGCGTGACGCGCTGGCTCATTATTTCCAGCTGCTGATCACCCGTTTATCGAATAATGAGGAAATTAGCGAGGAAGCCCAGCAGGAGATGGCCACTGAGGCCGGGATCCGTGCGGGTCGCATTGATGATGTTGCGAATTTCCTCAATCAGTGGGGAAATGAATAGTCTGCTTCAAAAGCCGTTATGCTGATGCTTTGCGATACAGCTCAGCATCACGCTATCGGACCACATGCATTTTTTCCGCAGAATATGCGAAGCGGGGGCGTCGATAAACAACGCGAAAATAACGGTCAGACAAAAGAGTACTACTGGGAAAAGTAAGGATAATTTCACGTTTTTAACCAAAATAGGAGTGTGCTTCAGGGTAATCTACCGTCTGATTGTGACGACTATATGTTTTTGCGTAAAAAATGGAAACGTCGGAGCGAAAAAAACGGATACGCCGGGCTTCGGGTTACGGTGCGACCCCGGTGAGTCGCTTCGCCAGCTCGCTCCGGGTGAGTGCTTTTGAAAAATACCATCCCTGAATCAGCGCATCGGGATATCTATCTGCAATAAAGCGATATTGAATTTCATTTTCCACGCCCTCGAAAACAAGCGTTTTATTTAATTTTGCAAGGGCATCGGAGAAGATTGCAAAGATGTTTTGCTTATAATGCTCGCTGATGCCGTCCACCAGCGACTTATCAATTTTAATTTCATCATATTCAAGCAGAGACAGGCGTGCGAGATTCGAATTTTGTACGCCAAAATCATCTATTGATATTTTAACGCCGAGCGATTTCAACTCCTGACAGAATCCCTCGAGGATATCTGCCGTGGAAACGGCTTTCTCAGAGAGTTCGACCTTCATCAGCGAAAGGGGAAGGTGATTGGCAAAACACGCACGACGCAAAATGGTAATGAACTGTCCATCTTCAATTTCCTTGTGCCCAACGTTTATTGAGACTATCAGCTGGTGTTTTATCGCCAGAGGGGCAATTTCGGAAAGGGATTTTTCGATAATATTACTATAATATTTTTTATACAGACCGATCTTCTTAATTAATGGGATAAACAGCTCCGGAGAGACGTCCCCGTGCTTTTGATCGCGCCATCTCGACAGAACTTCTACACCTACGATTTTTTGATCGTGAATGCGGATAATGGGCTGATAGTTAACGCTGATGGTATTCGTGATAACGGCTTTTATCAGCGTACGTTCCAGAGAAAAACGGTCTTCATAGATACGGAAGATAAATAACGTTATCGCGATCCAGATAAAAAAGAGAATAACCGCGAGAAGCGCAAAGATAAACGGAGGTAACGACGCCAGCCCGGCGTCGTGATGCTTCACGATGACGCACAGGTCCCAGAAGGCGCTGCACTGTGTCAGAGTCAGGGTAAACAACGTCGAATGCAGCCAGCTCTGCTGATTTAGTTCCGTGGCGGCCGAAAAAAAGACTCTGCCGAAGTCTTTGGTGGTTGCACTGAGCGAATAGCTTGCGGTAACCGGGGTGAATTTATCGTAAGCATAGCGTGAGGTGAAGATAATAATATTGTTATAAATTGCCGCATTGCCCGTGAAAAAGTCTTTTCTCGAAAACTGAGCCAGGAGAAAGCCCCTCGGCGTTTTATGCAGTTCTGCAGGAAGTGCAACGGGCGTCGCGAGTTTCCCCCAAAAAGCGGTACAGACAATTTTTCCCTTCTCAATAAAACCAATATCGGCGAAATAAAGATTATTAAGCTTAATTTGTCTGTAGCGATCGAGGCTGGATTTATCGCATCCCTGCGTCGTGATGCTTTTGAGACCCAGTGCCACGCTTTGGGACACGTCTTCTGAATAATGTAAAAGGGTACGGGATATTTCAAGCTGTTTGCTCTTCTGCTGACCGATGATTACAGCATTGACCACATAAAGAGACAGGAAGACCAGAAGCGTTGAAACGATAGCAACGGCAATGAGCTTTTTCATTTTCCAGATATCCAGTCCGCTCCCTGATTGCACAAATCTTAACACAGCCAGGGCATGGAACAAGCCTGATAGTAACGTCATGTGAGTAAATGCCGGCAGGTGAACTCATACGAAAGCATCAGTTTTTTAAGATAATTCTTAGCTAAGCTATTTTCATTGTTATAAGCAATACCGGGTTAGCACAGGCTCTTCTTTCAGAACATCGATGTTTGTTTTTTTTATTAAGGAAAACATCGTGCGCAACGTGATGATCCCTATTCTTAGTGCTCTGTTCCTTTTTCTGAGCGGCATTCTGATTATTAACTGGCAGCTATGGCAGATGGAGAAGCTGAGTTACACTTCCCTTCCCGGGAACGGCGTGTTGATTATACCGCAGACCAAAGGGTTGATGGCAAAAGTGGTGACCCAGCTTAAGCCGCTTTTGCCTAAGCTACCGGACGGGTTTCATATTGGGGTGAACATCAGCGCCAGACATATTAATGCGCCTTCATTTATCGGTGACTGTCGCGTCTTCGGGAAGGGGTTTCAGGGTAAAGAGGTCAAACTGGTTCTCGAGGTGACCGAGCGTGAACCGCTGATCGATAATCCTCACCTCGTGGAAAACCTCAACATGCTGCATAACGCCGGTTTTGTTATTGCCCTGGACGATTTTGGTACGGGTTATTCCGGGCTGTCATGCCTTAATGCACTGGCCATTGATTATATTAAAATTGATAAAAGCTTTGTGAACCGGGTTTCAGATGAAAAGGACTCAACGATCCTGCTGGACTGCGTCATTGACCTGGCGAAAAAACTCTCCTTGCGCATTGTGGCTGAAGGCGTAGAAACGAAAGCGCAGCTGGAGTATCTCAACCGTAATGAGATTACTTTGTTGCAGGGGTATTATTTTGGTAAGCCCGTCTCCTGTATCGATTTTATTAAAGTCATTTTATCTAAGCCCCGGGAGACGGTCAGTCTGTAAAACGAAATTAAGACGAGCTTCTGTTGTACGCTTAAGTGCAATTCATTTTCCTCTTATCCTGAGCTTTGTTACAGTGACACGAGTTGTCAGCCAGGGATGTCAGGCGTGATAAGGTGGAAAAGCTCGTGCATGTGAAAAATACTTTTTACACAACAACCATTACCGTCATCATTGTCTCATTGATCATCTCGCTGTCGCTTGCCGTCCAAATTGCCACGTCCAGACAGCAGTCAATCCAGCAAATTAATACCAGCGTCGCCAACCTGAGCCATACCCTTGATGTCTACACCGAGGGGATCATGCGCCAAAGTGAAATGTTAATTACTACCGTTTCCGACATAATCGAAATTTATGGCATGACGCCGCAACAGGCGAACCATATTCAGCGAATGATAAATAATCAGGACAATCTGCTTACCCAGATTAATAACGTGGTTGTTTACAATGCGCAGGGCGATATCTTCACCGCGCTGCAGGAAAGTTTTACGGGGCCACGCAAAGGCTCTGACAGAGAGTTTTTTATCTACCACAAGGAAAATAAAAATCAGCAGATTTTTATTGGCGAGCCCGTAGTCAGCAGAACCAATGGTAAATGGGTCATCACCATTAGTCGGCGCCTTGAAACCCACACCGGGGCATTTAATGGTGTTGTGGTGGTGACGCTGGGTATCGAGAATTTTCTCGCGCTCTACGGGCAGATTAATATTGGTCATGCGGGGGTCATTGGCTTAACAACCGAGTCAGGCGTGCTGCTGGTCCGTTATCCTTTTAAAAATACCTATATCGGCACGATTGTTTCTGATTCACCGCTCTTCAGGAAATACCTCAAGGTGCAAAATACCGGGATAGCCAGTTCCATTTCGCGATTTGATAAAATCGAACGCATTTATGCCTATGAGAAAAACCGACGCTACGGGCTGGTCACCACCGTGGCGCAAGCAGGCCATTCAACTGGCGCTACTCATTTTCGTTTTCACTGCGATACTCATCGTCGCGTCATACTTCCTGTATTCCGACTTATCCAGGAAAACCAGAGATAATAAGGCGCTGAAGATTATCGCCTCTGAGGATGCGCTAACCGGGCTTTACAACCGTCGCATTTTTGATGAAAAAATCCTCTCGGAAATCGCGCTTTGTGCCGCGCATGATGCGGCAATTTCGATATTGATTGTGGATGTGGACTACTTCAAAAAATACAACGATAACTACGGGCATCCGGAAGGGGACCGGTGTCTGGCTCTGCTGGCAAACAGTCTCAGGGAGAGCCTTACCCGTGATAATCAGATTGTGGCGCGCTACGGCGGAGAGGAATTTGCGCTGATATTACCTGATACGGATATCCAGGAGGCGCTTCGACTGGCGCAGACGATTATTCGCAACGTGTTTTCCCTGCAAATCTCGCATGCTTTTAGCCCCTTCGGGCGGGTGACGGTAAGCGTTGGGATTTCCACCGCGCGTGCGGTCGACATCGCGGGCAGCCAGCAGAATATTATTATTGCCGCCGACCAGGCGCTCTATCAGGCAAAGCGTGCAGGACGTAACCGGTACGCGTTTGTTGGGGTATGAACTAAAAAAAAGCCCACTCAGGAGTGGGCAAGAAATACTGGAAGCAATGTGAGCAATGTCGTACTGAATACCTGAGTGTTTCGCTCAACTATTCAGTGTTGAGAAAGATAATCTTTCTCAACAAAAGATGCAACCCCACAGTTTATGTGGCCCGTTCTTTTTGTTGATGAATAATTGCGCACTCTCTCTTTGTGATGCCTATCACAAATTTCCTTTCTGAAATCCTGTGCTATTCTTTTTTGTGTCGTTGATTTAATGACAAAAACCATACAGAGAGGAAAGTTATGGGAATTTTATCCTGGATTATCTTTGGGCTTATTGCGGGTATTCTGGCGAAGTGGATCATGCCGGGCAAAGATGGCGGTGGGTTTATCGTCACCGTAATACTGGGTATTATCGGCGCGGTAGTCGGCGGCTGGATCAGTACGCTGTTCGGTTTTGGTAAAGTCGATGGCTTTAACTTCGGCAGCTTTGCCGTCGCGGTGATCGGTGCGCTGGTTGTTCTGTTTATCTACAGAAAAATCAAAAGCTAAGGCTTACAAGCGTTAAAAAAGGCTGCCAGATGGCGGCCTTTTTACGTAGTGGCGTTTACCACCAGCCAAGCTGTGTGCCGGCAAACGCCGCGATGGCAACGATCAGCATAACGAGGGTCGTTTTTCTCATTTATGCCCCAGGCGCCGCGTAACCACCGACAAAAAACCATGCTAAAAAAATCACCGCCGTTATAAAAATAACGACCGGGAAGAGGATCCCTATTCTCATATCATCACCTGTTTCGGTTTTTGTAACGCCGTAGAGTGTACGGGGTTAATCCATAGTGAGAAAGCGTGTTTTGCTTTTTCCTTTCTTATCCTGATACATCGCGACATCCGCGTCGCGTAATGCGCTGTCCGGATCGGTTACCTCAGGGTCCACTTCGATAACGCCGAGACTTGCTCCGGGATAAATGAGGTTCACGCTACCTAGCCAGTATTCACCGGCAATGCAGGCGCTGAGGCGCGTTTTGAGCAGAGTGACCTGCGCGTTATCTCCGTCTCTTTGATATGCGCTTAGTGAAGCCACCAGAAACTCATCACCGCCCAGCCGGCCAATGATATCGTCCTGCTGTTTTTCTTCCGTCAGACGCTTGCCCACTTCTATCAGGAACTGGTCACCAGCCTCGTGTCCGTAGCGATCGTTAATCAGCTTGAAATCATCCAGATCGATGAACGCAATGACGGTGTTACGTTTAAGGTGGCGCGCCAGGGAAAACAGCGTGGTCAGATCTTCAAAAATGGCGCGACGGTTGGGTAAACCGGTAAGGGCATCCGTGTAAGAGTGGGCGATGAGGGCCGCGTTGGCTTCGCGAAGCTGAGTCATCAGCGACTCTTTCTGAATGGACTGGGCAATCAGCCCGGCGAATAACTTCAGAACCTGTTCACCGCGCTCGCTAAGCGGCTTTCTGGCCGTGCTGGTGGCGCAGAGCGTTCCGTAGAGTGAACCATCTGCAAGATGGACAGGAATACTCATGTAGGTCGTAATGCCGAGTGCTTTCGCCGCCTCGCACTCCGGCCAGCGTTCGGGAACGTCGTTGCTGAATACGGTGCCGCTATCCAGCGCGCGCTTGCACAGTGTTTCATCCCATGGGACGCTCAGCCCCTCAGGGATTGTCATCTGCTTGCTGTTGCGGGCGTAGAGGATATGCTGCAGTCGGGCTTCGATATCCACCTTGGTGAGGTAAGTCGACTCCATGTCAGTCACTATTTCCAGCATCTCCAGCAGTTGGCGAACGAGACCTTCAAGGGATTGTTCAGTGGCGAGGGTTTCTGAAACACGGGCAAGGATAATATCCGACATGACGTAGAATGACTCCCATGCAGAAGACGTCTGCATCTGCATGTTATGCTGAATTTTTAGGCTTCAGGCATAGTAAAACATGAATATAAAAAATTTAATATATGCAGGGAGGGGGCAGCAGCAGAGAAAAAAAGCCCCGTTGTTGAGACCGGGGCAAAGACATCTTGATTACGGAATGATGTTCTCTGGTCATATCGAGAACATGCCACACTATAGTGTTGAAAAGTGCAGTTAAAATGGAGAAATCATGGAGAACGCGGCGATGAACCGTTACCCTTAGATTGTAATGATGTCACAAGGATCAATGAGATGAGATTTCTGCTTCTGGCGCTGGCGCTTCCCCTGGTGGCCTGTACCGCAAAAACAACCCCACCCGATGCGCCGAAACCGCCGCACGCTGTCGGTATGGCGAACCCGGCCTCCGTGTACTGCCTGGAGAAAGGCGGGGAACAGATCCCGGTTCAAAGCCCGCAGGGCGTACGCACGGAGTGCAAACTACCGGGGGGTGAAGTGATAGATGAATGGACGCTCTACCGTCGCGATCATCCGCAACCCGCCAGGTGACAGACATATATTGCCTGCGATACACTTCTCTTTAGGATTAATCTTAGCCAGTTTCTGGCGTTAGTTTCTGCGAGAGAAGTATGTTCCAGCTTAAACCGGGCAGCATGGCGATGATCGTGGGTGCCCGCACGGCGTCAGGCCGTCGCAATATTGGTAAATCTGTTGAGCTGTTTGGCCTGTGCGAGCCTGGCCTGCGTTTCGTGAACCCGGTCAACGGCGTGATGACGCAACTTCCCGTAACTGCGGATCGCGCGCTTTGGCTGGTGACAGGCGACGTTTACGCCTTTGACAATCAGCACGGCTTTGCGTTTGTCCGCGCCGAACATCTGATGCCGCTCACTCCCGATGAAGCCCCACAAATTCTCGATGAGCTGGCGATCGGCTGATCAGAGATGGCGCAGCCAGTCGGCTAATACCAGGGCGTGATTTTGCTCTGTGTTTTTGGCAGCAAAGAGCAGGGTGACGGTCTGCCTGTTCGCCAGCGTCGCCAGACGTCTTCCCTCATCAGCGTGCTGCGCCAGTTCTTCCCGATAGGCCTTAGTGAAGGCGGTGAAATCAATGGTTTCGCTATGAAAGGCCTTGCGTAATTCATTCGAGGGCGTGAGCGCTTTGCACCATTCATCATACGCGAGGTCCGTTTTTTTGACCCCGCGCGGCCACAGCTTGTCCACCAGCACCCGATAGCCGTCGTCCGGAGCTGCCTGTTCGTATACGCGTTTGCATTGGATCATGATTCCACCCTCCCAATTTAAGGTATTGTGATAATTGCAGAAGATCGGTAGTCTGAGGTTCCTTATGTTATCTGATAATACTCTGGCATAAGGAACCTTTCATGGAACACCTCCCGGTTAAAACGACGCTGCGCATTGCGCTGGTTGGCGATTACAATCCCAGTGTTATTGCGCATCAGGCGATCCCGCTGGCCATTGACGACGCCGCCGCAGTCCTTGACCTCACCGCCGATTACGACTGGCTTGCCACCACGGAGCTGACGAGCCCTGAAGATCTGGTGGGCTACGATGCCATCTGGCTGGTGCCTGCCAGCCCCTATAAAAACACCGAGGCGGCCTTTATCGCCGCGCGCTACGCCCGTGAAAACGGCGTACCGTTCCTTGGCACCTGCGGCGGATTCCAGCACGCGCTGATTGAGTATGCCCGAAACGTGCTGGGCTGGGCTGATGCGGCACATGCCGAGACGGATACCGAAGGCACCATGGTGATTGCGCCGCTGACCTGCTCGCTGGTGGAAAAAACCGATGCGATTGAGCTGCGCAAAAATACGCTGATCGCAAAAGCGTACGGCAAGCCGGAAATTGAAGAGGGATATCACTGTAACTATGGCGTGTCGCCGGCGTTTGCACAGGCGCTGGAAAGCGGTGATATGCACGTTACGGGCTGGGACGAACAGGGGGAAATTCGCGCCGCGGAGCTGGTTACGCACCCGTTCTTCGTGATCACCTTATTCCAGCATGAACGTAGTGCGCTGGAGGGACGCCCGGTCGTGCTGGTGCAGGCGATGCTGCGCGCGGCGCGCGGGTAAGAAAAGGCAGACCCAATGGTCTGCCACAGTCTTTAACGGGGCGCGATCTCCCGGTCTCGCCCGGCGAGCACGCCGCAAATAGCCATTATCACGGCGGCCAGGGCGCAGCCCAGAAGCGGGATCCGCCAGTCTCCCGCGCTGTCGTGAATTTTCCCCATCAGCGGAGGGCCGCAGGCGGCGAGCAGATAGCCAATCGACTGCGCCATGCCGGACAGGGCCGCAGCCTGATGCGCAGAGCTGGCGCGCAGACCGATGAACGTCAGGCCGAGGATCATCGTTGCTCCGGAGCCGAAGCCAAACACCAGCGTCCACATCACCGCCATATCAGGCATAAACCACAGCCCCGCCGCGCTAACCGCGCACATCAGTGCAACCGCACCGGCGATCCCCCGCTGATCTTTCAGACGGTGGAGGATCAGCGGAACGGCAAGCCCCGGCACGGCCGTGGCCAGCTGCAACAGCCCGTGCACCGAGCCGGCCTGAGCTTCGCTGTAGCCGTGGCTGAGCAATATCGCCGGCAGCCAGCCAATGATGACGTAGTAAATCAGCGAGTTAATCCCCAAAAAGAGCGTCACCTGCCAGGCGAGTGCCGAGCGCCAGATGGCGCGATTATGCAGCGCGCCAGCGCCCGTTACCGTCGCAACGTGTTTCTGACGCCACTGCGGCAGCCAGAGCAGCAGCGCGACCAGCGGAAACGCCATCAGCATCAGCAGCGCGCCGTGCCAGCCCGCATTACCCTGCGCCAGGGGAACAATCAGCGCCGAGCCAAGCGCCGCCGAGACGCCCATCGTCAGGGAGTAGGCTCCGGTGAGTTTCGCCACCTGGCCCGGAAAGTCACGTTTAATTAATCCGGGTAACAGCACGTTCCCTAGCGCAATCCCGCAGCCTATGACCGCCGTTCCGATGAAAAGCAGCACGGCGGAAGGCAGAGAGCGAAGTGCAATTCCGACGCAAATCAGCAGCAGGGCGACAAACAGGCTGCGCTCCATGCCGATACGTCGGGCAACGCCTGCGGCGAGCGGCGAGATAAGGGCGAAAGCCAGCAGGGGCAGGGTGGTCAGCAGACCGGTTTGCGCCGTGCTTAAGCCATAATCAAGACGAATAGTGTCGAGCAGCGGGGCTGCCCCGGTAAAGGTGACGCGAAGCGTAGTGGCAATCATCAGGATGCCTGCAATCAACAGCGCGCCGTGTTTTCCTGAGGTGCGAATAGCAGTAGTCATTATGTTCTCATACGTTCAAGCGAGCGCCCACAATACCGATTTTCCCGGCGGTTTAAATCAGGCTAAAATGACAGTTTATCGCTAATATCGGACAAACTGATGATTGGTCTGGGACTGGACGGCTATGATCCCGATAGCCAGCACGATGCGGCCGTCGCATTTCGCATCCGCGTGGTGGCGGAGGAACAGTATATTCCCCGACATCATCACCGTAAGGGGCAGTTGATTCTGGCCCTCGGCGGCGCGATCACCTGCGAAGTGGAAAATGCCATGCTGATGGTTCCACCCCAGTACGCCGTCTGGATCCCCGGCCAGATGCCGCACAGCAACAGGGCCACCCCTGGCGCACAGCTCTGCTTTTTGTTCATTGAACCGGGGGCGGCAAGCTTGCCCGACCGCTGCTGCACCCTGAAAATCTCCCCTCTGGTGCGGGAGCTGATTTTATCCCTGGCGGAAAAATCGCCTGAACAACTCACTCTTGCGGCCACCTCGCGCCTGGTGGACGTTCTGTTTGACGAGCTGCCGCTCCAGCGTCAGGAGCATCTGCAGCTGCCCGTCTCGCCTCATCCTAAAATTCGGCTGATGAGCGAGAAAATGGCGGAAGAGCCCGCCGCCTGGCAGACGCTGACGCAGTGGGCGAGCCACTTTGCCATGAGCGAACGCAACCTGGCGCGGCTGGTGGTGAAAGAGACCGGCTTAAGCTTTCGCCGCTGGCGTCACCAGCTGCAGCTGATCGTGGCGTTACAGCATTTGATCGGTGGGAAATCGGTGCAGCAGGTGGCACAGACACTCGGCTATGACTCGACCACCGCGTTTATCACCATGTTCAGAAAGGGACTGGGCCAGACGCCGGCGCGCTATATGGCCAGCCTGACTACGACTTCCCGATAAACAGAGAGACAAGGCCTGCTGCAATCAGCGGCCCCACCGGAACGCCGCGAAAGAGCGCCACGCCCAGCACGGTGCCCACCAGCAGACCCGCCACCAGCGAGGGCTGGCTGCTCATCAGCGTAACGCCGCGCCCGCCCAGCCACGAAACAAAAATCCCCACCGCGATCGCCACCAGCGATTTCCAGTTCACAAACGAGTGCAGCAGCGTTGAAGCGGGAAGCGTGCCGCTGGCGATGGGCGCCATTACCCCGATGGTTAAAATGATGATCCCGATGGTGAGGCCTTGTTTTTCTATCCACGGGAAAAAGGTATTTAACGGGGTCACGCGAACAATAATCAGCACCAGAATCGAGATGGCGACGGTGGTGTTATGGCTGACAAAGCCGAGCGCGGCCAGTGCCAGAAGAATGAGCAGAGTAGGGTCAAACATAGGGAATCCTTGCCAGAAAAATTGTTCTGTTTACTGTACGCGCAAACGCGGCAGAGAACAGTTTTAAAAAGATTTTGTCGTTGTCATAACCTTGTCATTTACGCGGATTAAAACGAAGGCAGATATCGCAAAAGGGGTCGCCATCATGAACGATCATATGTTTGTTGAAACGCTGATTATCTCCTCATCGTTTTTCGCTATTGCCGCTATTCTCGTTGCCTCCGTACTTTTTCTGGAACGAAAAGGCTGACAGGAGCGCCAGCCATCGCAGTTACGCTTTGTGGAAGGTGACGAGCTCAGGACGGGCGATGCGCAGGTAATCCTGGGTATCCATAATCACGGATTTCTCCAGTAAACCGGCGTTAAAGGCGATTTCGTCAAAGCGCTCGAACAGCAGCGGGTCGGCGACCAGCGCCAAATCAGGGTGGAAGCTAAAGGGCGGGATAGCGCCGAAAACGCAGGCGGTCAGGGTATCGACCTCGGCCGGGCTGGCGAGGGAGGCCTTCAGCCCGCCAAAATGGCTGGCAAGCTGGCTCAGGTCGGCCTGCAGATCGGCGGCGAGGATCGCCAGAACGTGTTTTTTTACGCCGTTTCCCTTCACCTTGCAGACCAGGGCTTTTGCGCCTTGCCGCAGATCGGTCCCGCGAATTTCACTTACCGCTTCGCATTTCCCAACCGCCTCATGCTCCATGACGCGAAACCGCGCGCCCTGCTCGGTGAGTAAGGTAATCAGCTGCTGGTGGGTTCCTGCCCCAATAACGTCGTCAGTCATAACCATTTCCCGGTGATAATCCTGTATGCAGGGTTCTACATTAGCACGGGATGAACGGGGTCGAAAGAAAACAGCCAGCGCGTTCGCTGGCTGTTGGATTATGCGTTGCTGGTAGCAGATTGCTTATGGAACAACTCCCTGAACACCGGATAAATATCATCCTGGTCACGGATATGCTGCATGGCAAAATTATCGAACATTGCCTGCAGATGTTCATACTCCCGCCACAGGGTCTGGTGCGCGCGACGGGTAATTTCGATATAGCTGTAGTAACGCACCACCGGCAGAATTTTCTTCGCCAGAATCTCGTGACACAGCGGTGAGTCATCGGCCCAGTTGTCGCCATCGGACGCCTGCGCGGCATAAATGTTCCACTGCGCCGGGTCGTAACGCTCTTTGACCACTTCATCCATCAGCTTCAGAGCGCTTGATACGATGGTCCCACCGGTCTCCTGCGAGTAGAAGAACTCATGTTCATCTACTTCTTTCGCCTGAGTGTGGTGGCGGATATAGACCACCTCCACGTTCTTATAGGTTCTGCTCAGGAACAGGTAGAGCAGAATATAAAAACGCTTCGCCATATCCTTGGTGGCCTGGTCCATCGAGCCGGAAACGTCCATCAGACAGAACATCACCGCCTGGCTGGAGGGTTCAGGGCGTTTTTCGTAATTCTTGTAGCGCAGGTCGAAGGTGTCGATAAACGGTACCCGTTCAATCTTCGCCCTCAGCTCGGCAATTTCTTTACGCAGACGCTCCTCTTCCAGCAGTTGCGCCGGTTCCGTGTTTTCCACGACCTTCAGGCTGCTCTCCAGCTCGCGCAGTTCGCGCCGTTTGCCCGCCGTCATGGCCGTTCGTCGCGCCAGCGAATTCTGCAACGAACGCACGACGCTGATATTGGCGGGCACGCCGTTGGCGGTATAGCCCGCGCGATGGGTTTTATATTCGTTAAGCTGACGATGCTGATTCTTTTTCAGATTCGGCAGCGCAAGGTCTTCAAACAGCAGGTCGAGATATTCGTCTTTCGAAATCTGGAAGACAAATTCGTCCTGACCTTCACCGTCCTGGCTGGCCTGTCCCTGACCGCTTCCTGAACCACCGCCGCCGCCCTGAGGACGCTCAATTCTGTCGTTCTGAACGAAGTGGTCATTACCTGGGTGTACGCGATGGCGCAGGCCGCCACGCCCCTGATGAAACATCGGTTCGCTGATGTCATCGGTGGGGATGGAGACAGACTCGCCGCTGTCGACGTCGGTCACCGAGCGTTTGTTGATGGCCTCGGAGATAGACTGTTTAATTTGCGCTTTATAACGACGCAAGAAGCGCTGGCGGTTCACCGTGCTCTTGTTTTTGCCGTTAAGACGCCGGTCAATAAACCAGGTCATATACCCCCCGTACTGCATTTGCCAACTTGCATTTTGTAGGCCCGGTCAGCGCTAACCGCCACCGGGCACTTGTTTTTAAGACGATTTACGCACGCGCAGATACCATTCGCAGAGCAGGCGGACCTGCTTGCGGGTGTAGCCTTTTTCCATCATACGGTCGACAAAATCGTCGTGCTTTTTCTGCTCATCGGTTGAGGTTTTGGCGTTAAACGAGATCACCGGCAGCAGCTCTTCGGTATTGGAGAACATTTTCTTCTCAATGACCGTGCGCAGTTTCTCGTAGCTGGTCCAGTTCGGATTGCGCCCGTTGTTATGCGCTCTGGCGCGCAGGACAAAGTTCACAATCTCGTTACGGAAGTCTTTCGGGTTGCTGATCCCGGCAGGCTTCTCAATTTTTTCCAGCTCCGCGTTCAGGGACTCACGGTCAAACAGCTGGCCGGTATCCGGGTCGCGGTACTCCTGATCCTGGATCCAGAAGTCAGCATAGGTGACATAACGGTCGAAAATGTTCTGCCCGTATTCTGAATAGGATTCCAGGTAGGCCGTCTGGATCTCTTTGCCAATGAACTCGGCGTATTTCGGGATCAGGTAACCTTTGAGGAATTCAAGATAGCGTTCAGCCTGCTCCTGCGGGAACTGCTCGCGTTCGATTTGCTGCTCCAGCACGTAGAACAGATGAACCGGGTTGGCCGCCACTTCCGCATGGTCGAAGTTAAAGACGCGGGAGAGGATCTTAAACGCGAAACGCGTGGACAGACCGTTCATCCCCTCATCAACCCCGGCATAGTCGCGGTATTCCTGATATGACTTCGCTTTCGGGTCGGTATCTTTCAGGCTTTCACCGTCATAGACGCGCATTTTCGAATAGATGCTGGAGTTTTCCGGCTCTTTCAGACGCGAAAGGATGGAGAAGCGCGACAGCGTTTCCAGCGTTCCCGGTGCGCAGGGTGCATGCACCAGCTCGCTGTGGTTAAGCAGTTTCTCGTAAATTTTGATCTCTTCGGAGATCCGCAGGCAATAAGGCACCTTGACGATGTACACGCGGTCAAGGAAGGCCTCATTGTTTTTATTATTACGGAAGGTCACCCATTCAGATTCGTTCGAGTGGGCGAGGATAATCCCGTTAAACGGCAGGGCGGAAATACCTTCCGTACCGTTGTAGTTGCCTTCCTGGGTAGCCGTCAGCAGTGGATGCAGCACTTTAATCGGTGCTTTAAACATCTCGACGAATTCCATTATCCCTTGGTTAGCACGGCACAGCGCGCCGGAGTAACCGTAGGCATCCGGATCGTTTTGCGCGAAGTTTTCCAGCTTACGGATATCGACTTTACCCACCAGAGCCGAGATATCCTGGTTGTTCTCATCACCGGGTTCTGTTTTGGCGATGGCGATCTGCTCAAGGATAGACGGCCAGACCTTCACCACGCGGAATTTGGTTATGTCACCACCAAACTCGTGCAGGCGTTTAGCCGCCCACGGCGACATGATGGTGCCGAGGTAGCGACGCGGGATGCCATACTCTTTATCCAGAATCTGCGCGTCTTCCTGCGGATTGAACAGGCACAGCGGATGGTCGTTCACCGGGCTGCGTTCACCGTTGGCACTCAGCACATAGATAGGGACGCGCTGCATCAGCGACTTCAGGCGTTCCGCCAGCGAGGATTTACCACCACCCACCGGGCCGAGTAAATAGAGGATCTGTTTCTTCTCTTCCAGACCCTGAGCGGCATGCTTCAGATAGGAGACAATCTGTTCGATGGCATCTTCCATACCATAGAACTCTTCAAACGCCGGGTATCGGGCGACCACCCGATTCGAAAAGAGACGGGAAAGCCGAGGCTCCAGGGCAGTGTCAACCATGTTTGGCTCACCAATAGCCATCAATAGCCGTTCTGCCGCATTGGCATAGGCACTGCGATCTTGCCGACAGATGGTAAGAAACTCCTGCAGTGTGAACTCTTCGTCCTTGGCAGCTTCATAGCGCTGGCGATAGTGATCGAATATATTCATGGCATGCCGTCCTTTCGTTTTTTAGCACAGGATAAGAGCCGTTCGTATGAGTAGTGGAGGCTCCCGGAAGAGAATCTCTCGCACCTCACTGCCAGAGCAGCAACCTGTGTGCCAGGTCAGACGCTAAGAACCGCAGGGTGTTCAGGAAAACTCTTCTTAAATTAAAGCGTAGATGGCATTTGCAAAACTTGCATGCCCAGAAAATCTACTTTCAATGACATATCAATAACTCATCCAAAAATTTCCACTGTCGCTATAAGACAAATGCACGTTTTTCATTCAGTGGTCATATAAATGAAAGCGTGTTGTCATCTGAAAAGTTAAAAATAATGGGTTAATCAGACTGATTAGCAGGCAAAAAATTTTGGGATGTACGGGAATGGCGGTTACACTTCACCCGCTGATTATTTGACTACAGGAAAGAATGGATTGTGACCAAACTCAAACTTCTGGCATTAGGCATCCTTGCCGCGACCGCAGTAAGCACCGCACAGGCGGAAAGTCAGTGGACGGTTGGCGCGGGTGTTGGCGTCATTAACAGCCCGTACAAACAGTATGACCGTGATGTTTATCCTGTTCCCGTTATCACTTATGAAGGCGATAACGTCTGGTTCCGCGGGCTCGGCGGCGGCTACTATCTCTGGAACGACAAGGCCGATAAGCTCTCCATCATGGCCTACTACGATCCAACGCACTTCAAGCCGGGCGACAGCGACAGCCATGCGCTTCGCCAGCTCGACAAGCGTAAAAGCACCATGATGGCCGGACTCTCCTATGTACATAACACCGAGTATGGTTTCCTGCGTACTGCCCTGGCGGGTGACACGCTGGATAACAGCAACGGCTTTATCTGGGACCTGGCATGGTTGTACCGCTACACCAACGGTGGGCTCACCCTGACGCCGGGTATCGGTGTGCAGTACAACAGCGAGAACTACAACGACTACTACTACGGCGTCTCTAAAAACGAGTCCCGTCGCAGTGGTCTGAAAAGCTACAGTGCAGATGACGGCTGGGATCCTTATCTGGAGCTGACCGCGACCTACAACTTCCTCGGCGACTGGAGCGTGTACGGTACGGGCCGCTATGAGCGTCTGAGCGATGAAGTGAAGGATAGCCCGATGGTCGATAAGTCCTGGGCAGGCATCTTCTCTGTGGGTGTGAGCTACAAGTTCTGATTGCGCACTAATATCGTGCAATTGATGTATTAAAACGGGGCGCTTGCGCCCCGTTTGCTTTAGCGTGGTGCAGCGAATTTATCGCTTAACAATGCGGATCGTCTGCCCTAAACGAGATGGCTTTTCTTCACTCGCTTTCTGCGGATTGGTCACGCGGGCCGTTTCCACGCAGACAAACGTTTTATACCCTTCATCCGTCATGTCGGCCATGCTGGCGGAAAGGGCAGGGCCCGGGTTCCAGCCCACCACGTCGCTGTGATGATGATGGACCACTTCAATGCCGCGGTTCAGGGCGCCGTCGTGGATCACGCTGCACGCTTCCGGGTGCAGGTAAACGCGATCGGTACGGTCAGGGAATGCCTGAACGCCGTCGCTCAGTTTGCCTTCTTTCGCGTTATCCACTTTGTCGATATAGGTATCGCCCAGGCCGCTCACCTTCACTGCGCTGATATCACCCACGTTGAAATAGGTGTGCAGGGCGGAGGTGGTTTCGAACTCGCCGTGAGCTTCCAGTTCGATTTCACAGGTTTTACCCAGCTTGAAGCGGGCATACAGGGTGAAATCGTGCGGCCAGAGGGCACGAGTTTCATCGTTAGCCTGTAGCTCAAAGGTCAGCACGGCGCCGTTGTCATCTTCGTTATGCGCTTTTAGCGTCCACTGCTGGTTACGGGCAAAACCGTGAGAAGGCAAACCCTGCTGGGCGGACGGACCGAACCACGGCCAGCAGATCGGCACGCCGCCGCGAATCGCTGCCCCTTTTTTGAAGGAGGTCGCATCGCTCAGCCATAAGCCTTCAGCTTCGCCTTCCGGTTTCCAGGAAAGCAGGTGGGCGCCGTTCAGCGCCACGGAGGCCTTAACGCGCGGGTGGTCAACGACGATGATATCAGCGCCGTCAATCTGACGGCGGGAGAGCACAGGGGTAAGCTGTTCGACTACCGGAAGTGCAAAAATTTTATTAATCATTAAGCAATCCTCTGTCTTATAAATAAAAAAAGGCGACCGAAGTCGCCTTTTTGGATCAAGCACTCATCTCAACTTATTTGGAGATGTGAGCGATCAGGTCCAGTACTTTGTTAGAGTAGCCAGTTTCGTTGTCGTACCAGGAAACCAGTTTCACGAAGTTGTCGTTCAGTGCGATACCAGCTTTAGCATCGAACACGGAAGTGCAGATTTCGCCGTTGAAATCGGTAGATACAACGTCGTCTTCGGTGTAGCCCAGAACGCCTTTCATTGCGCCTTCGGAAGCAGCTTTGATTGCTTTCTTAATTTCTTCATAAGAAGCAGCTTTTTCCAGACGAACGGTCAGGTCAACAACGGATACGTTAGGAGTTGGAACGCGGAACGCCATACCAGTCAGCTTGCCGTTCAGTTCTGGCAGTACTTTACCTACAGCTTTAGCAGCACCGGTAGAGGATGGGATGATGTTCTGAGCCGCGCCACGGCCGCCGCGCCAGTCTTTGTGAGACGGGCCATCAACGGTTTTCTGAGTAGCGGTGGTCGCGTGAACGGTAGTCATCAGACCTTCGATGATGCCGAAGTTGTCGTTGATAACTTTAGCCAGCGGTGCCAGGCAGTTGGTGGTGCAGGATGCGTTAGACACGATATCCTGGCCAGCGTAAGTTTCGAAGTTTGCACCACGAACGAACATTGGGGTGTTGTCTTTAGAAGGACCAGTCAGAACAACTTTCTTCGCACCAGCGGTGATGTGTTTACGCGCAGTTTCGTCGGTCAGGAAGATACCGGTTGCTTCAGCAACAACGTCAACACCGATTTCGTTCCACTTCAGGTTAGCTGGGTCTTTTTCAGCAGTAACGCGGATGGTTTTGCCATTAACAACCAGGTGGCCGTCTTTCACTTCAACGGTGCCGTCGAAACGACCGTGAGTTGAGTCGTACTTCAGCATGTACGCCATGTATTCAGCGTCCAGGAGATCGTTGATACCAACGATTTCGATGTCAGAACGTTTCTGAGCAGCACGGAAAACAATACGGCCGATACGGCCAAAACCGTTGATACCTACTTTGATAGTCATATATTCCACCAGCTATTTGTTAGTGAATAAAAGGTTGCCTGTAAAATTACAAAAACCTTACGCAGCGTCAAGCGGAATCGTGTCAATCATTGCGACAAATCAATCCTGTGACTAACGTTTGTGCGACTGACTCGCCTCACTTTCCCTTTGAGCTTGCACCCATATGGGGGCTGCGCCGGGATTTTAAAGTCCTCGCAGGATAAAAATGTGAACGTGATCACAATTGCCTGACCGCTTATTCGCGACACATAAGTTTAGAACAAAAGTACACGCAAGGGTGTTAATGTTTTGTTAGAATCCGGGTTAAAAGATGTCTGTTTCTACAGCGAGATGTAAGCATATGTCGAACCAAAGTAACCCTGACGATTTGAAAAAAAATCTCACAGAAATGCAGTTTTACGTGACGCAGAATCACGGAACGGAACCGCCGTTCACCGGGCGTTTACTGCACAACAAGCGAGACGGCGTGTACCACTGCCTGGTCTGTGATGCCCCGCTGTTCAATTCACAAACGAAATTTGATTCTGGCTGCGGCTGGCCGAGTTTCTACGAGCCGGTGAGCGATGAGGCCATCCGCTACCTGACCGACTCGTCGCACGGCATGGTGCGCACGGAAATTCGCTGCGGCAACTGCGATGCGCACCTTGGGCACGTCTTCCCGGATGGCCCACAGCCTACGGGCGAGCGTTTCTGCGTAAATTCAGCCTCAATGAGCTTCACCGATGATGAAAACGGTGACCAGATTAAGGGTTGAAAAAACGATTCAGCAAATTATTCCTTTGAAAGAGCGTGAGAGTGAATATTGATGACATGATTAGCGGCATGACGCCGGAGATTTATCAGCGTCTGGTGACCGCTGTAGAACTGGGAAAATGGCCCGACGGCGTTGCGCTGACGCCGGAGCAAAAAGAGAACAGTTTGCAGCTGGTAATGCTGTGGCAGGCGCGCCATAACACCGACGCGCAGCATATGACCATTGACACCCAAGGCCAGATGGTGATGAAGAGCAAGCGCGAGCTGAAAGAAGATTTTGGCATCACGCCGAAGCCGATTGCGACGATGAAAATGCAATAACGGTGCAGCTTGATACCCTCTCCCACAGGGAGAGGGCGTAAAAGACTACGCCTGCGTTTCCAGCCAGTCTTCGAGCGTATACAGCGTTGCGCCTTCCGCAGCCATATCCATAAACGCCTGAGCGCTGTCCTGCGGTTGAATGTTCACTCCGCGGCAGCCGTCGGTGATGACGCTGACGGTATACCCCAACTGGAGCGCGTCCAGCACGGTAAACTTCACGCAGTAATCCGTCGCCAGGCCCAGCACGATCAGCTCCGTGATTTCATGGTGACGTAACCACGCGTCCAGCGCCGTTTTCTGGCGATGCCCGTTATCAAAAAACGCGCTATAGCTGTCGATAGCCGGGTTTTCACCTTTATGGAACACCGCGTCGATGGCTTTCTGGTTCAGGAGCGGATGCAGCTCCGCGCCTTCCGTCTGCTGTACGCAGTGATCCGGCCAGAAGGTTTGCGCCAGCCCGTCGAGTTCCCCCTGAGTGAACGGCTCAACGTTGTGCTGGCTGGCAAAGCTGCCGTGGTTCGCCGGGTGCCAATCCTGGCTTGCGACAACCGCTTCACCGCGGGCTTTGCACCAGTCAATCAGCGTGTTGGCCACGTCAACGGTACTCTCACCTTCGGCGACGGCCAGCGCACCGCCCGCGCAGAAATCATTTTGCAAATCGACCAGTAGCAGGGCGCGTTGCTTCATGAGCACTCCTTATTCGTCCGGGGTCAGCTCGCCGCGCAGGTTTTGCATCATCGCGCTGCGAATGGACTGAATGTCCAGATCCTGACTCAGTAAATAGTGAAGTTTAGTCAGCGTTGCCTCAACGGTCATATCGAAGCCGCTGATCACCCCGGCGTGCGCCAGCGCGTTGCCGGTGGCATAGCCGCCCATATTCACTTTACCGGACATACACTGGGTCAGGTTCACGACCACAATTCCGCGCTCGCTGGCTTCCTGGAGCTCTTTCAGGAATTCGCCGTTCTGCGGCGCGTTGCCTACGCCATAGGAGCGCAGAATCAGCGCTTTCACCGGCTGGCGCAGGAAGTTACGCACCACATCAGCGGAGATACCCGGGTAAATAGTGACCACGCCAATCGGTTGCGGAGTGATCGGATGCACGATCAGCTCGCCGGCGGTGTTCGGCGCAGGCGGCGTACCCAGACGACGAATATGAATCCCGGCCTCCAGCAGCGGCTGCAGGTTAGGGGAGGCGAAGGCGTCAAAGCCGTCGGCATGGGCTTTGGTGGTGCGGTTGCCGCGATACAGACGGTTGTTGAAAAACAGCGACACTTCGTTAATCGGGTAATTCGCCGCCACGTACAGGGAGTTCAGCAGGTTGATCTGCCCGTCCGAGCGCAGCTCCGCCAGGGGGATTTGCGACCCGGTGACGATAACCGGCTTGCTCAGGTTCTCCAGCATGAAGGAGAGCGCCGAGGCGGTAAACGCCATGGTGTCGGTGCCGTGCAGGATCACGAAGCCGTCGTACTGGTCGTAATGAGCTTTAATGTCATCCGCGATGTGCTGCCAGTCTTCCGGCGTCATGTCGGAGGAGTCCATCAGCGGCTCGTATTCGTGGATGGTGAAGTCAGGCATTTCCGGACGGTGGAATTCCGGCATCAGCGCAAGCTGACGCTGCAGGTGGCCGGAGACAGGGATATAGCCGTTTTCGGAGCGCTGCATACCGATGGTACCGCCAGTGTAGGCTACATAAATCGATTTCTTCTGCATGGTAGTGAGTTCTTGTTCTTCAAAAGAAAAAAATCCCCTCTTCGCGGGAAGAGGGGACGGTTTTTAACGGACGTTAGCGCAGGTCAGGCAAAACGCGTAACGACTCTGTGGATCGTTAAAGGCCGCGAGCTTATCGCTCTCTGCCTTCATCGCTTTCGCCGCCGTGGCGACCGGCGCAGGCAGGTAAGCCTGCATCGCCTCCGGCAGCATGGCGCGTACCGAGCCGGACATGCTGTCCATGACCATATCGAAGAACGACGGCTCGTCCTGGTAATACTCGATATGCCACTGCTTCAGCTTCGCCAGCTCGGCGGCTTTCTTCACCGCGTCATCGAAATCGCCCAGGCTGTCGACCAGACCGTTGCTCTTCGCATCCTGACCGGTCCAGACGTGGCCCTGCGCGATCTGGTCGATCTGCTCTGGCGTCTTTTTACGCGAGTCCGCCACCAGGGTGATAAAGCGCTTATAGCCGTTCTCAATGCTGAGCTGCATCATCTCAGAGACTTCCGGCGGCAGGGATTTGGTCACCGACACATCCGCCAGCGGAGAGGTCGCTACGCCATCGGTATGCACGCCCAGAGAATCCAGGCTGTTCTCTACGGTGTTGATCACCCCGAAGATACCAATCGAGCCGGTCAGCGTGCTTGGGTTAGCCACGATGTAGTTGGCTGGCGTTGAGATCCAGTAACCACCGGAGGCGGCCATTCCGCCCATGGATACAACCACCGGCTTGCCGGCGGCGCGTGCCGCGGCCAGTTCAGCGCGGATCACCTCGGAGGCGCTGACGCTGCCGCCAGGGCTGTTGACCCGCAGGACAATCGCCTTCACTTTTGGATCCAGGCGAGCATCGCGAATTTGTGACGCGGTAGTATCGCCGCCCACGTTGCCTGGGGTCTCCTGACCGTCCATGATGGCGCCGTTGGCAAACACCACCGCGACGCTATCACCGCTGTCATCCGGCTTTTTCGCCGAGTAATCGTACATGCTGATGGCGCTGTAGTTTTTGTCCTCTTTGCTCCAGCCAAACTGTTTGCTCAGGGATTTTTCAATCTCGGCGCTGGTGCCCAGGGCATCAACCAGTTTGTTATCCAGCGCATATTTCGCGGTATCACCGTCAACCTTACGCAGGCCATCCAGCACGCCCTTCGCGCCAGGGAACGCCTGCTCAGGCGTAATCTGGCGGTTAGCGGCAACGGTGCCGAGATAGTTCTGCCACAGCTCGCCAATCCAGCGGCTGTCAGCTTCACGGGCGGCAGGAGACATGTCGTCGCGGATAAACGGCTCGACGGCGGATTTATACGTGCCGACGCGGAAGACGTGGGTGGTGACCTTCAGCTTGTCGAGCAAGGATTTGTAGTACAGGCCGTTGGTGGCAAAGCCGTGCAGATCGACCGTCCCCTGCGGGGAGAGCCAGATTTTATTGGCGAAGCTCGCCAGATAATATTGCCCCTGGCTGTAGCTGTCGCCCACGGCAATCACCGGCTTGCCGCTGTCGCGGAATTCGCGCAGCGCTTTACCGATGTACTGCATTGAAGGCTGATCGCCCCCGGCAAAATCTTTCAGATCCAGCACGATCCCGGTGATGTTGCGGTCGTCTTTGGCCTGACGGATGGTATCGACGATATCGAACAGGGAGTTTTCCTGCAGGCGGTCTGACGTCGCGCCAAACAGCTGACGGCTGATTGCCCCCAGGCGGTTGCTGGCGGACGGTTTATCAACGATAACGCCGGTGATATCGAGTAACAGAGCCCCGCGAGTCGAATGCTGCGCCTGATTCGCGTTGCTGATATGCATCCAGATGCCCGCGCAAACCAGAACCAGCAGGATGAAGAAGATGTTCATCACCAGGTTGCGGACGAAGTTGAGCAGTCGCCACGTCCATTTAAAGAAACCGGCAATGATTCGCCAAAGGGTTCGCATGTATTCTCCCTAACCAGAAAATGACTGTTTCCGTCGCCACTGGACGGTAATGTTGGGTTATCGTAATGACCCAACCGCCACTTGTCAGCAGGAATCGCCTGCCAGGCTGTAACAAAATCTGCCGTCGTGTTAATTTTGTGAGTAAATTTCAAGAAAGGAGTTAACCAATGGACGCACTCGAACTGCTTGTTAACCGCCGTAGCGCTTCCCGTCTGGCCGAACCTGCACCGGCAGGCGAGCAGCTGGAGAACATTCTGCGTGCCGGCATGCGTGCCCCCGATCACGGTACGCTGCAGCCGTGGCACTTCTTTGTGATTGAAGGCGAAGGCCGCGATCGTTTCAGCCAACTGCTGGAGCAGGGCGCGGTTGCCGCCGGTCAGGATGAGAAGGGGATTGATAAAGCCCGCAACGCGCCGTTCCGCGCCCCGATGATTATCGCCGTCGTGGCAAAATGTCAGGCCGACCATAAGGTGCCGGTCTGGGAACAGGAAATGTCTGCGGGCTGTGCGGTGATGGCGATGCAAATGGCCGCCGTCGCGCAGGGCTTTAACGGTATCTGGCGTACCGGGCCGTTGACGGAGAGCGCAGCCGTGCGGGCAGGATTTTCCTGTGGCGAACATGACAAAATTGTCGGTTTCCTTTATCTCGGCACCCCGCAGCTTAAAGCCTCCAGCACCATCAGCATTCCGGACACCACGCCTTTCGTCAGCCGTTTCTGATCACGCACGCTAAACTGTCTGGATTCTGAGCATCTGCCGCAGAATTCAGACAGTCATACTTACCTCTTTATGGAATGAGCGCTACCATAGCGCGATTGAGATGACAGGAGACGTCCATGAGCGAGCAAACCATTCGTTTAACGCAGTACAGCCACGGAGCCGGTTGCGGTTGTAAAATTTCCCCGAAAGTACTGGAGACCATCCTGCACAGTGAACAGGCGAAGTTTGTCGACCCGAACCTGCTTGTCGGCAACGAAACGCGTGACGATGCTGCAGTTTATGACTTAGGTAACGGCACCAGCATTATCAGTACCACCGACTTCTTTATGCCGATCGTCGACAACCCGTTCGACTTTGGGCGCATTGCGGCCACCAACGCCATCAGCGATATCTTCGCGATGGGCGGTAAGCCGATCATGGCGATTGCCATTCTGGGCTGGCCGATCAACACCATCCCGCCGGAAGTGGCCCGTGAAGTGATTGATGGCGGTCGTTTTGCCTGCCAACAGGCGGGGATTGCCCTGGCCGGCGGTCACTCTATTGATGCACCGGAGCCTATCTTCGGCCTGGCCGTCACCGGCGTGGTGCCGACCGAGCGCGTGAAGCGCAACAGCACCGCGCAGGCGGGCTGCAAGCTGTTCCTTACCAAGCCGCTGGGCATTGGCGTGCTGACCACCGCCGAGAAAAAATCCCTGCTGAAACCGGAGCACAAAGGCCTGGCAACCGAAGTCATGTGCCAGATGAACCTCGCCGGTGCGGCGTTTGCCAATATCGACGGCGTGAAGGCGATGACCGACGTGACCGGTTTTGGTCTGCTGGGACACCTCTCTGAAGTGTGTCAGGGCGCGGGCGTTCAGGCGCAGGTCTGGTATCAGGACGTGCCGAAGCTGCCGGGCGTGGAGGAGTATATTGCTCAGGGCGCGATCCCGGGCGGTACCCAGCGCAACTTCGCCAGCTACGGTCACCTGATGGGCGAAATGCCTGAAGAGTGGCGCAACCTGCTGTGCGATCCGCAAACTTCCGGCGGCCTGCTGCTGGCGGTGACGCCGGAATCCGAAGCCGAGGTTCAGGCCACGGCCGCCGAGTTCGGCATCACCCTGACGGCGATCGGCGAGCTGGTGACCGCGCGCGGCGGTCGTCCGATGATTGAGATCCGTTAATTCGATGCGGTTGTTTATTGCCGAAAAGCCGAGCCTGGCCCGTGCCATCGCCGACGTGCTGCCTAAGCCGCATCGCAAGGGCGACGGCTTTATCGAATGCGGTAACGGGCAGGTGGTCACCTGGTGTATCGGTCACCTGCTTGAGCAGGCGCAGCCGGATGTCTACGACAGCCGCTACGCCCGCTGGAATTTGAACGATCTGCCCATCGTGCCGGAAAAATGGCGGCTGCAGCCCCGTCCCTCCGTCACTAAACAGCTCAACGTGATCAAGCGCTTCCTGCATGAAGCCGAAGAAATCGTGCACGCGGGTGACCCGGACAGGGAAGGACAGCTGCTGGTCGATGAAGTGCTGGACTATCTTGAGCTGGCGCCGGAAAAGCGCCAGCAGGTGCAGCGCTGCCTGATCAACGACCTCAACCCGCAGGCGGTCGAGCGGGCGATTTCGCGCCTGCGCGCCAACAGCGAGTTTATCCCGCTGTGCGTCTCGGCATTAGCCCGCGCCCGCGCCGACTGGCTGTACGGCATCAATATGACCCGCGCCTACACCATTCTTGGGCGCAACGCGGGCTATCAGGGCGTGCTTTCCGTGGGGCGCGTGCAGACGCCGGTGCTGGGGCTGGTCGTGCGTCGCGATGAAGAGATTGAAAACTTCGTCGCTAAAGATTTCTTTGAGGTGAAAGCGCATATCGTCACGCCTAAAGACGAGCGCTTCACCGCCGTCTGGCAGCCGAGCGATGCCTGCGAGTCGTATCAGGATGAAGAGGGGCGCTTGCTGCATCGTCCGCTGGCGGATCATGTGGTTAACCGCATTACCGGCCAGCCGGCTATCGTCACCAGCTATAACGATAAACGGGAATCAGAACCTGCGCCGCTGCCGTTTTCGCTTTCTGCACTTCAGATTGAGGCGGCCAAAAAGTTTGGCTTGAGCGCGCAGAACGTGCTGGATATCTGCCAGAAGCTCTACGAAACCCATAAGCTCATCACCTATCCGCGTTCGGACAGCCGCTATCTGCCGGAAGAGCACTTTGCCGGACGCCATTCGGTGATGAACGCCATCGGCGTACACGCGCCGGATCTGCTCCCGCAGCCGGCGGTGAACCCGGACACCCATAACCGCTGCTGGGACGACAAAAAGGTCGATGCCCACCACGCGATTATTCCGACTGCGCGCGCCAGCAGCGTCAACCTGACCGACAACGAAGCGAAGGTCTATAACCTGATCGCCCGTCAGTACCTGATGCAGTTCTGCCCGGACGCGGTATTCCGTAAGTGCGTGATTGAGCTTGAGATTGCCAAAGGCAAGTTTATCGCCAAAGCGCGTTTCCTTGCGGAAGCGGGCTGGCGCACGCTGCTCGGTAACAAAGAGCGCGACGAGGAGAACGACGGCACGCCGCTGCCGGTGGTCGCCAAAGATGACGAACTGCTGTGCGAGAAGGGCGAAGTGGTTGAACGTCAGACCCAGCCGCCGCGCCATTTCACTGATGCGACGCTGCTGTCGGCGATGACCGGTATCGCCCGGTTTGTGCAGGATAAAGATCTGAAGAAGATCCTGCGCGCCACCGACGGTCTGGGGACGGAAGCGACGCGAGCGGGGATCATCGAGCTGCTCTTTAAGCGCGGTTTCCTGGAGAAAAAAGGGCGCTATATCCACTCAACGGAACCGGGCCGGGCGCTAATCCACTCTCTGCCGGAGCTGGCCGCCAGGCCGGACATGACCGCGCACTGGGAATCGGTGCTGACGCAGATCAGCGAGAAGCAGTGTCGCTATCAGGACTTTATGCAGCCGCTGGTCGGGACGCTTTACCAGCTGATCGATCAGGCCCGCAGCACGCCGGTGAAAACGTTCAGAGGGATGGTTGCCCCCGGTGGCGGCGCGAAGAAACCGTTTAAAAAGAAAAAGAGCGCGGCCTGATACGCCCGGTTTTCTCCCCCACCCCGTGGGAGAGGGCCGGGGTGAGGGCACCCGGCCACACGCGATAAACCTTAAATCACGCCCTGCCCAATCATCGCATCCGCGACCTTCACGAACCCGGCGATATTCGCGCCGCGCACGTAGTTGGTTTGCGACGCCTCGCCGCCGTACTCCACGCAGGCATGGTGAATATCCAGCATGATGTGGTGCAGGCGCGCATCCACTTTCTCCGCCTTCCAGCCGAGACGCGCGGCGTTTTGCGCCATTTCGAGGCCGGAGGTCGCCACGCCGCCCGCGTTAGCGGCCTTGCCCGGCGCAAACAGCACGCCCGCTTCCAGGAACAGGTCCGTCGCATCGATGGTGGTCGGCATATTTGCCCCTTCGGCCACCGCTTTTACGCCGTTGCTAATCAGGGTACGCGCGGCGTCCGCATCCAGCTCGTTCTGCGTGGCGCACGGCAGGGCGATATCCACCGGAACGCCCCACGGCTGTTTCCCTTCCAGGTTGGTCAGGCCAAACTCCCGGGCATAATCCGCCACGCGGCCATCGCGGCTGGCTTTGATTTCACACAGGCGCGCCAGCTTCTCTGCCGTGAAGCCCGCTTCATCCACCACCGTGCCGCTGGAATCAGAGGCGGTCACCACGCGAGCGCCAAGCTGCATCGCTTTCTCAATAGCGTACTGCGCCACGTTACCGGAGCCGGACACCGCGACGCGCATACCTTCGAAGCCCAGGCCGTGACGCTTGAGCATCGCCTCGGTGAAGTAAACCAGGCCGTATCCTGTCGCTTCCGGGCGGATCAGGCTCCCGCCAAACGACAGTCCCTTGCCGGTAAAGACGCAGGCGCTGTTGTTGGAGAGCTTTTTCATCATCCCGGCCATAAAGCCCACTTCACGTCCGCCCACGCCGATATCACCGGCAGGAACGTCGGTATCCGGGCCGAGGTGACGGTAGAGTTCGGTCATCAGCGCCTGGCAGAAGCGCATGACTTCGCCTTCGCTTTTGCCTTTCGGGTCGAAATCGCTGCCGCCTTTGCCGCCGCCCATCGGCAGCGTGGTGAGGGCGTTTTTAAAGGTCTGCTCGAAGCCGAGGAATTTCAGAATCGACAGGTTCACGGACGGATGAAAACGCATGCCGCCCTTAAACGGGCCAATCGCCGAGTTAAACTGAACGCGCCAGGCGCGGTTAACCTGTACCTGGTTGCGATCGTCAACCCACGTCACGCGGAACTGGATCACGCGCTCTGGCTCGACAAGGCGTTCAAGCAGCGACATCTGGCGATAACGCGGGTTTTGTTCAAGGAAGGGCCACAGGGTGGTCATAACTTCACGCACGGCCTGCGCGAACTCGCTTTGGTGAGGGTCGCGCTGCTGAACATGGGCAAGGAAACTTTCCAGAGAGCGTGTCTGATCCATAGATATAAGAACCTCTTATCGTATTTTATGTGTATTACTTATGCGATTTGTGTTGTTTTTTTGACTATACCACCCGTACCGCTTTGTGAGGCAAGCAGAAATTTATGACGAAAGGGAAATTAATGAGAGGACGGGCGTCATAACGAAAAGCGATGAAGAGATAAATTAAAGGTTCCGCTCTGGTTTACCGTTATAGTCAATATCAGGACACAACAGGAAGACAAGTCGATGAACCGTTATGTGATGACCGCGTTATGTTTAATGTTTACCGCTGGCGCTCAGGCTGACCGCATTCGTCCGGATGTGGAAGTGAATGTTCCCCCGGAAGTGTTTAGCTCCAGCGGCCAGAATCAAACGGTGCAGCCCTGTAATCAGTGCTGTATCTATCAGAATCAGAACTACTCGGAAGGGGCCGTTGTGAAAGCGGACGGCATTCTGCTGCAGTGCCAGCGCGACGAGCGCGCCATCAGTACGAACCCGCTGGTCTGGCGTCGCGTAAAACAATAAACGCTTCCAGCAGCGGAATATCCGCGGGGGCTAAGGCGTAGCCAAACGCCTCTTCCGGCGTACACCACGCGAGCGCGCTGTGGTAGTGCGCCGTGAGCTCGCCGCGAAAAGCAGGAACGTGCCACGCATGCAGATTAATCAACCGCTGCGAGACTTCGCGCTGGTGGCTTGCCACGTATTGTGCAGGCTGCGCTTCAATACCCAGCTCTTCACGCAGCTCGCGGATAAGCGCTTCTGGCTGGGTTTCTCCGGCCTCGACTTTACCGCCTGCAAACTCCCACATTCCTGGCTGATCGGCATGGGCAGGGCGCTGCGCCAGTAAAATGTTGCCGTCTTTTTCGATGATGGCGGCAACGACATCGAGTGTTTTCAGCATGGTCGTCAATAATTGATAGTGAAAAAATAAATGCGCCCGGAAGGGCGCACAGGAAAAGGATTTTTAAAAGGCTTACGCGTCATTACAGCTTGAATTTAGCCCACACCGGCGCGTGGTCAGACGGTTTTTCCATGCTGCGGATCTCGTAGTCGATCCCGGTTTCGATGCAGCGCTCGGCCAGCGGCGAACTGGCGAGCAGCAGGTCGATACGCAGGCCGCGGTTGTCGTCAAAGCCTTTTGAGCGGTAGTCAAACCACGAGAAGCGGTCCTGCGTTTCCGGGTTGGCGGTACGGAAGGTATCCACCAGCCCCCAGTCCAGCAGGCGCTGCATCCACTCGCGCTCTTCCGGCAGGAAGGAGCATTTGCCGGTACGCAGCCAGCGTTTGCGGCTGTCTTCACCGATGCCAATATCCAGATCGGTCGGGCTGATATTCACATCACCCATGATCAGCACCGGATTGTCTTTGTTCAGTTCGGTGGTTAGATAGTCCTGCAGATCCTGATAAAACTTGGCTTTAGCCGGGAATTTGGTCGGATGGTCGCGGCTCTCGCCCTGGGGAAAGTAACCATTAATCACGGTTATGTTCCCCAGCGGGGAAGGCAGTTCCGCCATGATGATGCGGCGCTGCGCTTCTTCGTCATCGCCGGGAAACCCACGGCGGACTGAAACTGGCGTCTCTTTGGTCAACAGCGCAACGCCGTAATGGCCTTTCTGCCCATGATAGAAGACGTTGTAGCCGAGCTTCGCCACCTCTTCGAGGGGGAACATGTCGTCGTGAACCTTGGTCTCCTGCAGGCCGATCACATCTGGCTGATGTTGTTCAACGATAGCTTCAAGCTGATGGGGGCGGGCGCGCAGGCCGTTGATATTAAAAGAGACAAATTTCATAGTCGCTGCCAGTGCAAGGTGAATAGTGCATGGATGGTAGCAGAATTTGCGTCAACTGTTACCGGGTTCGGCCAATAACTGCGACAGATAATGCCGGTGGTGCAATATTTGCACCATTCTGACGCGACTCGCCCTCAAACAGGGCGTAAATGACCGATAAATTTCGCGAGCGATCACAATTCCAGAATTATATTTGGCCTGTGCATACTCTTTCTGCTTTTCATGCGGCAAAGCGCCGCTTGTCGTAAAAATATTCACTTTTTATGCACTAACAGTGAATAACTCCATATTGTAACTTATTGATATTCTGTTACCTCAACCCGTTTATGCAATTTTATCGCTGGCTGGCACGAAGGCTGCAATCTACATTCACAGTGCAAACACTCAATTATTTAACATTCAAATAACTTTTTATTTACCGGATGAGGTCGCTATGTCTCTGTCAATTACGCGTGAAAATTTCGATGAATGGATGATGCCGGTTTACGCTCCGGCGGCTTTTATTCCGGTTCGTGGGGAAGGCTCGCGCCTGTGGGATCAGCAGGGTAAAGAGTATATCGACTTTGCAGGTGGGATTGCGGTCAACGCGCTGGGGCATGCGCACCCGGCGCTGCGTCAGGCGCTGAATGACCAGGCGGCGAAGTTCTGGCATACCGGCAACGGCTTTACCAACGAGCCCGCGCTGCGCCTGGCCAAAAAACTGATCGACGCGACGTTTGCCGAAAAAGTCTTTTTCTGTAACTCGGGGGCGGAAGCCAACGAAGCGGCGCTGAAGCTGGCGCGCAAATATGCGCACGATAAATTTGGTGCCCACAAGAGCGGCATCGTGGCGTTTAAAAATGCCTTCCACGGGCGCACGCTGTTTACCGTCAGCGCGGGCGGCCAGCCTTCCTACTCGCAGGATTTCGCCCCGCTGCCGCCGGATATCCGTCACGGCATTTATAACGATCTGCAGTCCGCCAGCGAGCTGATTAACGACACCACCTGCGCGGTGATCGTCGAGCCGATGCAGGGCGAGGGCGGCGTGCTTCCGGCGCAAAAAGCGTTCCTGCAGGGGCTGCGCGAGCTGTGCGATCGCCACAACGCGGTCCTGATTTTCGACGAAGTGCAGACCGGCGTGGGCCGCACCGGCGAGCTGTATGCCTATATGCACTATGGCGTGACGCCGGACGTGCTTTCGACCGCCAAAGCGCTGGGCGGCGGCTTCCCGATTGGCGCGACGCTGACCACCGATAAATTCGCCAGCGTAATGACCGTGGGTACCCACGGCACCACCTACGGCGGCAACCCGCTGGCCACCGCCGTCGCCGGGCAGGTTCTCGACATCATTAACACGCCTGAGGTGCTGAAAGGCGTTAAGCAGCGTCACGACTGGTTTGTTGAACGTCTGAACGCCATCAACGGCAAAACGGGGCTGTTTAAAGAAATTCGCGGTCTGGGGCTGTTAATCGGCTGCGAGCTCACCGCTGAGTTTGCCGGAAAAGCTAAACTTATTTCACAGGAAGCGGCAAAAGTGGGCGTGATGGTGCTGATTGCCGGTGCCAACGTGGTGCGTTTTGCGCCGGCGCTGATCGTCAGCGAGGAAGAGGTGCAAACCGGTCTCGACCGTTTTGCGCTGGCGTGTGAAAAAGTGAAATCCGGGGTGTCATCATGATGGTCATCCGTCCCGTTGAGCGCGGCGATCTCGCCGGGCTCATGCAGCTTGCCGGTAAGACGGGAGGCGGGCTGACCTCGCTTCCTGCCGATGAAAAAACGCTGTCGGCGCGCATCGAGCGCGCCCTGCAAACCTGGCAGGGGACGTTGCCAAAAAGCGAACAGGGTTATGTGTTCGTGCTGGAAGACACCGACACGGGGACCGTGGCCGGGATCTGCGCCATCGAAGTGGCCGTCGGGCTTAACGACCCGTGGTACAACTATCGCGTCGGCACCATGGTTCACGCCTCGAAAGAGCTGAACGTCTATAACGCGCTGCCTACGCTGTTTCTCTGCAATGACCACACGGGCGCCAGCGAGCTCTGCACGCTGTTCCTCGATCCGGCGTGGCGCAAAGAGGGCAACGGCTATCTGCTCTCTAAGTCGCGCTTTATGTTTATGGCCGCCTTCCGCGATCGCTTTAACGAAAAAGTGGTCGCCGAGATGCGCGGCGTAATCGACGACACCGGCTACTCGCCGTTCTGGGAGAGCCTGGGCGAGCGCTTCTTCTCGATGGAGTTCAGCCGGGCGGACTATCTCTGCGGCACTGGCCAGAAAGCCTTTATTGCCGAGCTGATGCCGAAGCATCCTATCTATACCCATTTCCTCAGCCCGGAAGCGCAGGCGGTGATTGGCGAAGTCCATCCGCAGACCGCACCCGCCCGCGCGGTGCTGGAGAAAGAGGGCTTCCGCTACCGGAACTATGTCGACATCTTTGACGGCGGCCCAACGCTTGAGTGCGATATCGACCGCGTGCGCGCGATCCGTAAGAGCCGTCTGGTTGAGGTCTCTGAAGGTCAGCCCGCGCCGGGTGACTGGCCCGCCTGTCTGGTGTCGAACGAAAATTACGCCAACTTCCGCGCCATGCTGGTGCGTACCAACCCGAAATGTGAACGTCTGGTGCTGACGGCTGCAGAACTGGATGCCCTGAAATGTAACGCCGGCGATACGGTTCGCCTGGTGCGTCTCTGCCCTGAGGAGAAAACAGCATGACATTATGGATTAACGGTGACTGGGTCACGGGCGAAGGCGAAGAGCGCGTAAAGACCAATCCGGTTGGAAAAGAGGTGCTCTGGAAGGGGCTTGACGCCAGCGCCGCGCAGGTGGAACAAGCCTGCCGTGCCGCGCGCCGCGCGTTTCCGGCGTGGGCAAAACAGCCTTTCGCCGTGCGCCAGGAAATTGTTGAAAAGTTCGCCGGCCTGCTGGAGGCAAACAGGGCCGAACTGACGCGCATCATCGCGTCTGAAACCAGTAAACCGCGATGGGAAGCGGCAACCGAAGTGACGGCCATGATCAACAAAATCGCTATTTCGGTGAAGGCGTATCACACCCGCACCGGCGAACAGCACACCGACATGCCGGACGGCGCGGCCACGCTGCGCCACCGGCCGCACGGCGTCCTGGCGGTGTTTGGCCCCTATAACTTCCCGGGACACCTGCCAAATGGTCACATTGTGCCCGCGCTGCTGGCGGGCAATACCGTCATCTTTAAACCGAGCGAGCTCACGCCATTCACCGGCGAGGCGGTGGTTAAGCTGTGGGAACAGGCCGGCCTGCCCCCGGGCGTTCTGAACCTGGTGCAGGGCGGGCGGGAAACCGGTCAGGCGCTGAGCGCGCTGAGCGATATCGACGGCCTGCTGTTTACCGGCAGTGCCGGTACGGGCTATCAGCTACATCGCCAGCTGGCAGGGCAGCCGGAGAAAATCCTGGCGCTGGAGATGGGCGGCAACAATCCGCTGATTGTGGAAGACCCTGACGATATCGACGCCGCGGTGCACCTGACGATCCAGTCCGCCTTTATTACCGCCGGACAGCGCTGCACCTGTGCCCGCCGCCTGCTGGTGAAACAGGGCGCACGGGGGGATGCCTTCCTGAAACGTCTCGTTGAAGTGGGCGCGCGTCTGGTGCCAGCCGCGTGGGATGCCGACCCGCAGCCGTTTATCGGCGGGCTGATTTCCGAACAGGCCGCGCTGAACGTGCTGAAGGCCTGGCAGGACCACGTCGCGCGCGGCGCGAAAACCCTGCTGGAGCCGAAGCAGGTTCAGGCGGGTGCTTCGCTGCTGACGCCGGGCATCGTAGAGATGAGCGGCGCAAGCAACGTGCCGGATGAAGAGGTCTTTGGCCCGCTGCTGTGCGTCTGGCGTTACGACGATTTCGATGCGGCCATTGCGATGGCGAACAACACCCGCTACGGCCTGTCGAGCGGGCTGATTTCGCCGCATCGCGAGAAGTTTGATCGGCTGCTGCTGGAAGCGCGCGCCGGGATTGTTAACTGGAATAAACCGCTGACCGGGGCCGCGAGCACCGCGCCGTTCGGCGGCGTGGGCGCGTCGGGCAACCATCGCGCCAGCGCATGGTATGCCGCCGATTACTGCGCGTGGCCGATGGCGAGCCTGGAGACCCCGGCGCTGACGCTGCCGGAGACGCTTAATCCGGGGCTGGATTTTACCGGAGGGGATCGTCATGAAAGCGCGTGAGGTTAACTTTGACGGGCTGGTGGGGCTGACGCACCACTATGCCGGTCTCTCTTTTGGTAATGAAGCCTCGACGAAGCACCGTTTTCAGGTGTCGAACCCGAAGCTGGCGGCGAAGCAGGGGCTGCTGAAGATGAAGGCGCTGGCGGATGCCGGTTTCCCGCAGGCGGTGATCCCGCCGCAGGAACGCCCGAACGTGGCTGTCCTTCGTCAGCTCGGCTTTAGCGGTACCGATGAGCAGGTGGTAGAAAAAGCGGGTACGCAGACGCCGCACCTGCTCTCCGCGGCAAGCTCTGCCTCCTCTATGTGGGTGGCAAACGCGGCGACCGTCGCGCCGTCAGCCGACACGCTGGATGGCAAAGTTCATCTGACGGTGGCGAACCTGAACAATAAATTCCACCGCGCCACCGAAGCGGAAACCACCGAGCGCGTGCTGCGCGCCATTTTCAACCATGACGCCCATTTTGAGGTGCATCAGGCCCTGCCGCAGGTGGCGATGTTTGGCGACGAAGGCGCGGCCAACCATAACCGCCTGGGGGGCGATTATGGCGACCCGGGCCTGCAGCTGTTTATCTACGGGCGAGAAGAGGGGGGCCACGCCGCGCCAACCCGTTATCCTGCGCGTCAGACGCTGGCGGCCAGCCAGGCGGTTGCCCGCCTGAACCAGGTCAATCCTTCGCAGGTAGTTTTTGCCCAGCAAAACCCGCACGTGATTGACCAAGGCGTGTTCCATAACGACGTGATTGCCGTTTCTAACCGTCAGGTGCTGTTCTGTCACGAGCAGGCGTTTGCCCATCAGGAGAAGCTGCTCGCCACGCTGCATGAGCGCGTGCGCGGCTTCACGCCTATCCAGGTGCCAACGGAGGCGGTGAGCGTGCAGGACGCGGTAGAAACCTATCTGTTCAATAGCCAGCTGCTGAGCCGTGACGATGGCAGCATGATGCTGGTCCTGCCGCAGGAGTCCCGGGATCATAAAGGCGTGTGGCGCTACCTGACGGAGCTGGTCAAGGCCGATAACCCGATTGACGAACTGCGCGTGTTTGACCTGCGCGAAAGCATGGCCAACGGCGGTGGTCCCGCCTGTTTACGTCTGCGCGTGGTCTTGACTCAGGACGAAATGCAGGCGGTGAACCCCGCGGTAATGATGAACGATACGCTCTTTACGCGGCTGAATGACTGGGTCGATCGCTACTATCGGGATCGTCTGACGCAGGCGGATCTGGTTGACCCGCAGCTTCTGCGTGAAGGGCGCGAGGCGCTGGACGCGTTATCGACAATCCTGCAACTGGGATCGGTTTACCCGTTCCAGCGCTAAAGGAGTGGATATGGAAAATTTACTGGCGCTGACCCTGGCCGATGAGACGCCGGAACAGAAAGAGGGGGATGGCCCCTCATTTCGCTGGCGGTGGCTGGGGCGCGGGGTGCTTGAGCTGACGCCGACCGTAAAAAGCGATCTGTCGCTGCTGCTTTCAACGGGTCTCCACGGGAATGAAACCGCACCCGTTGAGATTGTCGATCTGCTGCTGCGTGCGCTGTACCGCAATGAGATCGCCCTGAAGTGCCGCGTGCTGGTGGTGCTCGGCAATCCTCCTGCGCTGGCGCAAAACAAACGGTATCTGGTGAGCGACATTAACCGCATGTTCGGCGGCCGCTGGTCGCAGTTTCCCCAGAGCGATGAAACGGCGCGGGCCGAGTGGCTGGAGAACGTCGTGACCGCGTTTTTTGCCGCTGCGGGGCCCGTGCGCTGGCATCTGGATCTGCATACGGCAATCCGCGCGTCTTACCACGTCCGCTTCGGCGTTCTGCCGCAGCGCAGTCAGCCGTGGGATGAAGCGTTCCTGAGCTGGCTGGGAGACGCCGGGCTGGAGGCGCTGGTCTTTCATCAGTCGCCGGGCGGAACGTTTACCCATTTCACCTGTGAACGTTTCGCTGCGCTGTCCTGCACGGATCTCACTCGCTTTGCGCCAACGCATCTCGCCCTTCGGGCGCTGCTGGGAGGAACGGCTCCTGAACATGCGCATCAGCCCGTCGAGCGGTATCGGGTCGTACAGCAGATCACGCGGCGCAGCGACGCCTTCCTGCTCCATATGGCCGCGCATACTCTGAACTTCACGCCGTTTCGCAAAGGGGCGCTGCTGGCCGAGGATGGCGAGGAGCGTTACGAGGTGCAGAACACCACCGAGTATGTTTTATTCCCTAACCCGAGCGTGGCGTTTGGCCTGCGGGCCGGGCTGATGCTGGAAAAAATATCCTGAACCTTTCCCCTCTCATCCGGGAGGGGGAGGTAAAAAACTTTTCTTAACGATTAAAGCGCTTGCACTTGTTTTGCAGAATATTCCTGGTGAATTGCTTTATTATTGATCTTCACTTCGCTATACTCCTGCTTAATCTCTTTAAAATCATCGCATTGAATATTTCTTGTTGCAACTCTCCACGCTTTATCCTTATTTCCTCCACATTTGGCGAAAATTTGTTTTTTACACTTTCATTGTTTTACCGTTGCTCTGACTAATTGACGATAAACCCCGTAAAGTTAATCTCGTCAACACGGCATAGCGCCGAAGAATAACTGAAAGAAAGGAAATAAATTATGCGTAAGTTTACTGCACTGTTTGTTGCTTCTACCCTAGCTCTGGGCGCTACCAGCATGGCGTTCGCCGCAGATACTGCGACCACTGCACCTGCCGCGCCTGCTGAAGGCAAAATGATGATGCATCATAAAGGTCCGGGTATGCACAACGAGATGATGATGTTTAAGGATCTCAACCTGACGGATGCGCAGAAGCAGCAGATCCGCGACATCAGAAAAGGTGAACGCGACCAGATGAAACGTCCTCCGCTTGAAGAGCGCCGTGCGATGCATGACATCATCGCCAGCGACAGCTTCGATAAGGCGAAAGCCGAAGCGCAGATCGATAAAATGGCCGAGCAGCACAAAGCCCGCATGCTGGCTCACATGGAAACCCAGAACAAGATCTACAACATTCTGACCCCGGAACAGAAAAAACAATTTAATGCGAATTTTGAGAAGCGTCTGACAGAACGTCCGGCGATGGAAGGTAAAATGCCAGCACCAACCGAATAATCGGTTCACTCTCTTAAGACCGCCGGGATCCTGTCCACAAAAGCGCAACCGCTGTGGACAGGACCGGCGGTTTTTCTTTCCTGCCCTCTTGCCTGCCGCCGCCAGCGCGGTATCCTCCTGTAGTCGCTTCAGAGAATGTTTGCAGAGTCATGGCGTTAGAATTTTTATTAACGTTCCGCTAAGGCCTGCCCGCTCTGCTGCCGATACTGTTTCTGTGAATACCCAACGATAACAAACAAGACAGCAACGATAGCGATATCCTTGCCCTGGCACGGGTTGTGCCATTCAGGAGTGGTGATGGAGTTCTTTGATATCCGTAAGATGCCGGTCAGCCTCTGGCGCAATGGTGCTGGCGAAACGCGTGAGATTTGCTGCTTCCCTCCCGCGACGCGCGATTTTCAGTGGCGCGCCAGTATCGCGACGATTGCCAGCAACGGCGAATTCTCCTCGTTTCCCGGTGTTGACCGGGTGATTACCTTGCTGGAAGGGGGAGAGGTGACGCTGGACGCGGGTCAGGCGTTCTCCCATACCCTCAAGCATCATCAGCCCTACAGTTTTGCCGGCGATTTGCCGGTGAAAGCGCTGCTTTCAGATGGGCGGATGGCGATGGACTTTAATATCATGACCCGGCGCGACTGCTGCCGGGCGAAGGTGCGTGTTGCTGACCGAACCTTTACCACCTTTGGCTCACGCGGGGGCGTGGTGTTCGTGCTAAGCGGGGCGTGGCAGTTGGGCGATAAATTGCTGACGGCCGATCAGGGTGCCAGCTGGGAGGAGGGTACCCATACGCTGCGTCTGCTGGAGGCTCAGGGTACCTTATTGTTCAGCGAAATCACGTGGCTGCCGGGTCATTGAGCACAATGATCTCAAACTTTCCTGCCAGGACCGGTTTACAGAGAATTTTGTAGCCATCGTGGTCAAATCCGGCGGGCGTGCGCAGCAGGGTTGCCGCGTCGTTGAGGTCGTCGACAGCGCCCAGCCAGAGCCAGTTATTGACGATGTGATACTGGGTCATGGCCTCGCCCACTTCTTTTAGCGCAACGGCGCTTTCCCAGGGCCAGCAGTTTACGCTGATGGCCGCCAGACCGGTGAGAAGCCGGGCGTGATGCGCCTCAACGCTCTCTTTCCCGCAGCAGGCACCGGCGCAGCGCTTCAGCGCGGATCGAAAACAGGCGCGTCCGCGGGTAGTTGCCTCCAGACCTAAAAGGCTGTAGCAAAGCTGTAAATCGTCCGCCAGCGTCTGCAGCGCCTGGAGCGCGGCGCGTTTATTGGCGAACAGCCCATAGAGATTCGGGGCATGAGAAAAATCGACGTCGCGCGCGTAGACGACCTGCGGCTTGCCATCGTTTATCTGCAGCGAGCAAAGCTGACGGTTGCGGCGCAGGCGCTTGTTGAACAGCGGCTGTTGTTCTTTTATCAACCGCGCCTCCAGCAGCAGCGCACCCATTTCTCCCGCCGTCTGGAACCAGGTAATGCGCCGCGACTGGCGCAGCATGGTGGCCTCGTCCGGCGTACGGAGATGGGATAGCACCCGGCTGCGAATGTTAACGCTTTTGCCGATATAGAGCGGCAGGGTGTCGCTTTCACCGTGAAAAATGTACACGCCCGGCTGTTTAGGCAGCGCCTCAAGCCAGGGGCGAAGGTGTTCGGGATATTCGTAGATAGCCGCCGCTTCAAACTCAAGACGCGGGGCGGATTGACGCCTGCTCACATACTGCTCCATATACTGTTCAGGCATACAGTGTAGCAGGAGTGTGGTGGTTAAAAAAGAGCCGGGTGGCGGCTAAGCCTTACCCGGCCTAGAAAACGGGTTACCGTTTTGCGTTTATTTCCAGAAGTCGTCAAACACCGTAATAGGCGTGTGGCGCTTGTGCTCGGTTTTCAGATACCAGCCCTCGATGATTTTCGCGGTCCGTTCATCCAGCTTTTTGCCTTCCAGATAATCATCGATGTTGTCATAGGTGACGCCAAGGGCCGCTTCATCCGGCAGGGAAGGGCGATCGTCTTCAAGGTCCGCTGTCGGCGCTTTCTTATACAGATGCTCAGGACAGCCCAGCGCGGCCAGCAGCTGCTTACCCTGACGCTTGTTGAGACGGAAGATCGGGTTAATGTCGGTGCCGCCGTCGCCATATTTGGTGAAGAAACCGGTGATCGCTTCTGCCGCATGGTCGGTGCCGACGACAACGCCTTTGGTCATCCCGGCGATGCTGTACTGCGCTTTCATGCGCTCGCGGGCTTTCTCGTTGCCGCGGACAAAATCGCTCAGCTCAATGCCCGCTTCGCGAAGCGCCTGCTCGCTTGCAAGCACCGAGCCCTTAATATTCACGGTCAGCACGCGGTCTGGCTGAATGAAGGCAATGGCATCCTGGCAATCCTGCTCGTCCGCCTGTACGCCATAAGGAAGACGCACGGCGATAAACTGCAGTTTCTCATCGCCCGTCTCTTCGCGAAGCTCTGAAATCGCCATCTGGCAGAGTTTACCGGTCAGGGTAGAGTCCTGCCCGCCGCTGATGCCCAGCACCAGGGATTTCAGGAAAGCGTTCTTTTTTAAGTACGATTTTAAAAAATCCACGCTGCGGCGGATCTCTTCATGTGCATCTACCGTAGGCTTCGCGCCCAGTGCCTGAATAATCTCTTGTTGCAGAGCCATCACGCCCTCCATATGCAGTACATAAACAGAATGTGTTAGCTGTTAAAACTAACCCTTTGGGCGAGAAACGACAAGGATCACAGTTTCGAGTGCGCTAATTTGCGCCGATTTAGCAGGTTATCGTTGTTTTATTAGAATTTTCCGAAATTCGTCTGGCGTAACTCACAAAGTTGAACAATAGTACTTTTTATCCCATGCTTAGATAACACGCTGATAAACAAGAGGACGGAATATGAACAAGAACGTAGCAGGAATTCTTAGCGCAGCGGCGGTACTGACTATGCTGGCAGGGTGTACGGCTTACGATCGCACTAAGGATCAGTTTACGCAGCCCGTAGTAAAAGACGTTAAAAAAGGGATGACCCGTTCGCAGGTGGCTGCGATTGCCGGTAAACCTTCTTCTGAAGTGACCATGATTCATGCGAAAGGGACCTGCCAGACCTATATCCTGGGTCAACGTGATGGTAAGGCAGAAACCTACTTCGTCGCCCTGGATGATACCGGTCATGTGATCAACTCCGGCTATCAGACCTGTGCTGAATACGACACCGATCCACAGGCACCTAAGGCGCAGTAACCCTGCTTGCCTGAGGATGTTAACAAACCGGCCCATGGGCCGGTTTTTTTATGCATCAGAAAATCTTATTTCTTTGCGCGAATTATTTGCCCGAAATGTGAAGGGAGTCAACAAGCTAGGTCAATAAGAGACAATTTGAGCCTATCCAGAATTATCCCCTATCTGTACCATTGCGTATACTCACTCCAACGATAAACAACAGTACGCAAGCTACCTGTCTGCCGGGACAGCGAGTCGAGTGATAGCGCGATGGCAGGTAGTTATACAAGAAGGAAATCACGATGGAAAAGAAACATATCTACCTGTTCTGCTCAGCGGGCATGTCAACGTCGCTTCTGGTGTCAAAGATGCGTGCGCAGGCTGAAAAGTATGAAGTCCCTGTGGTGATTGAAGCGTTTCCAGAGACGCTGGCGGGCGAAAAAGGCCAGACAGCCGATGTTGTTTTACTGGGGCCGCAAATTGCCTATATGTTGCCCGAAATTCAACGACTGTTACCGAATAAACCGGTCGAAGTGATCGACTCGGGGCTGTACGGCAAGATTGATGGTTTAGGTGTTCTTAAAGCTGCTGTGGCAGCCATTAAAAAAGCGGCTAATTAATTTTTATTTTTCCCGTCAAAGAGTTATTTCACACACAATACGCCGTAACATGCGTTACGGCATTTAAGGGTATTTTCCTATGAGTAAAGTCATCGCTTCACTTGAAAAGGTACTCCTTCCTTTTGCTGTTAAAATAGGAAAGCAGCCTCACGTTAACGCCATCAAAAACGGCTTTATTAAATTAATGCCGTTGACGCTGGCCGGGGCCATGTTCGTTTTAATTAACAACGTTTTTCTGAGCTTTGGTGAAGGTTCCTTCTTTTATTCATTAGGAATTCGGTTAGACGCATCCACTATTGAAACCCTTAATGGTTTTAAAGCCATCGGCGGCAACGTCTATAACGGTACGTTAGGGATTATGTCGCTGATGGCGCCTTTCTTTATTGGAATGGCGCTGGCAGAAGAGCGTAAAGTGGATCCGCTGGCTGCCGGGTTATTATCTGTGGCCGCCTTTATGACCGTCACGCCTTATAGCGTGGGCGAAGCCTACGCCGTTGGCGCCAACTGGCTGGGCGGGGCCAACATCATCTCCGGTATTGTTATCGGCCTGGTGGTGGCAGAAATGTTCACCTTTATTATCCGCCGCAACTGGGTTATCCGCCTGCCGGATAGCGTACCGGCTTCCGTTTCTCGTTCATTTTCCGCGTTGATTCCAGGCTTCATTATTCTTTCCATCATGGGGATTATCGCCTGGGCGCTCTCCCACTGGGGCACAAACTTCCACCAGATCATCATGGACTCTATCTCTACGCCGCTGGCGTCGATGGGTGGCGTGGTCGGTTGGGCGTATGTGATTTTCACCTCTCTGCTGTGGTTCTTTGGCGTGCATGGTTCACTGGCACTGGCCGCGCTGGACAGCGGAATTATGACCCCCTGGGCACTGGAAAACGTTGCGCTTTACCAGCAGTACGGCTCCGTTGACGCGGCGCTGGCTGCGGGCAAAACCTTCCATGTGTGGGCGAAGCCGATGCTTGACTCCTATATCTTCCTGGGCGGTACCGGGGCGACCTTGGGTCTGATCATCGCGGTCTTTATTGTCTCTCGTCGTGCTGACTATCGTCAGGTCGCGAAGCTAGCGCTGCCATCCGGCATCTTCCAGATTAACGAACCGATTCTGTTCGGTCTGCCAATCATCATGAACCCGGTAATGTTCATTCCGTTCATCCTTATTCAGCCGCTGCTGGCCGCGATCACCCTGACGGCGTATTACATGGGCATCATTCCACCGGTCACCAACATTGCGCCTTGGACCATGCCGGCGGGTCTGGGCGCCTTCTTCAACACCAACGGCAGCGTTGCGGCCTTCCTGCTGGCGATATTCAACCTCGGGGTCGCTACCCTGCTGTACATGCCGTTCGTGGCGATTGCCAACAAAGCCGCCACCATTATTGATGAAGAAGAGAGCGAAGAGGATATTGCCCTCTCACTGAAATTCTAAGATTGACCGGCGCGGGGAAGCCCGCGCCAGCCACAAGGAGCTTAAACATGTTAGATTTGGATAGTATTGTCGCAGACGAAGCCGTCGAGAACGATCTCGAAGAAGTGGTGATGGGGCTTATCATCAACTCCGGACAGGCCCGCAGCCTGGCCTATGCCGCACTGAAGCAGGCCAAGCAGGGGGATTTCGCCGCGGCGAAAACCATGATGGACCAGTCCCGCACGGCGCTGAACGAAGCGCACCTGGTGCAGACAAAGCTGATTGAAGGCGATCAGGGCGAAGGGAAAATGAAGGTCAGCCTGGTGCTGGTCCACGCGCAGGATCACCTGATGACCTCGATGCTGGCGCGTGAGCTGGTGGCGGAGCTCATTGAGCTTCACGAGAAAATGCAGTAAGTCAGATTCAGTAGCAGGAGGTCAGCACGATGGAAATTAAAACCGCACTTGAACAGCAGCTGTTTAACGGCAAAAATTTTCACGTGGTTATCTACAACAAGACGGAGAGCGCCAGTGGTCTGCACCAGCATGACTACTACGAGTTCACGATTGTTCTGACCGGCCGCTACTACCAGGAGATCAACGGTAAGCGCGTCCTGCTTGAGCGAGGAGATTTTGTCTTCCTGCCGATGGGCTCTTATCATCAGAGCTTTTATGAATTTGGTGCCACCCGCATTCTGAACGTGGGCGTCAGCAGACGTTTCTTTGAGAAGCACTATCTGCCGCTGGTGCCGTTCTGCTTTGTGGCCTCCCAGGTCTATCGGGTCAAAAACGAGTTCATGACCTGGATTGAAACGGTTATCGCCTCGCTTAACTTCCGCGACAATGAATTTGATGAGTTTATTGAAACGGTGACCTTCTACGTGATGAACCGGCTGCGCCATCATCGTGAGGAGCAGCAGGTGACGGATGATATTCCACAGTGGCTGCGCAGCACCGTTGAGCTGATGCACGATAAAGGCCAGTTCAGCGAAAATGCGCTGGAAAACATGGTGTCACTGTCGGGAAAATCCCAGGAATATCTGACTCGCGCGACGCAGCGCTATTATCGTAAAACACCCGTGCAAATTATTAATGAAATCCGCATTAACTTTGCCAAAAAACAGCTGGAAATTACCAACTACTCTGTCACCGATATTGCGTACGAGTCAGGATACAGCAGTCCCAGCCTGTTTATTAAGACCTTTAAAAAATTGACTTCATTTACACCGAACAGTTACCGGAAGAATTTGACGGTAATTAATTAACTTTCGGCGGATTACCCGCCACAAATATTGCTTTAATGGCTTGCCCAAATAGCGGGAAGAGTACGCTATACCTTGCAGGCGATTAACCTGATACGCTAAGGGAGATATTATGCAGAAGAAATTAAAAGTCGTAACCATTGGTGGCGGCAGCAGCTATACCCCGGAATTACTGGAAGGTTTCCTGAAACGTTATCATGAATTACCGGTCAGCGAATTATGGCTGGTGGACGTGGAGGAAGGTCAGGAAAAGCTGAATATTATTTTCGACCTGTGCAAGCGCATGGTGGAGAAAGCGGGCGTGCCTCTGACCGTGCATAAAACTCTCGATCGCCGTCTGGCGCTGAAAGATGCGGACTTCGTGACCACCCAGCTGCGTGTTGGCCAGCTGAAAGCGCGCGAGCTGGACGAGCGTATTCCGCTGAGCCATGGCTATCTCGGGCAGGAAACTAACGGCGCGGGGGGCCTGTTCAAAGGCCTGCGTACCATCCCGGTTATTTTCGACATCGTCAAAGACGTGCAGGAGATCTGCCCGAACGCGTGGGTGATTAACTTCACCAACCCGGCCGGGATGGTGACCGAGGCGGTCTATCGCCATACCGGCTTCAAACGCTTTATCGGCGTCTGTAATATTCCGATTGGTATGAAGATGTTTATCCGCGACGTGCTGGCGCTGAACGACAGCGACGATCTCTCCATCGACCTGTTCGGCCTGAACCACATGGTGTTCATTAAAGACGTTATCGTGAACGGTAAATCGCGCTTTGCCGAACTGCTGGACGGCGTGGCTTCCGGTCGCCTGACGGCGGCATCGGTGAAAAACATCTTTGACCTGCCGTTCAGCGAAGGGCTGATCCGCTCGCTGAATCTGCTGCCGTGCTCGTACCTGCTTTACTACTTCAAGCAGAAAGAGATGCTGGCCATCGAAATGGGCGAGTACTATAAGGGCGGCGCGCGCGCGCAGATCGTTCAGAAGGTTGAGAAGCAGCTGTTCGATTTGTATAAAGATCCGAACCTGAACGTCAAACCGAAAGAGCTGGAGCAGCGCGGCGGGGCCTACTACTCCGATGCGGCGTGTGAAGTGATTAATGCTATCTACAACGACAAGCAGGCGGAACACTATGTCAACGTGCCGCACCACGGCCATATCGACAATATCCCGGCGGACTGGGCGGTTGAGATGACCTGCATCCTGGGACGCGAAGGCGCTAAACCGCATCCACGCATCACCCACTTTGATGATAAGGTCATGGGCCTGATCCACACCATCAAAGGCTTTGAAGTGGCGGCAAGCAACGCGGCGCTGAGCGGCGAGCTCAATGACGTGCTGCTGGCCCTGAACCTCAGCCCGCTGGTGCATTCCGACCGGGACGCGGAGAAGCTGGCCAGCGAGATGATCCTGGCGCATGAAAAATGGTTGCCGAACTTTGCCGCCACCATCGAGAAGCTGAAGTTCAAACAGCAATAAGAGGAAGCACAATGGAAAACCTGCTGATCGTTAATGCTGATGATTTTGGCCTCTCGAAAGGTCAGAACTACGGCATTATTGAAGCCTGTCGCCGGGGTGTTGTGACCTCGACCACGGCACTGGTGAATGGTGAGGCGGTTGAACACGCGGCGCAGCTGAGCAGCGAGGTGCCGGAGCTGGGCGTCGGCATGCATTTTGTGCTGACGCTCGGGATGCCGCTTTCGCCAATGCCGGGCCTGACGCGCGACGGCCAGCTGGGCAAATGGATTTGGGAACTGGCGGAGCAGGGCGCTCTGCCGCTCGAAGAGATTGCCCGCGAGCTGGAGCGTCAGTTCAACCGCTTTGTTGACGCGTTTGGTAAGGCGCCGACGCACATCGACAGCCATCACCACGTGCATATGATCCCGGCTATTTTCCCCATTGTCGCTGAGTTTGCACAGCGTAAAGGGGTGGCGATGCGCGTGGATCGGGAGGCGCGCGGCGTGCCTGACTGCGCCGCGACCACCACTGAGGGGTTCAGCAGCGCATTTTACGGCGACGAGATCGACGAAGCGCTGTTCCTGAAGGTGCTGGATGATTCCGCCGCGCGGGGGGAACGGTCGCTGGAAGTCATGGCGCATCCTGCTTTTGTCGATAATACCGTGCGTAAGAGCGCCTACTGCTGGCCGCGCCTGGCGGAGCTGGACGTGCTGACGTCGGCATCGCTGAAGTATGCGATTGCCGAGCGTGGGTATCGGTTGGGGACGTTCGGGAATCTTTAAAGACAAAGCAAGTAGAAATGTAGGCCGGGTAAGCGCAAGCGCCACCCGGCTTTTTTTACGCCGGAATCTGATCGATCTTACTGCTGCGCGACCAGACGCGGTGCGCGGCGAGCAAATCAAACAGCTTCGTCATAAAGGCATCGTCAACGTTATCGCCCTCGACAATGCCGTCCTCACCCTGATCGGCCACCTTCAGCTGCGCCTTAAACCGTCGCGCGTCGCCGGACAGCGCGATCGGTTTCAGGTGCTTGTAGGCCTCAAGCAGATAATAGACGGCGTCACCGTTGGTCAGCAGGCTGTCTATATCCCCGCACGGCACAATCACCGCATCGACGGTCAGCGATGGCGCCCCGGCAAAGGTTGCCGCCACCGGCAGCACGGAGCCGTCATCGGCGGTCACTTCCCCCATGCGGGAATAAAGCAGTTTCGCATGCACGCCCTGGGTCTTCAGCGCCTGCATAATCCCCAGCACGTCGCTGGCGCGGGTTTTGTCGTTCAGCAGAATGGCGACCACGCGGCCTTTAATCGAGCCACCCGGCACGGCATACAGGCTCAGCGACGGATCTTTCTTGACGCCGTTAACCTCTTTCGGCGGGGCAAGGTTGCGCTGTTCGTCGGTCAGCGTAATGCCCAGGTTATCCGCAACGCTCTGGGCGAGCTGAATATCAATGCGCGCCAGCTGATCGACCACCCGCTCGCGGATGTAGGTGCGCACCACTTTGCTCAGCTCAAAGCTGAAGCCGCCGATAATGTGCTGTTGCTCAATCGGCGTCTGGCTGTTCCAGAACAGGCGAGGGTGGGCGTAATACTCGCCGAACGACGGGCTGCGCTCGCGAATTTTGTTGCCGTCGATACGCTCCTGGTACGATTCGAATCCACCGCGTTTCGGCGCCGGAGGCGTTTCGCGCGGCCAGTTATCGTTGATGGAGTTCGGCTCATAGTTCGCCGGGTTGGTATCAATATCCTGACGGTGCATCCCGTCGCGCTGGAAATTGTGGTACGGGCAGGTTGGGCGGTTAATCGGGATTTCGTGGAAGTTCGGCCCGCCAAGACGGCTGATCTGCGTATCGGTGTATGAGAACAAGCGACCCTGCAGGAGCGGATCGTTGGTGAAGTCCAGCCCCGGCACGATATGCCCTGGGTGGAACGCGGCCTGCTCGTTTTCGGCAAAGAAGTTATCCGGGTTACGGTTGAGCACCATTTTGCCCACCAGTTGAACCGGCACCAGCTCTTCCGGGATCAGCTTCGTCGGGTCAAGCAGGTCGAAATCGAACCTAAATTCGTCCTCTTCCGGAATGAGCTGCAGACCCAGTTCGTATTCCGGGAAGTCGCCCGCTTCAATGGACTCCCACAGCTCGCGGCGATGGAAGTCCGGATCGCGTCCGGTCAGCTTCTGCGCCTCGTCCCACACCAGCGAGGCTTTGCCCGCTACCGGCTTCCAGTGAAAGCGCACAAACGTGGCTTTCCCCTCGGCGTTGATCATCCGGAAGGTGTGGATGCCAAACCCTTCCATGGTGCGGTAGCTGCGTGGAATGCCGCGGTCTGACATCGCCCACATCACGTTGTGTAAGGTTTCAGGCTGCAGGGAGACATAGTCCCAGAAGGTGTCGTGCGCACTTTGTCCCTGCGGTATGGCCCAGTGGGGCTCCGGTTTTACCGCATGGACAAAGTCAGGAAATTTATGCGCATCCTGAATGAAGAACACCGGGGTGTTATTGCCCACCAGATCGAAAATACCCTCTTCGGTATAAAACTTGGTGGCAAAGCCGCGGATATCTCGAACCGTGTCCGCCGACCCTGCGCCGCCCTGCACGGTGGAGAAGCGCACAAATACCGGAGTGATTTTGTCCGGGTCGGAGAGGAAGTCCGCTTTGGTGATGTCTTTCAGGCTCTTGTAGGGCTGGAAGTAGCCGTGCGCAGCCGAGCCGCGCGCGTGGACGATGCGTTCCGGTATCCGCTCGTGGTCAAAATGGGTGATTTTTTCCCGCAGGATAAAGTCTTCCAGCAGGGTTGGCCCGCGCGCGCCTGCGCGAAGGGAGTTCTGATCGTCAGCAATGCGTACGCCCTGATTGGTGGTGAGCGCAAAACCTTCGCCGCCTTTACGGTGTGGCTCAAGCGATTTCAGCTTCTCGTTTCCCGTGTCCGGCGATTTCATGCTTCCCGGTGCGGTAGGCTGTTCGCCCGGTGCGGAAGGGCCAGGGGAGGGGCGGTGAGAGCCGTCAGCAGGGGCGAGAGAGTCCATACCCGGTTGAGATTCTTCAGTGCCATGAATCGGTGATTGATGTGTTTTATCTTTGTTCGACATTGCACGCTTCTCCTTTATCCATTGCTAAAAACCCTATTAAGGATAGAACAATGTCGCGGGATGGCTCGCGAACTAAGAGTTTTCACATGCCGTCATTGACGAAAGGAGCCTTCTCGTCCACTCGGGGCGCGACGGAAGGCAGCAGGATCGGCTATCATAGAATTTTCCTGCTTCAAGAATTTGCTTTAGTGAACCAGTCGCTTATGAAACCTCTTCGTCAACAAAACCGCCAGGTTATTAGCTATGTGCCCCGCGTTGAGCCCGCGCCGCCTGACCATGCCCTAAAAGTGGAGGGCTTTCGCGATGTCTGGCAGCTGCGGGGGAAATATGTGGCCTTCGTGCTGATCGGCGAACACTTCCGTCGTTCACCCACGTTTACGGTGCCGGAATCGGCGCAGCGGTGGGCGATGCAGATCCGCCAGGATGAAGAGGTTGAAGAATAACAGCCATAAAAAAACCGCCATCAGGCGGTTTTTTTATTTCAAAGTGGTTAACGGTGCGCCAGCTCGGCGTCGTCTTTACTTTCCAGAATCGCTTTGTCGGTCTGCTTAAGCCACTGGCTGGTCAGCGTACCGGCGGTCATGGAGCCGCTCACGTTCAGCGCGGTACGGCCCATGTCGATCAGCGGCTCAACGGAGATCAGCAGGGCGACCAGCGTCACCGGCAGACCCAGCGCAGGCAGAACAATCAGCGCAGCAAAGGTTGCGCCGCCGCCAACGCCCGCAACGCCTGCGGAGCTTATGGTAACAATTCCGACCAGCGTGGCGATCCAGACCGGATCCAGCGGGTTGATCCCAACCGTTGGGGCAACCATCACCGCCAGCATCGCCGGGTAGAGTCCCGCACAGCCGTTCTGACCAATGGTGGCACCAAAGGAGGCAGAGAAGCTGGCGATGGATTCAGGCACGCCCAGACGACGGGTCTGCGCTTCAACGTTCAGCGGAATAGACGCGGCGCTGGAACGGCTGGTGAAGGCAAAGGTCAGTACCGGCCAGACTTTACGGAAGTATTTCAGCGGGCTGACGCCGTTCACGCCCAGCAGGATGCCGTGCACCACGAACATGATGCCCAGGCCCAGATAAGAGGCGACAACGAAGCTGCCCAGCTTAATGATGTCCTGCAGGTTAGAGCCGGCAACCACTTTGGTCATCAGCGCCAGCACGCCGTAAGGGGTGAGCTGCATGACCAGACGAACCAGCTTCATTACCCAGCTTTGCAGGGTGTCAATTGCGGTCAGCACGCGCTCGCCTTTTGGCGCGTCGTCTTTCAGCAGCTTCAGCGCCGCTACGCCCAGGAACGCGGCGAAGATAACCACGCTGATGATCGAGGTTGGGCTCGCACCGGTCAGGTCAGCAAAAGGGTTCTTCGGAATGAAGGAGAGCACCATCTGCGGCACGGTCAGGTCAGCCACTTTACCAACGTAGTTGGTTTGAATCGCGGTAAGACGCGCCGTTTCAGCGGTACCCTGAACCAGACCTTCTGCGGTCAGGCCAAACAGGTTGGTGACCAGCACCCCGACCAGCGCGGCAATCAGCGTGGTGAACAGCAGCGTACCGATGGTCAGGAAACTGATTTTTCCCAGCTGCGTGGCGTTATGCAGGCGGGCCACGGCGCTCAGAATAGAGGCGAACACCAGCGGCATAACGATCATCTGCAGCAGCTGGACATAGCCGTTACCGACGATGTTGAACCACTGAATAGAGTCTTTCAGAACTGGATTATCGGAGCCATAAATTGCCTGTAATGCCAGACCAAATACGACACCCATGGCCAGACCAACCAGCACTTTTTTCGCCAGGCTCCACTGTTTGTGGCGCGCCTGCGCGAGAAGCAATAGCAATACAACGAACACAACGACGTTCGCGATGAGTGGAAAATTCATCCCCGTTCTCCTGATTTATTATTGGGTCGGTTTTTACCGATCCTGTTGGCGGAAGGTTAGCAGAAGTGTGATGTAGCGCTTATATCCAAATGGAATGGGTTATGACAAATGGGATAATTTTGTCGGTTTACTGTTCAATCTGGTGATGAATAAAGCGATTAAACTGAAATTGCAGCGAATTAATCATCTGGGATGACCAGCGAACTGCACTGTTTTCGGGCAATGTTTGCGGCATCCAGACGGCGTAAGCAAACAGCGCCATGCACAATACGCGCTCAAGCTGGTTGCCTTTCTGCGGTGCGAGGATGGGAAAACGGAAACGCCAGCGGCAGGGCCAAAGCAGCGGCACGCCCGCAGGCGTCAGCATATCGGCGAGAATATGGCTTAAATAGCCCAGCACCATCCCCTGGATGGCATCAGCGGGGACTATCCAGCTTTCGGGCACTTTTAAATAGAAAAGCGTCAGCAGGCCAAACACGGCCAGCAGGCTGTGCGTAAACCCCCGGTGGCCGAACGCGCGGGCGATGGGTTTAGACACCCACTTCAGGCGTTGTCCGAGAAAGGATTTAGGATGGTCAATGTCGGGCAGCAGACAGGTCAATACGGCGGAAGGGACAATATGCCACCAGTCCCCCTGTGCCAGCACGGGGGTGAGTTCAGCGTTTTTGGCAAATACCGCGCACGCAATAGAAAAAAGCAGGTGGCCTTCCGCCGTCATGATAAAACCCACAAAACTGTCAATTCATACAGTATAGGGTTTTTATACAGTAGGCGGAAGAGGTGACGGTGTAACTGTTTGTCACAAACCAGAGGAGGGCGTTAACCGCCCTGCAGATGATACGCCGTGAGTTCTGTCAGTGAATTAAGCTTCACGTCGGCAAGAGCAAACCGGGGATCGTGACGGCCTTCTTCAGCGGGCACCACAATGGAGCGCATCCGCGCAGCCTTCGACGCCACCATACCGTTAACGGAATCTTCCAGCGCAACGCAGTTGAGGGGATCCAGGCCAAGCTTTGCGGCACAGTCCAGATAGACCTGCGGGTGCGGCTTGCTGTAAGGCAATTTTTCGGCGGACGCCAGCGCGTCGAAACTGTCGCGCAGTTCAAACATCGTGAGCACTTTTTCAAGCATATGCAGCGGTGAAGCCGAGGCCAGGCCAACCTTCAGCCCCTGGGCTTTACACAGCGCGACTGCCTCGCGTACGCCGGGCAGCAGCGGCCTGTTCTCTTCCACCAGAGAAATGGCGCGGCTGATAATGCGTGCGGTCACCTCCTCGCGATTGGGGCCTACCCACGGCTGTTGGGCAAACCACAGGTCAACCACCATATCGATGCGCAGACCCAGGGTATCGGGAAGTTCATTACGGCGGCTGATATCCACGCCCAGGCTGGCCATTACATCCAGTTCGGCGCGATCCCACAGCGGTTCGGAATCGATCAGCAATCCATCCATGTCAAAAATTGCGGCAAGAATTTTGCGCGGTGTCGACATCACAACGTCTCCTTATCCAGGGTGTTCGACAGACGATACGTGCTAAGCACAATCTGCAATTTAGCATATTGCTTTTAAAGAGCGGGCGAAATTGATGACCAGCAGGTAGACTTAGGCACAAATAACGCGTCTTTATGAAGAGGAACTGATGACGTATCAACAAGCTGGACGCATTGCGGTCTTAAAACGTATTGCTGGCTGGGTGATTTTTATTCCTGCCGTCATTTCTACGCTGATTTCTGTACTCAAATTTATGTACGACCACAGCGAAAAACAGCCGGGTATCAATGCGGTAATGCTTGATTTCGCTCATGTCATGATTGAGATGATGCGTTTTAATACGCCATTTTTGAATGTCTTCTGGTTTAACTCACCGACCCCGAATTTTCATCAACAGCTGAATATCGGTTTTTGGGTGATATATGCCTTGATCTTTGTCGCGCTGGCACTGCAGGCCTCTGGCGCGAGAATGAGTCGCCAGACGCGCTTTTTACGCGAAGGCGTTGAGGATCAGTTGATTCTGGAGCAGGCCAAGGGCCCGGAAGGCATGAGCCGGGAGCAGATTGAATCCCGCATTGTTGTGCCGCGTCACACCATTTTCCTGCAAATTTTCCCGCTCTATATCCTTCCCGTGATTATCATTGTGGCGGGATACTTCTTCTTCTCACTGCTCGGTTTTCTGTAAGCGATAGGGGTGGCGGCAAGGCCACCCTTTCTCTTCTCAGGCGGCAAGCATACGCTCGAGTGCCCGCTGCGCGTTAACAATGTGTTCTCCGCCAAAAAGAATGGCACGGTTCATCAGCGTATAAAGCTGATACACCGGCTGGCGGTCGAGAAAGCCGGGCGGCAGGGGGGAAACAGACTGGTATCCGTCGTATATTTGCGGCGGCTGCTCCGGATGAAGCGGCAGCATGGCAAGATCGCACTCTCTGTCACCCCAGTAGCAGGCCGGGTCAAAGATGTACGGGCCGTTGGGACCCAGCGCGCAGTTATTGGACCACAAATCGCCGTGAAGCAGCGACGCCTGAGGCTGGTGGGATGCCAGACGCTGCTGGACGTGCTCGACGATGGCGTCGATATTGCCAAACTCCAGCCCTTTCTCGGCGGCCAGCTCAAGCTGCCAGCCAATGCGCTGCTCGGCAAAAAACGTCGACCAGCGACGCTGCCAGGCATTGGGCTGTGGCGTGGTGGAGAGATCGTTGTCAAAGTCGAGACCAAACTGCGGCTGGTCGCTCCATTGATGCAGGCGCGCTAGCTGTTGGCCGAGAATGAACGCATTATGGGCATCCAGCGGGCGGGCGGGGAGATATTCCATCACCAGGAAGCTGTAGTCACGATCGCTCCCCACGGCCAGAACCTGCGGGGCAGTGACCGTTTTACTGCGCGACAACAGCTCCAGCTGGTCGGCTTCGGCGGTAAATATTGGAAGCAGCTCTCGCTCATCGCACTTAACGAAAAGATCGCGCCCTGCGTAGCGTAAATGCCACGCGGCGTGGATCTCACCGCCTGGCAGTTCGTTACGCAGTTCAATTTCACCTTCACCCAGCTGCTCACGTAAAAGATGACTGATAGCCTGCCACATGCTGTCTCTCCCATGTTGTCTGCCAGATCATAAAGTTAGCGCATAACTGCGGTTAAAAAATACGAACTAACGCACACCTGAGCGGTTTAAATTCATACAGCGCACTTATTGTTCTTTTTTCCGCCAGCTCTCCCAGGTATCCACGTCAATTTCGGCAGGCTTGTCGGTCACGCTCTCCACCAGACTGGCGGCCAGCGCATGAACCTCTTCCTGGCTCAGGGCGCCAATCAGTCCAAATGCCAGGGTGCCTAAATCATGAATATTGCCCTCGTCATCCGTCAGCGTGAGGAGAAAATTAGCTCGGGTGAAGGCATTGTTGAGCTCATTTAGCTCGGTCAGCGATGCTTCATGAAGGTTGATGGTCACGACGTAGCGTGTGATGTCACCACTGCTCATAATTCACCTCATTGTTATCATGGAAGTTTTCTTAGCATAGTCGATAGTTTGCGTTTGGCGACTCAGAGACGACCTTCCCCTCCGTAAAGACGAAGGGGAAAGGCGTTAATTTCGGGACAGGTAATCGACGATTTTTTGCGTATCGGCAAGCGAACAGAGACGCGTGCCCTGGTTGATGGTAGCGGCACTACCCGCCGCCACGCCGTAGCGGGTCATTTCGAGCAGAGACGCGCCCTGCGCCAGTTTTAGCGTCATCGCACCCACCATGCTATCGCCCGCGCCAACCGTGCTCTGACTCTTCATCGGTGGAGGGACAACCTGAACGGACGACGATTCATCGACTGCCAGCGCCCCCTGAGGGCCGAGGGAGACGACTACGCGCCGCGCTTTGCCGCTGCGCACCAGTTCCTGCGCGGCGGTGCGCACATCATCAGGCTGCGTCAGTTCGCGGTTGACCAGCGCGCTTAACTCTTTCTGGTTGGGTTTGACCAGCTCCAGATTGCCCGGCACCAGAGCCGCCTGCAGGGCCTCGCCGCTGCTGTCGACAATGCAGCGGATACCGCGCTGCTGTACCGCCTGAATCAGCGCCGTCAATTTTTCCGTGCTGACGCCGGGCGGCAGGCTGCCGCTTACCACCAGCAGCGCGCCGCTTTCTATCGTCAACACTTTCTCTTCAAGCTGACGAAACTCGTCATCGCTGAGCTTCGCGCCCGGCATGACAAAACGGTACTGCTCGCCGCTCGATTCCACGTGAACATGCAGGTTTTGCCGCGTCCAGTCTTTGGCCTCAACGGTTTCAACGGCCACCTGTTCATCGGCCAGCAGAGAGACCAGGTGTTCACCGGTAGCACCGCCTGCAGGGAAAATTGCCGTGGCTTTGCCGCCGAGATGTGTAATGGCGCGCGCCACGTTGATCCCACCGCCGCCGGGCTCAAAGACCGGGGCGCTACAGCGCAATTTACCTTCCGGGTAAATCTGCGGCGTCAGGGTGGCGGAATCCAGGGAAGGGGAGAGCGTAAGAGTATAGATAGAAACCATCATTACCTCCTTTTAGCATGGGTTCTTATTAGCCTGGCACCATTTGTCAGGAAGGCAATGTAAATAACAGTATGATTTTAAATATGAATACTGACGAAAAGTGAAGCGGGGGATATATAAAATAAAACGCTTTTTGAGATCGTTCTTATTCAAAAAATGAAATAAGAAAACATTGCTATGTTATTTGCGGCTTTTTATAATTTGTTACCTTTCTCTGGACGCCTTGTCATTGATCCTCAAGAAAGATTCCGGGACCGTGTGGTCTCTTTTTTTGTTGTACGGACTCCTTAATAAAATGAAGCTTTTAAAGACAGTGCCCGCTGCACTGATGCTGGCGGGTGGCGTGTTTGCGGCTATGAACGCGACCGCTGATGATACCGTTTTTACTGTCATGGACGATCCTTCCACCGCGAAAAAACCGTTCGAAGGTAACCTGAACGCCGGGTACCTGGCACAATCCGGTAACACGAAAAGCTCTTCTCTGACGGCGGACAGTACGCTCACCTGGTACGGTAATACCACCGCCTGGTCTCTGTGGGGTAATGCCAGCAACACTTCCGCTAACGACGAACGTTCTTCCGAGAAGTATGCGGTAGGCGGACGTAGCCGTTACAACATGACCGACTATGACTACCTGTTTGGTCAGGCTAGCTGGTTAACCGACCGTTACAACGGTTATCGCCAGCGCGACGTGTTCACCGCCGGTTATGGTCGCCAGTTCCTGAACGGTCCGGTACACAGCCTCCGTTTTGAATTCGGTCCGGGTGTGCGTTATGACGAGTACACCAATGGCGATACCAAAACCCAACCGCTCGGTTACGCTTCCGGTACCTATGCCTGGCAGATGACTGACAACACCAAATTTACCCAGGGAGTTTCTGTATTTGGTGCCGACGATACGACGCTGAACTCTGAGACGGCGCTGAACGTGGCTATCAACGAACACTTTGGCCTGAAAGTCGCCTACAACGTGACCTGGAACTCTTCACCACCAGAATCTGCGCCGGATCATACCGACCGCAGAACCACGGTTTCACTGGGTTATAGAATGTAATAAAAGCGGGCCGATGATAATGTCGGCCCGTTTATTGTCTGCGGTCTTTTGACGTCCCTTCTGATGACTTGTCTTCGCCCCTAGCCCCAAATCATTGCCGCCCAACGGAGTAGCAGCATTGCGCCGCAGATGGCAATCAGCACCAGCACCATTTTCCAGTGTTTTGCGGCAAATCGTTTAGTTGGCATAAACCTAATCCTTGTTGGTTGATATTCCCAGTCTACCAAACAGGGCCGAAAAATGCCCCTTCTCAGGTTCGATTGGGTTATGCCAGCGTAGGGTTCGGCTCAGAACCAGTGGAATCGCTCGGCGAGAATCAACAATAAACCTGTGGCGGAAAGGATGTTCAATATCACAACCGTTCTACTGGATACGTTCATGGTATGCACCTTTGGGTTTAAAGACCTGTTCAAGAGTAGCCCAGCATCTTCGAAATGCGAGCGCAGGGGAGAAGCAACCTGCAAATTCGTGCGAAAGTGCCAGCCCATCAATCTGGCCGCAGAGGGTGCAATCTCCTTTCCGTTAGTGTTAACATTACGTCGCTTGCCGTAAATCCACATTAATCTGAATTCGGCTGGTGAATGATGACGAACCAATTTGACGATTGTTGGTCAGATGGTGTCGTAATCTATTGTCAAATCACGATTATTTTCTTTGTATATGCTCTTATGTGTGGGGCATCACTGCAAATAAGGATATAAAATGCCTGTAATTACTCTTCCTGATGGCAGCCAACGCCATTTCGACCGTGCTGTTAGCCCAATGGATGTAGCCCTGGACATTGGTCCTGGTCTCGCGAAAGCGACTATCGCTGGCCGCGTTAACGGTGAGCTGGTGGATGCCTCCGATCTGATCGAAAACGATGCGACGCTTGCAATCATCACCGCGAAAGACGAAGAAGGTCTGGAGATCATTCGTCACTCCTGCGCGCACCTGTTAGGCCATGCCATCAAACAGCTGTGGCCAAACACCAAAATGGCGATCGGTCCGGTTATCGACAATGGTTTCTACTACGACGTTGACCTTGACCACACCCTGACTCAGGAAGATATCGACGCGCTCGAAAAACGTATGCACGAGCTCGCCGAAACGAACTATGACGTCATCAAGAAGAAAGTCAGCTGGCACGAAGCGCGTGAAACCTTCGTGAAGCGCGGCGAGAGCTATAAAGTCTCTATTCTTGACGAAAACATTTCGCATGATGACAAGCCTGGCTTGTACCATCACGAAGAATACGTCGACATGTGCCGTGGACCGCACGTGCCGAACATGCGCTTCTGTCATCACTTTAAGCTGATGAAGATCGCGGGCGCCTACTGGCGTGGCGACAGCAACAACAAGATGTTGCAGCGTATTTATGGTACCGCGTGGGCTGATAAAAAAGCCCTGAACGCATACCTGCTGCGTCTGGAAGAGGCGGCGAAGCGTGACCACCGTAAAATCGGTAAGCAGCTTGACCTGTACCACATGCAGGAAGAAGCGCCGGGCATGGTGTTCTGGCATAACGACGGCTGGACCATCTTCCGTGAACTGGAAACTTTCGTACGCTCCAAGCTGAAAGAGTACCAGTATCAGGAAGTGAAAGGCCCGTTCATGATGGACCGTGTGCTGTGGGAAAAAACCGGCCACTGGGACAACTACAAAGATGCGATGTTCACCACCTCGTCTGAGAACCGTGAATACTGCATCAAGCCAATGAACTGCCCGGGCCACGTTCAGATCTTCAACCAGGGTCTGAAATCCTACCGTGACCTGCCGCTGCGTATGGCGGAGTTCGGTAGCTGCCACCGTAACGAACCATCAGGTGCGCTGCACGGTCTGATGCGTGTTCGTGGCTTTACGCAGGATGATGCGCATATTTTCTGTACTGAAGATCAGGTCCGTGACGAAGTTAACGCCTGTATTCGTATGGTCTACGATATGTACAGCACCTTTGGCTTCGAGAAGATCGTCGTCAAACTCTCAACGCGTCCGGAAAAACGTATCGGTAGCGATGAGACATGGGATCGCGCAGAAGCGGATCTCGCCGTGGCGCTGGAAGAGAACGGCATTCCGTTCGAATACCAGCTGGGCGAGGGCGCATTCTACGGTCCGAAAATTGAATTTACCCTGTATGACTGCCTCGATCGCGCATGGCAGTGCGGTACTGTACAGCTGGACTTCTCCCTGCCGCAGCGTTTAAGCGCCTCTTATGTTGGCGAAGACAACGAGCGTCAGGTACCGGTAATGATTCACCGTGCAATTCTCGGTTCTCTGGAGCGCTTCATCGGCATCCTGACCGAAGAGTTCGCCGGCTTCTTCCCAACCTGGCTTGCGCCAGTGCAGGTCGTGGTGATGAACATTACCGATTCTCAGGCGGATTACGTTAAAGAATTGACGCAGAAACTACAAAATGCGGGCATTCGCGTAAAAGCAGACTTGAGAAATGAGAAGATTGGCTTTAAAATCCGCGAGCACACTTTACGTCGTGTCCCGTATATGTTGGTCTGTGGTGATAAAGAGGTGGAAGCAGGCAAAGTTGCCGTTCGCACCCGCCGTGGTAAAGACCTGGGCAGCCTGGACGTAAGTGAAGTGATTGAGAAGCTGCAACAAGAGATTCGCAGCCGCAGTCTTCAACAACTGGAGGAATAAGGTATTAAAGGCGGAAAACGAGTTCAAACGGCACGTCCGAATCGTATCAATGGCGAGATTCGCGCCCAGGAAGTTCGCTTAACAGATCTTGAAGGTGAACCACTGGGGATTGTGAGTCTGAGAGAAGCGATCGAAAAAGCTGAAGAAGCTGGAGTAGATTTAGTTGAAATCAGCCCTAACGCCGAACCGCCAGTTTGTCGTATCATGGACTACGGCAAGTTCCTTTATGAAAAGAGTAAGTCTTCTAAGGAACAGAAGAAGAAGCAAAAAGTTATCCAGGTTAAGGAAATCAAATTCCGTCCTGGTACCGACGATGGCGATTATCAGGTAAAACTCCGCAGCCTGATTCGCTTTCTGGAAGATGGCGATAAGGCCAAGATCACACTGCGTTTCCGCGGTCGTGAGATGGCCCACCAACAGATTGGTATGGAAGTGCTTAACCGCGTCCGTGACGATTTGAGTGAACTGGCAGTAGTCGAATCCTTCCCTACGAAGATCGAAGGCCGCCAGATGATCATGGTGCTCGCTCCTAAGAAGAAACAGTAAGGCCTTCAAGCAGCAAAATCTGTGGAGCCTTCGGGTTTCATAGGTTTTGTTCGCCTATGTTTCGTTTATTTAACAATGCGAAGTGGAAGTTATTAAGATGCCAAAAATTAAGACCGTACGCGGTGCTGCTAAGCGCTTCAAAAAAACCGGTGGTGGTGGATTTAAGCGTAAGCACGCAAACCTGCGTCATATTCTGACCAAAAAATCTACTAAGCGTAAACGTCACCTGCGTCCAAAAGGCCTCGTTTCTAAAGGCGATCTGGGTCTGGTTATCGCGTGCCTGCCGTACGCATAAGCCGTTAACGTTTAATTTTTTACTAAGAATATAGATACAGGAGAGCACATATGGCTCGCGTAAAACGTGGTGTAATTGCACGTGCACGTCACAAGAAAATTTTGAAACAAGCTAAAGGCTACTACGGTGCGCGTTCACGCGTATACCGCGTTGCTTTCCAGGCTGTTATCAAAGCAGGTCAGTACGCTTACCGTGACCGTCGTCAGCGTAAGCGTCAGTTCCGTCAACTGTGGATTGCGCGTATCAACGCAGCAGCACGTCAGAACGGTATTTCTTACAGCAAATTCATCAACGGCCTGAAAAAAGCCTCTGTTGAAATCGACCGTAAGATCCTGGCTGACATCGCAGTATTCGACAAAGTAGCGTTCACCGCTCTGGTCGAAAAAGCGAAAGCAGCACTGGCATAAGCCAGTTGAGAGAGGGGGCTTTGCTCCCTCTTTTCATTTAACACCATCAGAAGATTGACATTTATCCGTCCAGGCTTTTCAATAAGGTCTTAACGGTTTTTACCAGACAAGGTAACGCAAGCATGAATGCTGCTATTTTCCGCTTCTTCTTTTACTTTAGCACCTGATTTCAGGAGGCTAGCGCGTGAAAGATGAAACGAAAAACAGCGCCAGATAAGCCTCCCGATGGAGGCTTTTTTTGTGCCTGAATTTGAGAGAATAACTCCACCAAATCGGTGTCTGCACCGACATAATGAGGAAAATCATGTCACATCTCGCAGAGCTGGTTGCCAGTGCAACAGCCGCCATTAATCAGGCCTCAGATGTTGCCGCGTTAGACAATGTCCGCGTCGAATATCTTGGGAAGAAAGGGCACCTGACCCTTCAGATGACAACCCTGCGTGAGCTGCCGCCAGAAGAACGTCCGGCAGCGGGTGCGGTGATTAACGAAGCCAAAGAGCAGGTACAGCAGGCGCTGAACGCGCGCAAAGCCGAGCTGGAAAGCGCGGTGCTGAATGCGCGTCTGGCCGCAGAGACGATCGACGTTTCTCTGCCGGGTCGCCGTATCGAAAACGGCGGTCTGCACCCGGTTACCCGCACCATCGATCGTATTGAAAGTTTCTTCGGTGAGCTCGGCTTTACCGTGGCGACTGGCCCGGAAATCGAAGATGATTACCATAACTTCGACGCCCTCAACATTCCTGGCCATCATCCGGCACGCGCTGACCACGACACTTTCTGGTTCGACGCTACGCGTCTGCTGCGTACTCAGACCTCCGGCGTTCAGATCCGTACCATGAAGGAGCAGGCGCCGCCAATCCGTATTATCGCGCCGGGCCGCGTCTATCGCAACGACTACGATCAGACCCACACCCCAATGTTCCACCAGATGGAAGGTCTGATTGTTGATAAAAACATCAGCTTCACCAACCTGAAGGGCACGCTGCACGATTTCCTGAACAACTTCTTTGAGGAAGATCTGCAGGTTCGTTTCCGCCCGTCCTACTTCCCGTTCACCGAACCGTCTGCGGAAGTTGACGTGATGGGTAAAAACGGCAAATGGCTGGAAGTGCTGGGCTGCGGCATGGTGCATCCAAACGTGCTGCGCAACGTGGGTATCGATCCGGAAGTTTACTCCGGCTTTGCTTTCGGCATGGGCATGGAGCGTCTGACCATGCTGCGCTACGGCGTGACCGACTTACGTGCATTCTTCGAAAACGATCTGCGTTTCCTCAAACAGTTTAAATAAGGGCAGGACAGAACAATGAAATTCAGTGAACTGTGGTTACGCGAGTGGGTGAACACCACGCTGGACAGCGACGCGCTTTCTAACCAGATCACCATGGCGGGTCTGGAAGTCGACGGCGTTGAGCCGGTTTCCGGTACCTTCAACGGCGTGGTCGTTGGCGAAGTAGTCGAATGCGGTCAGCACCCTAATGCTGACAAACTGCGCGTAACAAAAGTAAACGTGGGCGGTGACCGTCTGCTGGATATCGTCTGCGGTGCGCCAAACTGCCGTCAGGGCCTGAAGGTGGCCGTGGCGACCGTCGGTGCAGTGCTGCCGGGCGATTTCAAAATTAAAGCGGCTAAGCTGCGCGGCGAGCCGTCTGAAGGCATGCTGTGCTCCTTCTCCGAGCTGGGTATTTCCGACGATCACAACGGCATCATTGAGCTGCCGCTGGATGCGCCAGTCGGCACCGATATCCGTGAATACCTGAAGCTTGATGACAACACCATTGAAATCAGCGTCACGCCAAACCGTGCCGACTGCTTAGGGATCATCGGCGTGGCGCGCGACGTTGCCGTGCTGAACCAGACCGAACTGAACGCGCCGGAAATCGCACCGGTTGAAGCGACCATCAGTGACGTGCTGCCTATTCAGGTTGACGCTGCGGATGCTTGCCCGCGCTACCTCGGTCGCGTGGTGAAAGGCATCAACGTGAAAGCGCCAACCCCGCTGTGGATGAAAGAGAAGCTGCGCCGCTGCGGTATTCGCTCTATCGACGCAGTGGTCGACGTGACCAACTACGTTCTGCTGGAGCTGGGCCAGCCAATGCACGCGTTCGATAAAGACCGTATCGACGGCGGCATCGTTGTGCGCATGGCGAAAGAGGGCGAAACCCTGGTTCTGCTGGACGGCAGCGAAGCGAAACTGAACGCCGACACCCTGGTGATTGCTGACCACAGCAAAGCGCTGGCAATGGGCGGTATCTTCGGTGGCGAGCACTCAGGCGTCAACGCCGAGACGCAAAACGTCCTGCTGGAATGCGCGTTCTTCAGCCCGCTCTCCATCACCGGTCGCGCACGCCGTCACGGCCTGCATACTGATGCCTCTCACCGCTACGAGCGCGGCGTTGACCCGGCGCTGCAGTACAAGGCGATGGAACGTGCGACCCGCCTGCTGATCGACATCTGCGGCGGTGAAGCGGGCCCGGTTATCGACGTCACCAACGAAGAAACGCTGCCGAAGCGTGCGACCATCACCCTGCGCCGCAGCAAGCTGGATCGCCTGATTGGTCACCACGTTGCCGATGCGCAGGTGACCGACATCCTGAAACGTCTGGGCTGTGAAGTTACCGAAGGCCAGGACGAGTGGAAAGCCGTTGCGCCATCATGGCGTTTCGACATGGAAATTGAAGAAGATCTGGTGGAAGAAGTGGCCCGCGTTTACGGCTACAACAACATCCCTGACGAGCCTGTCCAGGCAGGTCTGGTGATGGGCGCCCACCGTGAAGCCGACCTGTCCCTGAAGCGTGTGAAAACCATGCTGAACGACAAAGGCTACCAGGAAGTGATCACCTACAGCTTCGTTGATCCAAAGCTGCAGCAGCTGATCCACCCGGGCCAGGAGGCGCTGATCCTGCCAAGCCCAATCTCCAGCGAAATGTCCGCGATGCGTCTGTCTCTGTGGACGGGCCTGCTGGGCACTGTCGTTTATAACCAGAATCGCCAGCAAAACCGCGTGCGAATTTTCGAAAGCGGTTTGCGCTTTGTACCGGATAATCAGGCAAATTTAGGCATCCGTCAGGATCTCATGCTGGCTGGCGCCATCAGCGGCAACCGCTATGAAGAGCACTGGGACCTGGCAAAAGGCACGGTTGATTTCTACGATATGAAGGGCGATCTGGAAGCGATTCTGGATCTGACCGGTAAATTATCTGAAATTGAATTCCGCGCAGAAGCTATCCCGGCTCTGCATCCGGGCCAGAGCGCAGCGATCTATTTAGACGGCAAACGCGTTGGTTTTATTGGGGTTGTTCACCCTGAGCTGGAGCGTAAGCTGGACCTGAACGGCCGTACCATCGTGTTCGAGCTGGAATGGAACCCGGTGGCTGACCGCGTTATTCCTCAGGCTCAGGACGTCTCCCGCTTCCCGGCAAACCGCCGTGATATCGCGGTTGTGGTCGCGGAAAATGTGCCTGCAGCAGATATTTTGGCCGAATGTAAGAAAGTTGGCGTAAATCAGGTAGTTGGCGTAAACTTATTTGACGTGTACCGCGGCAAGGGCGTAGCAGAAGGTTTCAAGAGCCTCGCTATTAGCCTTATCCTTCAGGATACCAGCCGTACACTCGAAGAAGAGGAGATTGCCGCTACCGTCGCCAAATGTGTAGAGGCATTAAAAGAGCGATTCCAGGCATCATTGAGGGATTGAACCTATGGCGCTTACAAAAGCTGAAATGTCAGAATATCTGTTTGATAAGCTTGGGCTTAGCAAACGGGATGCCAAAGAGCTGGTAGAGCTGTTTTTCGAAGAGATCCGTCGTGCTCTGGAAAATGGTGAGCAGGTAAAACTCTCCGGTTTTGGCAATTTTGATTTGCGAGACAAAAACCAACGTCCGGGCCGCAACCCGAAGACGGGGGAAGATATTCCCATTACAGCCCGCCGCGTGGTGACCTTCAGACCCGGCCAGAAGTTGAAAAGCCGTGTCGAAAACGCAACGCCCAAAGCAGAGTAATATGAACTAACTAAAAAGGCCGCCCACGCGGCCTTTTTTCTTTGCGCTCTCCGGCAAACCCGCCGTAAAATCAATTACATCTCACGCTACTAAAACCGTACCCATGCTTGATTATGCCCATCGCCAGCACCGTTCCGATAAGCGTCGCCTGTTTTTGCTGGTGCTGTTGCTCATTGTCGCCGCAGGCGTGAGCCTCTGCGCGGGCGACAGATGGATCGGGCCTGAAAGCTGGTGGGGGCCGGACGGGCAGCTCTTCGTCTGGCAAATTCGCATGCCGCGCACCGTCGCGGTGGTTCTGGTCGGCGCCGCGCTGGCGCTGTGCGGTACCATAATGCAGGCGTTGTTTGATAACCCTCTGGCGGAGCCCGGGCTGCTCGGCGTGTCAAACGGCGCAGGCGTAGGCCTGATTGCGGTGGTAATGCTCGGCGGAGGAGAACTCTCCGGATGGAGTATTAGCCTGAGCGCTATCCTCGGCGCGCTGCTGATCACCGCGATCCTTCTTCGATTTGCCAGACGGCACTTATCGACCAGCCGTCTGCTGCTTGCCGGCGTGGCGCTGGGGATCATCTGCAGCGCGCTGATGACCTGGGCGGTCTACTTCTCAACATCCTTTGACCTGCGTCAGCTGATGTACTGGATGATGGGCGGCTTCGGAGGCGTTAACTGGCACCAGGGCTGGCTGATGGCGCTGCTGGTACCGGTCATCGTGTGGGCTGCCCTGCAGGCGCAGCCGCTGAATATGCTCGCGCTGGGGGAAACTTCTGCCCGCCAACTCGGCATGCCGATTGGGTTTTGGCGTAATGTGCTGGTCATAGCCATTGGCTGGCTGGTCGGCGTCAGCGTGGCTCTGGCGGGCGCGATCGGCTTTATCGGGCTGGTGATTCCGCACATGCTGCGCCTGTGTGGCCTCACGGACCATCGAACCCTGCTTCCGGCCTCGGCGGTTGCCGGGGCCGTCACGCTGCTGGTGGCCGACATCATCGCCCGGCTTGCCCTGACGGCCGCAGAGCTGCCCATCGGCGTGGTGACCGCCACGCTGGGCGCGCCGGTCTTTATCTGGCTACTATTAAAAGCTGGACGTTAAAACAACTAGCCGTAAGACAACCTGAGGGAATGCTATGCAGTCAGATATCCTGAATACTGAAGTGACCACCATTGATGGCGTTAACACCACGCTGGAAGGCTACAAAGGCAACGTGCTGCTTATCGTCAACGTGGCATCCAAGTGTGGCCTGACGCCGCAGTACGAGCAGCTGGAGAACATTCAGAAGGCCTGGGAGAAAGACGGTTTCACCGTGCTGGGCTTCCCGTGCAACCAGTTCCTGGGCCAGGAGCCGGGCAGCGAAGAGGAGATTAAAACCTTCTGCAGCACCACCTATGGCGTGACGTTCCCGATGTTCAGCAAAATCGATGTCAACGGTGAAGACCGCCATCCGCTGTATGCGAAGCTGATCGCTGCCGCGCCGAAAGCCGTTGCGCCGGAAGGAAGCGGTTTTTATGAACGCATGGCCAGCAAAGGCCGCGCGCCGCTTTACCCGGACGATATCCTGTGGAATTTTGAAAAATTCCTGATTGGCCGCGACGGCCAGGTCGTTCAGCGTTTTTCGCCGGATATGACCCCTGAAGATCCGATCGTTATGGAATCTATCAAGCTGGCGCTGGCGAAATAATGTCGTTGCTGATGCAGCTCACGGACGTTGCTGAGAAGGGGCGTCTGGAGCCGATAACCGGATCCATCAATGCGGGAGAAATTCTGCATCTTGTCGGGCCAAACGGTGCAGGGAAGAGCACTCTGCTGGCACGGATGGCAGGCATGACCGACGGAGAAGGGCAGATAACGCTGCTGGAGCATACGCTTGCCGACTGGTCACCGGTCTCGCTGGCGCATCGGCGCAGTTACCTCGTGCAGCAGCAGGTGCCGCCTTTTGCGATGCCGGTCTGGCACTATCTGATGCTGCATTTGCACGACAAACAACAGACGGCACTGCTGACGGACGTGGCCGCGGCCCTGGGGCTGGAAGATAAACTGTCACGGCATGCCAGCCAGCTTTCCGGCGGAGAGTGGCAGCGGGTGCGCCTGGCGGCTGTCATTCTTCAGATCCACCCGGCAGGTAATCCTCACGGGCGAATGCTGCTTCTCGATGAACCCATGAGCGGTCTGGACGTGGCGCAGCAGGCGGCACTGGATACGCTGTTAAGCGCCCTGAGCCGAAAAGGTATCGCCGTGGTGATGAGCAGTCATGACCTCAACCACACCCTGCGTCATGCCCACCGGGTATGGCTGCTGTCACAGGGAAAGATGATCGCCAGCGGTGCCCGGGATCGGGTGCTTACGCCGCCCCATCTTGCCCGCGCGTACAACATGTCGTTCCGCAGGCTGGATATTGAGGGACATAAGATGCTGATTTCTACCGGGCAGACGTAACCGTTTCTTGCCTCTTAGCACAATTGCACGCTAAATTACGAAAAGAACAAAAAAAGCAGAGGATTCGTCTGAAAATGCGATTCTGGTTTCTCCTGATGGCCGCACTTTTTCTTGCGGGATGCAGTAGCCATCGTGCGCCGCCGCCTAACCCACGGCTTTCAGATTCGATCACCGTCATTGCCAGCCTTAACGATCAGCTGAGCAACTGGCGCGGTACGCCTTATCGCTACGGCGGCATGAGCCGCGGCGGCGTAGATTGTTCCGGCTTCGTTCTGATGACGTTCCGCGACAAGTTTGATTTACAGCTTCCGCGCGAAACGCGCAAACAGGCAGAAATTGGCACTGAAATTGATAAAGACGATCTTCTGCCCGGGGACCTGGTTTTCTTCAAAACCGGCTCGGGTGAAAGCGGTCTTCATGTGGGCATATATGATACAGACAATCAGTTCATTCACGCCTCGACAAGCCGCGGCGTGATGCGCTCTTCTCTTGATAATGTTTACTGGCGTAAAAATTTCTGGCAGGCACGACGTATATAGTCTTTGTCAGACACTTCTCTTATGACGGCATGGTCTCTAATAAATCATGCCGTTTTTTCTCAAATAAGATGCTTAAAGTTAAATTTATCCAAAATTAGCGAATCCTGCATGTGTCTGTTTTATCTAAAACTGGCTATTATTCAGCAACCAGGATAAAATTATTTTAGATTCAGGGATAAATCTGAAAATAAATACGGAACTAATGAAATTAATCTTATTAAAATCAAGACAGTGGAATTGTGTCGGCAATTGCTCCAGGATGTCCTCTCTCATCTTTAATGCGGAGCGAGTGCAATGATTATTACGCTAGATAATGCTTACCAGTCTGAACTGCTGCTTCTGCCCGCCCGTAATAGCGCCGGGGAGCTTAAAGGTTTAGAGGTTCTGGTTAACTTTACTGGCGTCGGTAGCGATGTGCGGATCCCCACTGAGCTCGTTATCCCTCGGCTTTCAGCAGCTGAAGAGTTAGTGCTGTTTAACGAAAAACTGCAATTGCTTGATACCTGTAAACTGTTTTTTATTCAGCATCAGTTAATTGCATGGATCAATATTACACCTGCAATAGTTGAATTTTTATTAAGTGATGGAAACGCTGTTTCAATCCTTGAGCGTTATCCGTTTCTTGAGTTTACTGTTAATGAGAATTATCCAGGTTTAAATAACGGAAAAGACGATCTGCAGCTGGCGAGAATGGCAATCCATTTCCCGTTGGTCCTGGCAAACTTTGGCGCAGGCGCCGCATCGCTCAAAGCGGTCTATGATGGATTATTTAAACGGGTTATTCTCGACAAAGGCTTCATTCAGCAGCGTGCCCCGGAGCTCTCTTTTGAGCCCTTTATGCGCGCCATCCTCTGGCAAATCACACCGCACTGCCAGTCAGTGATTGTCTCGGGCATTGACGACCACGGCCTGTTGCAACGCGTGTTGTCCTTCAATTTTGGCGCCATGCAGGGTGCACTCTGGCCAGCCGTCTCTGCGGAGCACGTTACATCGCTGGTTCAGCAGCGATAACCCTTGCTTTCGCCCGTGTTTAAGTCCGGGTAAACCCTCTACACTAAAAGCAGGAGGACTTATGACCCTGTCTTTTACTGCTCACTGGCATGACGAGTTGCCTGGCTTTTACACCGCACTCAAACCAACACCGTTACAAAATTCACGCCTTATCTGGCATAACGATTTGCTGGCAGAAGAGCTGGCCATTCCGCCTGAGCTGTTTCAGCATTCAGAAGGCGCTGGCGTCTGGGGCGGTGAAACGCTTCTCGCCGGTATGCAGCCTCTGGCTCAGGTCTATAGTGGACATCAGTTTGGCGTCTGGGCGGGGCAGCTGGGCGACGGCAGGGGGATCCTGCTCGGCGAACAACAGCTTCCCAACGGGGAGACGGTTGACTGGCACCTGAAAGGCGCGGGTCTTACTCCCTATTCGCGAATGGGCGACGGGCGTGCAGTTCTGCGTTCAACGATTCGCGAATGCCTGGGCTCCGAAGCGATGCATGCCCTGGGGATCCCCACTACCCGAGCGCTGTCGATCGTGACCAGCGATACGCCGGTTGTGCGCGAAACGGTGGAAAAGGGCGCAATGCTGATGCGTATCGCGCAAAGCCATCTGCGCTTCGGCCATTTTGAGCACTTTTACTACCGTCGCGAGCCGGAAAAGGTGCGCCAGCTGGCTGACTTTGCCATTCGTCATCACTGGGCGCATTTGCAGGACGAGGCGGATAAATACGTTCTCTGGTTCAGGGATGTGGTTGCCCGAACCGCAGCCCTGATTGCCCGCTGGCAAACGGTGGGCTTTGCCCATGGCGTCATGAATACGGACAACATGTCGATCCTCGGGTTGACCTTTGATTACGGCCCGTTTGGTTTCCTGGACGATTATCAGCCTGGGTATATCTGCAACCACTCCGACTATCAGGGACGTTACAGCTTTGACAATCAGCCAGCGGTTGGCCTGTGGAACCTGCAGCGGCTTGCGCAAACCCTGTCGCCGTTCATCGACGTAGATGCCCTGAATGATGCACTCGACAGCTATCAGGACATATTGCTGCGAGAATACGGCACGCTGATGCGCAACAAGCTGGGACTGATGACGCAGGAGAGGGGCGATAACGACATTCTCAACGGCCTGTTTGCCCTCATGGCGCGCGAGGGCAGCGATTATACCCGTACCTTCCGGATGCTGAGCCAGACGGAGCAGCATAGTGCGGCCTCGCCGCTGCGCGACGAGTTTATTGACAGACAGGCGTTTGACGACTGGTTTGCAACTTACCGCGCACGTCTGCAGCAGGAGCAGGTGGACGACGCCACTCGCCAGACGCAGATGAACGCGACGAACCCGGCGATGGTGTTGCGCAACTGGCTGGCGCAGCGGGCGATTGAGCAGGCAGAGCAGGGCGAGTACGACGAGCTACACCGTCTGCATGTGGCGTTGCGCACGCCGTTTGCAGACCGGGATGATGACTACGTCAGCCGCCCGCCTGACTGGGGCAAGCGGCTGGAGGTCAGCTGCTCAAGCTAGTCTTTTGGCCGGGAGGCGGCTTCGCCTTACCCGGCCAACCAGTCACTGCGCGACCCAGCCGCCATCCATATTCCACGCGGCGCCGCGAACGTTCACGGCGCCCTCGCTGCACAAAAACAGCGCCAGTTCACCCAGCTGCTCCGGGGTGACAAACTCGCCCGAAGGCTGTTTCTCCGCCAGAAGCTGTTCCCGAGCCTGCTCCGGCGGTACGCCGTCAGCGATGCGCTTATCAATTTGCTGCTGCACCAGCGGGGTCAGCACCCAGCCGGGACAGATGGTATTGGCGGTAATGCCGGTGCGGGCGGTTTCCAGCGCCAGCGATTTCGTAAAGCCCACCACGCCATGCTTGGCGGCCACGTAGGCCGACTTCTCTTTTGACGCGACCAGCCCGTGAACCGAGGCGATATTGATGATGCGCCCCCAGTTTTTCTCTCGCATGGCGGGCAGCGCCAGCCGGCTGGTGTGAAATACCGAAGAGAGATTAATGGCGATAATGTCGTTCCATTTCTCCACCGGAAACGCGTCAACCGGGGCGACATGCTGTATCCCGGCGTTGTTGACAAGAATGTCCACGCCGCCAAACTGCGATTCGGCGTAGCGCATCATGGCTTCAATTTGCAGCACGTCACGCAGGTCCGCATCGTGATAGCCCGGCTTTTTGCCCAGCTGCGCAATCTCTTCTCTTGCTGATTCGCTGTCGCCGAAACCGTTGAGGATCAGCTGCGCCCCGGCCTTCGCCAGCACGCGGGCGATCCCAAGTCCAATGCCGCTGGTCGAGCCCGTCACCAGCGCGGTCTTACCGTTCAGATTCATCTTTCTCTCCTTACACAATGCCGGTCAGATAGAACACGGCAATGACAAAAAGCACTGCCAGACTTTTAATGAGGGTGATAGCAAAAATGCCGCCGTAGGCCTGGCGATGGCTCAGGCCGGTAATCGCCAGCAGGGTAATCACCGCGCCGTTATGGGGCAGCGTATCCATCCCGCCGCTCGCCATCGAGGCCACACGGTGCAGCACCTCAAGCGGGATGTTGGCGGCGTGGGCGGCGGCGACAAACGAGTCGGACATGGCGGCGAGGGCAATACTCATCCCGCCGGACGCCGAGCCGGTGATCCCCGCAAGCACCGTCACGCTGATGGCCTCATTCAGCAGCGGATTCGGGATGGCCGCCAGCGCTTTGGATAACACCAGGAACCCGGGCAGGGCGGCGATCACCGCGCCGAAACCGTATTCCGAGGCGGTATTCATCGCCGCCAGAATGGCACCGCTCACCGCGGTCCGGCTGCCTTCAGCCAGACGCCCACGGATATTGCGAAAGCCAAAAATCAGCACCAGCACGATACCGGAGATCAGCGCCGCCTCGACGGCCCAGATGGCGGTGATCTTGCCCACCTCGGTCACAATGGGTTTCGCCAGGCCTGGCAGAGTCAGCTCGTGCGTCGTGCCGTACCAGCCGGGGATCCAGCGGGTAAACAGCAGGTTCAGTATGCCCACCACAAGCAGCGGGGAGATAGCAATCAGCGGATGCGGAAGGTTAATGTTATCCGGCGTTTCGGGTTCATTTTTCAGATCCGTGCCGTAGCCTTCGTTGTTATTGAACGCCTTACGACGCTGGCGCTCCAGCCAGAGCAGGCCAAAGACGATAATAAACAGAGAGCCGATAAGCCCCAGCCACGGCGCGGCCCAGGCGTTCGTGCCAAAGAAGCTGGTGGGGATGATATTCTGGATCTGCGGCGTGCCGGGCAGGGCGTCCATGGTAAACGAAAATGCCCCCAGCGCCACGGTGGCCGGGATCAGCCGCTTAGGGATGCCGCTCTGGCGGAACAGCTCCGCGGCGAAAGGGTAAACCGCAAACGCCACCACGAACAGTGACACGCCGCCGTAGGTTAGCAGCGCGCACACCAGGACGATCACCGGAATAGCGTGGCGACGGCCGAGGATCTGAATCGCGGCGGCGACGATGGAGCGTGAGAAACCGGAAAGCTCAATCAGCTTGCCAAACACCGCGCCCAGCAGGAACACCGGGAAGTAGAGCTTGACGAAGCCCACCATCTTTTCCATAAACAGGCCGGTAAACGTCGGGCCGACGGCACCCGGATCGGTCAGCAGCACGGCGCCGAGCGCCGCAATCGGCGCAAACAAAATAACGCTGTATCCGCGATAGGCCGCCAGCATCAGCAGCGCCAGCGCCGCCAGGGCAATTAACACACTCATTACGACTCCTCACTTTAATTATTATTCGGGTATCAACGAGATGCTTAACGCTCGACGGTCAGAGCAATGCCTTGCCCGCCGCCCACGCACAGGGTGACGACCCCTTTTTTGACGTCACGGCGCTGCATTTCGTACAGCAGCGTCACGAGGATGCGGCAGCCGGAGGCGCCAATCGGATGACCCAGGGCGATAGCGCCGCCGTTAACGTTCACCCTGCGCTCATCCCAGCCGAGCTGCTTGCCCACCGCCAGCGCCTGGGCGGCAAAGGCCTCATTGGCTTCAATGAGGTCCACGTCATCCAGCGTCCAGCCCGCCCGCGACAGCGCCGTCCGGCAGGCGCTGACCGGACCGATGCCCATCACCGACGGGTCAACGCCCGTCACGGCGTAACTCACGATGCGACCGAGAACTGGCAAACCGCTCTCCCGCGCCTTTTCGCCGCTCATCAGCAGCACCGCGGCGGCACCGTCGTTGAGCGTCGACGCATTTCCGGCCGTCACCGTGCCTTCCGCCTGCAAAAAGGCGGGGCGCAGCTGCGCCAGCTGCTCGGCGGTGGTGCCTGGCCGGGGCTGTTCGTCACGGCTGACGATAAGCGGCGGTTTTTTGCCCTGTTTTACCGTCACCGGCGCTATCTCGGCGTCAAAGCGACCCGCTTCGATGGCGGAGGCCGCTTTGTGCTGCGACCGGGCGGCAAAGGCGTCCTGCTGCTCGCGGGAAATGGCATTCTCCCGGGCGACGTTTTCAGCGGTGATCCCCATGTGATAATCGTTGAACGCGTCCCACAGCCCGTCGGTAATCATGCTGTCCTGCAGGCCCGTATGGCCAAAACGCAGCCCCGAACGCGCGCCGTCCAGCAGATAGGGGGCGTTGCTCATGCTCTCCTGACCGCCAGCGATAATCGCGTCAGCGTCGCCGCAGCGGATCGCCTGCGCGGCGATCTGCACCGCTTTTAATCCCGCGCCGCAGACCAGGTTGACCGTTGTCGCCGGCGTGCTGACGGGCAATCCGGCGGCGATGGCCGTCTGACGCGCCGGGTTTTGCCCGCATCCCGCCGTCAGCACCTGTCCGAAAATCAGTTCATCTACCTGTTCTTCGCGAAGATCGCTGTTCTCCAGCAGGTGCCGCACCGCGACGGCCCCCAGCTCAACCGCCGAAAGGGACGATAGCGAGCCGCGAAAACTGCCTATGGGGGTTCGCGTGGCCCCGACAATCATGACTTCTTTCATCGTGAGTCCTCAGTTGAAGCGCATCTCGCGAACGTCGTCCGCCACAATCATTTTCCCGGCCGTTTTAGCCGCAATTTCGTCGATGCTGACGCCGGGGGCGTATTCCCGCAGGATGAACGCGCCGTCCTCGATCTCCAGCAATGCGAGATCGGTTAATACCCGACGGATGCAGCCTGCGCCCGTGAGCGGCAGCGTGCAGCGCGGCAGCAGCTTTGATTCACCGCTTTTAGACGCGTGGGTCATCACCACAATGATGTTCTGCGCCCCGGCGACGAGATCCATCGCGCCGCCCATGCCCTTCACCATCTTTCCGGGGATCATCCACGAGGCGATATTGCCCTCGACGTCCACTTCAAACGCGCCCAGCACGGTCAGGTCGACATGACCGCCGCGGATCATGGCAAACGACTGGGCTGAGTCGAAAATGGCCGCGCCGGTGCGCGCGGTCACGGTCTGTTTACCGGCGTTGATCATGTCGGCGTCAAGGCTCTGCTCGTCAGGAAAAGCCCCCATCCCCAGCAGCCCGTTTTCCGACTGAAGCATCACGTCCATCCCGTCCGGAATGTAGTTCGCCACCAGGGTAGGAATGCCGATCCCCAGGTTGACGTAATACCCGTCGCGCAGCTCGCGGGCGACGCGCATGGCCATCTGTTCACGGGTTAACATCGTCACACTCCTTCCGCGCGCAGGGTGCGCTGTTCAATGCGTTTTTCAAACTGGCCGACAATCAGCCTGTCGACGTAAATGCCCGGGGTATGAATGGCCGACGGGGGCAGCTCACCCGGGGGAACAATCTCTTCCACCTCGACGACCGTTATCCGGCCCGCCGTTGCCATCAGCGGATTAAAATTTTGCGCGGTATGCCGGTAGACAACGTTGCCGTACCAGTCCGCTTTCCAGCCCTTAATCAGCGCGAAATCTCCCACGATCGCCTCCTCAAGGATGTAGTGCTCACCGGCAAACAGGCGTACGTCTTTGCCGGTAGCCACGGGCGTGCCGTAGCCAGTGGCCGTGTAAAATGCCGGAATGCCCGCGCCGCCCGCGCGCACTTTTTCCGCCAGCGTGCCCTGAGGCGTGAGTTCAATCTCCAGCTCGCCGCTCAGCACCTGCTGCTCGAACAGGGCGTTCTCGCCGACGTAAGAGGCCACCACTCTGCGAACCTGACGCGTTTCGAGCAGTATCCCGAGACCGAAACCGTCCACGCCACAGTTGTTTGATACCACCGTCAGGTCTTTCACCTGACGGCGTCTGACCTCCGCAATCAGGTTCTCCGGAATACCGCACAGGCCAAAGCCGCCCGCCAGCAAGGTCATTCCGTCCGTCAGCCCTTCCAGCGCCTGCGCATAGCTGCCGACGCGCTTATCCAGTCCCGCCATAGTCATCCCTCCCGTTATCCGTGCCGGTATCATTAGGGGCGGCGACTCATTTGTTAATTTTGAATTTGTGACCCACTCATTTGGTTTTTTTATTAATTTCCTGTTAACTAAATTTTTTCAATTAGTTAACAGGATGAAAAATGAGAATGAGTGTCAAACAGTTACGCGCGTTTTTAGCGGTAGCTCACACTCTCAATTTCGCCCACGCCAGCGAACGGCTGAATCTTTCCCAGCCGGCCCTGAGCCTGACGATTAAAGCGCTGGAGGATGCGCTCGGCGGACCGCTGCTGCAGCGGAGCACGCGCAAGGTCGCGCTGACGCAGGAGGGCGAGACGTTTTTGCCGATGGCGCGCCAGCTGCTTGCCGACTGGGATAACGTCGAAGAGGCGATGCACCAGTGCTTTACCCTGCAGCGCGGTAAAATTTCGGTTGCGGCCATGCCGTCGTTTGCCGCGAATGTCCTGCCCGGGGTGCTAAAAGCGTTTCGCGATCGTCATGCCGGGATCAACGTCACCGTGCATGACGTTATCAACGAGCAGGTGATAGAGATGGTGCGGGAGGGGCGAGTCGAGATGGGCATCGCCTTTGAACCGGCACCGACGCACAACCTGCTGTTTACCCCGCTGGGCCTCGACAGGTTTGTTGCCATCGTGCCGAAAGATTCCTCGCTGGCAGGCAAGAAGCGCCTTACATGGGAAGAGCTGCTGACGCTGGATTTCATCACCCTGCAGCGCCCGTCGGCGGTACGTCTGATGATGGAGGAGGAGCTGGCGCGAAGCGGCAGAAAGCTGGACGTGGCGCTGGAGAGTCATCAGCTGGTGACGGTCGGGCGAATGGTCGCGAGCGGGCTGGGCGGCAGTGCCGTCCCGGCGCTCTGCGAGGCGCAGATGACGGCGCTGGGCGCGGTCTGTATCCCGCTGGATAACCCGCCGATAGAAAAGTGCATTGGAGCAATCCATCCCGGGCACACGCAGCTCTCTAAAGCGGCGCTTGCCCTGCTGGAGACGCTGAAGGATTTTTATCAGCCCGATCAGGGGGCGAGAAACACCTGCGGCGCGGCGTGAGCCGGATGCCTGCCGACGTGGACCTGTGCGCCGTACCAGCGCGCCAGCGCATCGGCCTGCAAAACGGTTTCCGGTTCTCCCTGGGAGACGATCCTGCCGCTGTGCAGCAGCAGGATGCGGTCCGCCCACAGCGCCGCCAGATTCAGATCGTGCAGCACCACGCAAACGTGCAGATGTCCCCGGCCGGTCAGGGATTTCAGCAGGCGCAGCAGATGCTGCTGGTGATAGAGATCCAGCGCGGACGTCGGTTCATCAAGAAACAGCCAGCCGCGCGGCGCACCGTCGCACCAGAGCTGGGCCAGCGCGCGGGCGAGCTGGATGCGCTGCTGCTCGCCGCCGGATAGGGCGGCAAACCGCCTGCCCGCCAGCGGTAAACAGCCGGTGATAGCCATGACTTCTTCAATCACCGACGCTTCTGGCGCGCGGGTCCAGGGCGCACGCCCCATACCGACGACCGCCTCAACCGGCCAGTCAAATCCGAGCTGCGTGCTCTGGCGCATCACCGCCCGGTAGCGGGAGAGCGTTTCTGGCTGCCAGGCCGCAAGCGGTGTGCCCGCCAGGCTGCACAGTCCGCCCGCAGGTTTAAGATAGCCGGTAAGCAGCCGCAACAGCGTTGATTTCCCTGCGCCGTTGGGGCCAATCAGCGCCACCAGCTCGCCCTGAGATAAGGTCAGCGACACGTCGTTAATCAGCGTGCGTTGTCCGGCGCGAAAAACAAGGTTTTCTGCACAGTAGCGTTCAGCCATGCGCACCTCCGCGACGAAAGATAAGCCACAGAAACCACGGCGCGCCGAGAAGGCTGGTCAGTAAGCCGACCGGCATTTCCGCCGGAGCGACGAGGCTGCGCGCCAGCGTATCGGCCACCAGCAGGAGCATCGCGCCGGCCAGCACCGAGCCGGGGAGCACCGCCCGGTGGTCGGCTCCCAGCCACATGCGCACCAGGTGCGGCACCACCAGGCCGACGAAGCCGATCACGCCGCTGACCGCAACGGCAGCTGCCACCAGCAGGGCACTGCACAGCAGCAGGATCCGCTGCACGGCGGCAACCTCCACGCCGAGGTAGTGCGCCTCTTCGTCCCCCAGTTGGAGAAGGTTGAGGGCGCCTGCCAGACGCCAGATAATCAGCGCGGTGGGCACCATCAGCGACGCAACGGCCAGCAGTGTTGACCACTGCGCCTGGCCGAGGCTGCCCATTCCCCAGAGCGAAAGCTGGCGAAGCTGGGCATCATTGCTGAGCCATGACAGCACCCCGACTGCGGCGCCGCACAGGGCGTTGATGGCAATGCCCACCAGCAGCAGGCGCGACAGGGACGCGTCACGCTGTCGGCTGAGCAGGAAAATCACGAAGGTGGCGGCCAGCGCGCCGAGAAACGCCGCCAGCATCGGGGCATACAGCATCACCAGGGCAGGCAGCGAGAGCGGAATCACCACCCACAGCGCGACGGCGAGCGCCGCGCCGCTGCTGATGCCGAGCAGCCCCGGGTCCGCCAGCGGATTTCGAAACAGCCCCTGCATCACGCAGCCCGCCAGCGCCAGCGAACCGCCGATCGTCAGCGCCAGCAGCACGCGGGGCAGGCGGATCGTCAGCCAGATCTGACGCAGCGCCTCGTCGGTGCCGTTCCACAGCAGGCTGACCGGCAGGCGTAATGCCCCAACCCCGGTCGCTGCGAGCGTCATGATTGTCAGGATCGCGGCCAGCATCCATAACGATAAGGCTATCCGCCGGGACATCAGGGCAGTTGCTCCGCTTTGGCACGCAGCTGCCGGATGGCTTCCGGCGTTCGCACGCTGAAGCCCAGCAGCGCCATATCATCAATCGCCAGCACCTGCTTATTACGTCCTGCCGGGGTTTGCGCCAGGCCGGGCAGCTTCCACAGATTCGCTTCCCCACCCAGGGCGTTGATCCCGTCCTGCGAAATCACCACCAGATCGGGCCGGCTGGCAATTGTCCCTTCCTGAGACAGCGGCTGATAGCGGGTGAACCCCTGCATCGCGTTCTGCAGCCCCGCCGCACGAATGGCCGCGTCCGCGCCGGTCTGTTGTCCGGCGGCCATGGCGGTCATCCCGCCGTGGTTGAGAATAAACAGTACCCGCTTATCGATCGGTGACGCGGGAAGCGCCGACAGCGCATGACGCAGCGTATTGCGCAGGACTTCCCCCTCGGCCTCGCGGTGCGTCGCTTCAGCGACGATCCGCACCTTTTCGTCAATGACTTTCAGGTCGTTACCGGCGGGAACAACGATTACCCTGACGTGGCTTTGCTCAACCTGCTTTAGCGCCAGAGAGGGCTGCGCCTGGGCGCTGGCCAGCACCAGCGTGGGGCGCATGGATAAGATCCCTTCCGCGTTGAGCTGACGCAGATAGCCCACGTCCGGCAGCGCGTTCGCCGCCTGCGGCCACTGGCTTGTGCTGTCGCGGGCCACCAGAGAAGACGACGCGCCGAGGGCGTAGACAATCTCGGTGACGTCACCACCGAGCGTGACGATTTTCTCCTGCGGCGCAGCAAACACCAGCAGGGGCAGGGCGCTGAGGAGGACTAGCCACCGTTTCATGCGGCCAGCCCTTTCGCCGTCAGGGCGTCTATCTGGCTGCGCCACTGGCTTTGCTCCGGCTCGCCTTCGGTGCGCTGGCCGTACAGCTGGGCGATTTGCGTCCCGTCGGCGGCAAACAGCTCCAGACTGGTGACATGCCCATCAGCGGTTGGTTTGCGCGTGACCCACGTCTCCGCAATGGCGTCTTCAAGCAGATGCAGGGTAAAGGTTGGGTTAAAGACGTTCAGCCAGCCTTTCATCGGCGCCAGCTTTTCCACCGCGCCGGTGAAAATCTGCACGCAGCCGCGGTTGCCGACGAAGACCATGATTTCATTGCCGTCCCGACGCGCCGTCTCCAGCAGCTGCGCCAGCGCGCTGTTCTCTACCCGACAGGCCAGATCGTCCCCCACCAGGCGAAACGCCTGTTGGCGGCTAAGATTGTGGCGCTTCAGCAGGCTGAAGAACTGGTGCACGTCGGTCATGGCGCGCCACTCTTTATCCACGAGAGCCGCGTTTGCGTTTTCTGCGTGAGCCGGGGCTTCGGCAACCTTCAGTTCAAGCGGCGGGTTGTCAGCAAAGATAAAGCGGGTCAGCACGTCGCCCCAGGCGGAAACATTGGTGTTATCCGTGGCGTAGACCTTCAGCAGGGCATCCCCCTGGTGGTCGAAGAACTGAATGCTCTGCCGCTCGCCGCGGGCGGTGGCTTCGCTGATGTGAAACGCGCTTGCCCACTGGTTGAGGAACAGGCGCAGATCCAGCGCGCGCGGGTTCAGCACCAGCCCGGCGTGGCCGTTCAGGTGCTGGTTGGTGAAATTCCCTACCTGTTCGTGAACGGCGTATTCGTTGCGGCAGATACATTTGGTTTCGCCCACCGTCTCCAGCGCGCCCAGGATCTCGCGGATTTCACCGTGCAGTCGCCAGGCATCGTGTCCCACGCGGGCAAAGGTGAGCTCTGCTTCGCTGATGTTCATTAACCCTGCGACGTCGCGCGCGTACTTACCCGGATTTTCTTTTTTTAGCTCAAGCCAGCGTGTGTAGTGATTCATTGTCTCTTCCTTTCAAAGCAATGCCCCGGTCAGCCCGGGGCGAAGGGATTACCATTGATAACTGACGAAAATCTTCCCGTTACGACCATCCTGAGGAATGCCCTGAGGTGACCAGTATTCTTTGTCAAAGGCGTTGCCGAGTACCAGCGTCGTGGTCACGCCTTTGAGTCGCTCCTGGCCCTTATAGCTGACATAGAAGTCGTTAACCGCATAGCCCGGCTGTTTGCTGTAGCTGCTGCTGATATGCGTTGAGCGATCGACAAAGGTGCCAATCCAGCCGACGGAAAATCCGCTTTGCGCCACCGGAATGTCCAGCTTGCTGGTGACGGTGTCCGGGTTGATGCTGGAGATGTACTCGCCCGTATCGCTGTCTTTCCCGCGCGTGCGGTTATAGGCCAGGTCCAGGTTGAAGAGGTCGGCAGAGTATTTTGCCATCATGTCCCAGCCCCAGATTTTGGCGTTCGGGACGTTATAGGACATGGTGGTTGCCGCCGCAAAATCGACGGTGGTAGAGATATAGTCTTTGGCTTTGGTATCGAAGTAGCTGGCTTTGAACTCCAGCGCATCGTTGGCAAGCATGAGATCGTCAAAGCGCAGGCCAAATCCAAACTCCTGCGTTTCGTTGGTTTCCGGGCGCAGGTTCGGGTTTGGCACCCAGTAGTTGGTATAGAAGCGGCCAATGGAGAAGTGTTTGGCGTCGTTATACATCTCGCCCATAGTCGGCGCGCGGAACGCCTGCGCGTACGAGCCAAACAGCATCAGCCAGTCGGTTGGGCTGACGGTCAATCCGGCGCGGGAGGACCATTTATCGGCATCGACATCGTCGTAGCCATTGCTGCTGCCGCGGTAGTTGTCATAGCGGGTGCCGCCAAGAAGAGTGACGGGAAGGTCGCGCAGGGTAATTTCGTCCTGCAGCCAGCCAGAGCTGAAATCAATTTTCGCCTCCGGGAACCCGGTGGTGGCCCCGCCCGGATGCTGCTCCTGACGGTAGTATTCTCCGCCGTAGGTCAGAAGGTGTGCTGCAAAGGTGTCGCTGAACAGACGGGTGCGGTTTTCCACCTTGCCGCCTTTGGTGGTTTGCTTGCGAAACTCGCCGCTGCCGTCGATGTTCTGGGCATTGATGCGCGCTTCGGACCAGTAAACCTTCGCATCGGCATTCAGCCAGTCGTTATCTTCCGGGGCGATGCTGTAGCCCAGCTGCGCGTCGCGCTGAATGGTGGAGCGATCGGTCATCGGGTTACTGCTGTCCGCCCCGGTGGTTTGCGGATTTTTTGGCTCCTGGGCATCGTTGTTGTAGTAGCGCAGCGAGCCGCTCAGGGTCTGGGCCGGGTCGATTTTCCAGCTGCCTTTCGCCAGCATGTTATTGATGGACTCGTCATTAGGTGCGCTTGCGCCGTCGCTCTGGCGGATGTCACCGCGATCCCGGCTGGACCATGAGACCAGACCGTCCAGCGTATCGGTGCGGCCATAGGCGCTGGCGCCCATCCCGAGGCTACGATCGCCCGTCGCGCCAGTACCAAACACGCGGTAACCACTGTTTTTACCCGGCTCCAGCAAATCTTTTGCATCAACGGTGTCATACGAAATCACGCCGCCCAGCGCGCCGCTGCCGTACAGCAGGGCCGACGGGCCGCGGACCACTTCGATACGTTTGATGAGCGCGGGATCGAGGAAGGTGCTGTTCAGGTGGCCGGTATCGGTGCCCTGGCGCACGCCGTCAACCAGCACCAGCACGCCGCGACGGTCATATCCGCGCAGGTTCACGTCCTGCCCGTTGGTGCGCCCGGTGCCGTCCAGCGTCAGGCCGGGGACGTTACGCAGCAGGTCGGCAGCAGAGCTGGCGGTTTGTTTCTCCGGCGCGCTGGCGTCAATCACGTTCACCATCATCGGGGCTTCAAAGGCGCTGCGGGCGTTGCCCGTGGCGGTGACGGTAATGTCATCTGTGGCGGCAAACGCCGCGGTCGGCAGGGCGCTGACAATCGCCAGCGCCAGAAGTGACGGGCGTAAAGATGCGGAAGGCAGGTGTGGCATAGCAACTCTCCATAAGAAGTGAAAAGCGCTGGCTGCCTGGGTGTCACCTGGGTGGCTGGCGTATTGTTTATGTTGTTTATTTTGTGAGGATCAGTTTTCCGGCATGGGTCTGACGCAGCAGATAGCGCTGGCCGTCATGCTCGATAATGACCCGGCCCTCATCGCCGAGGAGGGTTTTGCTGTCAATCCGACGCTCGGAAAGGGCTGGTGCTGTGTCTGTTTTTGCTGGCGTTGCCGCGCTGTTATCCGTACGTGACATAATGTTTATAAATAACAATCAATGTAACAATGATAATCATTATCAATAAACTGCAAATTCACGGCAAGCGTTTTTATGAAAAAAGGGTGAGAGGATCAAATTTGGGGTGAGGTGCGGTCTGATGCCCTCACCCCGACCCTCTCCCACAGGGAGAGGGAGAAGGGTGGGATTTCAGAAGCGCGTATCTACCGCCGACGCCAGCTTCTCCAGCAGCAGTTCGCTGTCTTCCCAGCTCAGGCACGGGTCGGTGATCGACTGACCGTAAACCATCTGCTGCCCGGCAACGATTTTCTGCGTGCCTTCTTTGATAAAGCTCTCAGCCATAATCCCTGCAACGGCGGTCGATCCGCTGCGGATCTGCTGGCATATCTCATCGCAGACGTCCAGCTGGCGACGATGCTGCTTCTGGCAGTTGCCGTGGCTGAAGTCCACCACCAGGTGTTCCGGCAGGTCGAACTCGGCCAGCGTTTCGCAGGCCGCTGCGATATCTTGCGCATGATAGTTCGGTTTTTTGCCGCCACGCATAATGATATGCCCGTACGGGTTACCGCTGGTCTGGTAGATGGTCATGTGACCGCTCTTGTCCGGCGACAGGAACATGTGGCTGGCACGGGCTGCGCGGATGGCATCAACCGCGATACGGGTGTTGCCATCGGTCCCGTTTTTAAAGCCGACCGGACAGGAGAGGGCGGAGGCCATCTCGCGGTGGATCTGGCTTTCGGTGGTGCGCGCGCCAATCGCGCCCCAGCTGATCAGATCGGCGATAAACTGCCCGGTCACCATATCGAGAAACTCGGTCGCCGTCGGCACGCCCAGCTCGTTGACCTGTAAAAGCAGCTTCCGCGCCAGCTCGATACCGTGGTTAACGCGATAGCTGCCGTTGAGGTCAGGATCGGAAATCAGGCCTTTCCAGCCCACCACGGTCCGCGGTTTTTCAAAGTAGGTGCGCATCACGATCTCAAGGCGATGCTGGTACTTATCCCGCAGACCCTGGAGTCGTTTTGCATAATCTATCGCGGCGTCCAGATCGTGGATGGAGCAAGGCCCAATCACCACCAGAAGACGTTTGTCTTCACCGTTAAGGATTTTTTCAATGCGGCGGCGGGAGGCCGTCACATGTTCCGCGACGGCGGCGGAAACGGGATGCCGCTGGGCCAGTTCAGCCGGCGTGACCAGGCTGTCAATGCGCGCAGTGCGAAGTTCATCGGTTTTATTCATGGAATGTCTCAGAAAATTTTTGCTTCATCGGCAGACTACCGGGAAGTGATGGGCATCACCTTAAACCAATCCCTGCTGATTTCAAGTTCGGGGCGACACCGCCCCGTGGTTGCAGATGATGATACCTGAATCTGAGCTAATGTACTAGCGTATTAGTACATGCGGCGATTAAGCCCCATGATGTCGAGAATTTTGGTGGCAATTTCTTCAACCGAATAGTTGGTGCTGTTCAGCCAAGGGATCTGGTTTTTGCGGTACAGGGCTTCCACTTCGGAGACCTCCATCCGGCACTGGCGCATGGAGGCGTAGCGGCTGTTCTCGCGGCGCTCTTCGCGGATGGCGGCAAGGCGTTCCGGATTAATGGTCAGGCCGAACAGCTTGTGCTGCAGCGGCTTAAGGGCGGCGGGCAGCACCAGGTTATCCATGTCGTCGGCGATAAACGGGTAGTTTGCGGCGCGAATGCCAAACTGCATCGCCAGATAGAGGCTGGTCGGCGTTTTGCCGCAGCGCGACACGCCGAGCAGGATCACCTGCGCCTGGTCGAGATTTCGCAGCGAGATACCGTCGTCGTGGGCAAGGGTGTAGTCGATAGCGGCGATACGCGCGTCATACTTGGTCAGGTTGCCGGGGTTCAGCCCGTGGGTACGGTGGGCAATCGGGGTCGGGTCGAGCTTCAGCTCACTCTGCAGCGGCGCCACCAGCGCCTGCACGATATCCTGGCAGAAGCCTTCACTTTGCAAAATGATGGAGCGAATCTCCGGGATCACGATGGAGTAGAACACCAGCGGGCGGACGCCGGTCTGCTGGTAGATGGCGTCGATCTGGTCCTTAACCGCTTTGGCGCGGCTCTCGTTTTCGACAAACGGCAGCGTGATGCTGTTAATCGAGACGGGAAACTGCGACATCACCGCGTGGCCCAGCACCTCGGCGGTGATCGCCGTACCATCAGAAATATAAAAAACATGGCGATCGACAGCACTATCCATTTTACTCACCCTGAATATCAGACCTAATTGTCTGAAAGCATAAATTAAAAAAGTAATTTACACAGCAAAGAACTTATCCTAATTATGAATGAAACGCTGTTTTTGATTTTCCTGAAAAGTGGATTTCATTTTTCAAATAGCGACTTTATTTTTGGGGTTTCTGGCTGAATATAGAGGAATCATCGGGTTAATCGTTGATGGGAAAGTATCCGAAAAGTTGAAATTTTAAATTGCTTACACGATTCACCGTTTTTTTAGCCGAAATAAATATGCCAGTATAAATACGTAGTCAGGTGTTACTTACTCCGATCAAATATCACAAAAGGATTGTTTCGATGTCCAACAATGGCTCGTCACCGCTGGTGCTTTGGTATAACCAACTCGGCATGAATGATGTAGACAGAGTTGGGGGCAAAAATGCCTCCCTGGGTGAAATGATTACAAATCTGTCGAGTATGGGTGTCTCCGTACCGAACGGGTTTGCCACCACCGCCGATGCCTTTAACCTGTTTTTAGACCAGAGCGGTGTAAACCAGCGCATTTACGACCTGCTGGATAAAACGGATATTGATGACGTCACCGAGCTTGCCAAAGCCGGGGCGCAGATCCGCCAGTGGATCATCGACACACCTTTCCAGCCGGAACTGGAAAAAGCCATTCACGACGCGTACAACCAGCTTTCCGCTGACGATGCGCAGGCCTCCTTTGCCGTACGTTCCTCGGCGACCGCAGAAGATATGCCGGACGCCTCGTTTGCCGGGCAGCAGGAAACCTTCCTGAACGTCCAGGGTTACGATGCGGTGCTGGTGGCGGTGAAGCACGTGTTTGCTTCCCTGTTCAACGACCGTGCGATCTCCTATCGCGTTCACCAGGGCTACGACCATCGCGGCGTGGCGCTCTCCGCTGGCGTGCAGCGCATGGTGCGCTCGGACGTGGGCTCCTCCGGCGTGATGTTCTCCATTGATACCGAATCCGGCTTCGACCAGGTGGTGTTTATCACCTCCGCGTGGGGTCTGGGTGAGATGGTTGTGCAGGGCGCGGTTAACCCTGACGAATTCTACGTCCACAAGCCAACGCTGGCCGCTGGCCGTCCGGCGGTGGTGCGCCGCACCATGGGCTCGAAAAAAATCCGCATGATCTATGCCCCGACCCAGGAGCATGGCAAGCAGGTTAAAATTGAAGATGTGCCGCAGGAGCAGCGCGACCGCTTCTCCCTGACCGACGCCGAAGTGCAGGAGCTGGCGAAGCAGGCGGTGCAGATTGAAAAACACTACGGCCGTCCGATGGACATCGAATGGGCAAAAGACGGGAACACCGGCAAGCTGTTTATCGTGCAGGCGCGTCCGGAAACCGTCCGCTCGCGCGGTCAGGTGATGGAACGTTATACGCTGCACGCACAGGGTAAAATCGTGGCGGAAGGCCGCGCCATCGGTCACCGCATCGGTGCCGGTCCGGTCAAAGTGATCCACGATATCAGCGAGATGAACCGTATTGAGCCAGGCGACGTGCTGGTAACCGACATGACCGACCCGGACTGGGAACCGATCATGAAGAAAGCGGCGGCTATCGTCACCAACCGCGGCGGTCGTACCTGTCACGCGGCGATCATAGCCCGCGAGCTGGGCATTCCCGCGGTTGTCGGCTGCGGCGACGCCACCGAGCGCATGAAGGACGGGCAGAACGTGACCGTCTCCTGTGCCGAAGGCGATACCGGCTACGTCTACGCCGATATCCTCGACTTCAGCGTGAAGAGCTCAAGCGTGGATACCATGCCGGACCTGCCGCTGAAGATCATGATGAACGTCGGCAACCCGGACCGCGCGTTTGACTTCGCCTGCCTGCCGAACGAAGGCGTTGGCCTGGCACGTCTGGAATTTATCATCAACCGTATGATTGGCGTTCACCCGCGCGCGCTGCTGGAGTTTGACGACCAGGATCCGAAGCTGCAGAACGAAATCCACGAGATGATGAAAGGCTACGACTCACCAAGAGAGTTCTACGTCGGCCGTCTGACCGAAGGGATCGCGACGCTGGGCGCTGCCTTCTATCCGAAACGCGTGATCGTGCGTTTGTCTGACTTTAAGTCTAACGAGTACGCCAACCTGGTCGGCGGCGAGCGCTACGAGCCGGAAGAAGAGAACCCTATGCTGGGCTTCCGCGGGGCCGGACGCTACGTGTCCGGCAGCTTCCGCGACTGCTTCGCGCTGGAGTGTGAGGCGGTGAAACGCGTGCGCAACGACATGGGGCTGACCAACGTCGAAATCATGATCCCGTTCGTGCGTACCGTGGATCAGGCGAAAGCGGTGGTGGACGAGCTGGCGCGTCAGGGTCTGAAGCGCGGCGAGAACGGGCTGAAGATCATCATGATGTGCGAAATCCCGTCCAACGCCCTGCTGGCCGAGCAGTTCCTTGAGCACTTCGACGGCTTCTCTATCGGCTCGAACGACATGACGCAGCTGACGCTGGGTCTGGACCGCGACTCCGGCGTGGTCTCCGAACTGTTCGACGAGCGCAACGAGGCGGTGAAAGCGCTGCTCTCTATGTCCATCCGCGCGGCGAAGAAGCAGGGTAAATACGTTGGGATCTGCGGTCAGGGTCCATCCGACCATGAAGACTTTGCCGCATGGCTGATGGAAGAGGGGATCGATAGCCTGTCCCTGAACCCGGACACCGTGGTGCAAACCTGGCTGAGCCTGGCGGAACTGAACAAGTAACGCCACGCTGACCCGAAAAGGCGAGGATATTATTCCTCGCCTTTTTTATTTCATTTCTTATTTGCTCCCCATCACAAATAAAGTAAAAAACCAAATATCATAATTTGTCTGTCAATTTAGACAATTGTTAGCGCGCAAAGCGTTGCTAATACTTGAGCCTTACTGCGCATTTCCCTTAAGAAGATGCGCAACTGGTTGAAATACGTTTTAACCTGATAAAAAGGCAAATAACAATGACACTCTCCTCTGTATTGCGTACCAAAGATAAAATAGGTTATGGCTTAGGCGATATGGCCAGCGCGCTGGTCTGGCAAACGGCAACGTTATTTCTCGCTTATTTCTATACCGACGTTTTTGGATTGCCCGCCGCGATTATGGGCACCATGTTTTTAGTGGTGCGCGTGGTCGATGCGTTTGTCGATCCGTGCATTGGCGCACTGGTTGACCGCACCCGGACGCGCCACGGTCGTTTCCGTCCCTGGCTGCTGTGGTTTGCCATTCCGTTCGGGGTGAGCTGCCTCATTACCTTCTATGTGCCGGACGTTGGGCCGACGGGAAAAATCGTTTATGCCTGCGTGACCTATGCGATTTTAAGCCTGATTTACTCCGCGATTAACGTGCCTTACTGCGCCATGCCCGGCGCGCTGACGCTGGATCCGCGCGAGCGTCATTCTCTGCAGTCGTGGCGCTTTGGCCTGTCGTTTATCGGCGGGCTGATCGTGACGGTTATTGCCCTGCCGCTGGTCTCACTGTTAGGCCAGGGCAACGTGCAGAAAGGTTATTTCTATGCCATGAGCCTGATGGGGCTGCTGGGCATTGTGCTGTTCTTCTGCTGTTTCCTGATGACCCGCGAGCGTTATTCTCCGCGCAATGATACCTCCGGCTCTATGCTCACCGATTTAAAACTGCTGGCCGGCAACAGCCAGTGGCGTATTGTGTTCCTGTTTAATATTTTGCTGTTAACGGCGGTGGTGACGCGCGGTTCCGCCACCATGTATTACGTGAACTATGTGCTGCTGCGCCCGGATCTGGTTTTTGCCTTTATTGTTTCCGGCATGGTGGCCTCCTTAAGCGGCGCATTATTATCTGAACGGCTGCTGGGGAAATTTGACCGCGTGCGCGCCTACCAGTGGACCATTATCTCCTTCGTTATCTTCGGCGCGCTGATTTTCTTCCTGCCGCCTTCACAGGTGTGGCTAATCTTTGGCCTTAACATCGTCTTTAGCTTTATTCAAAACCTCACCACGCCGCTGCAGTGGACCATGTTCTCCGATGTGGTCGACTACGAAGAGCACCGCAGCGGCCGTCGTCTGGACGGGCTGGTTTTCTCCACCGCGCTGTTTGCCATCAAGTTTGGTCTGGCGCTGGGCGGGGCAGTCGTCGGCTGGGTACTTGGCATGGTGGATTACGCCCCGGGCCAGGCAACCCAGGCGCCAGGCGTTCTCTCGACCATCAACGCGCTGTTCACCCTTATCCCGTGCGCGCTGTTCCTCTGCATGGTCGCGCTGCTTGCCATCTACAAGCTAAACAGCCGGCTGGTGGATTCTATCGCCCAGGAGCTGGCCAGCAAGCGTGAAGTTAGACCCGAAGCGGGGCAGCTCAGCCCGGCAACCCCTTCCGCACTACAGGAGTAAAACATGACAGCTATCTATAAGGACGCGGGACGTCCCGTGCACGAGCGCGTCGCCGATTTACTGGCGCGCATGACCCCGGAAGAGAAGTTCGCCCAGATGCACGCGTACTGGCTGATCCTCGATGAAAACGGTAACCACCGCGAGCGCAGCGACCTGAGTGACGAATTCGCCGGCTTGAGCGAGCAGGCTGCGCTCAGCGAACGGCTTAAGCTGGGCGTCGGACAGATCACCCGTCCGCTGGGCACCCACATCGTTGATGCCAAAACCGGTGTGCGCGCGGCGAATCGCCTGCAGCGCATGATGATGGAAGAGACGCGTCTTGGCATTCCGGCGCTGTTCCACGAGGAGTGTCTGGTGGGGCTGCTGTGCAAAGACGCAACCCTGTTCCCGTCGTCATTGAACTACGGTTCGACCTGGGATCCGGAGCTGGTGCTGCGGGCGGCAGAGCAGATTGGCAAAGAGGCGCGCTCCGTCGGCTGCCAGCAGGGGCTGGCGCCGGTGCTGGACGTGTCCCGCGACGTGCGCTGGGGGCGAACCGAAGAGACCTTCGGGGAAGATCCCTGGCTGGTGGGCGTAATGGCGACCGCCTACGTGAAGGGCTTACAGGGCGAAAAGCGCGACCTGCTGGCAACCCTGAAACATTACGTGGGTCATTCGTTCAGCGAGGGGGCGCGCAACCATGCGCCGGTGCACCTCGGGTTCAGCGAGCTGAACGACACCTTCCTGCTGCCGTTCGAAATGGCGGTCAAGCTGGCAAACGCCGGTTCGGTTATGCCCGCGTACCACGATATTGATAACCAGCCGGGGCACAGCGACAGCTTCCTGCTGACCACCGTCCTGCGCGAGCAGTGGGGATTCGACGGGATTATTGTCGCGGACTACGGCGGCGTCAGCCTGCTGCACCAGCACCACGGGATTTCTCACGACGCTGCCGAATCTGCCGCGCTGGCGTTCAACGCCGGGCTGGACGTTGAGCTGCCGAAAGACGACTGCGCGCGGCATCTGGCGGAAGCGGTAGAGCGCGGGCTGATCTCTATGGCGAAGGTCGATGAGATCGTGGCGCGTACGCTGACCGAAAAATTCCGCCTTGGCCTGTTTGAAAAGCCGTACGCGGATGAAAACGGTATCGATCTGCAAAATGAGATCACCCGGCAGGCCGCGCGGGAGGTGGCGACAAAATCGATCACGCTGCTGGAAAACAACGGGATTTTACCGCTCGGCGGCAAACCCCGTGTGGCGGTAGTGGGGCCGACGGCAGACGATCCGCTGGCGTTACTGAGCGGCTACAGCTTCCCGGTGCATTTGATCATCAGCGATATGGTGGAAGAGACCTCGCAGGTCACGACCCCGCGCGCGGCGCTGGAGCAGTATCTCGGTGCCTCGAACGTGCGCTATGCCAAAGGATGCCACATCATCGAGAAACGGATGGCGGGCGCGCCGGTCTTCCCGGGCGACAGCGGCGGCAAACCGATGCAGCAGTCGCCCGTATCGCAAAGTACCGCCCCGATCCCCGAGGCCGTGAACGCCGCGCAGGAGAGTGACGTGGTGGTGGCCTGCGTGGGCGATCTCGCCGGGCTGTTCCAGAGCGGTACCGTGGGGGAAGGTTCCGATACCGACTCCCTGAACCTGCCGGGCGTGCAGCAACAGCTGCTGGAAGCGCTGGTCGCCACCGGTAAACCGGTGATTGTCGTGATGACCGGGGGGCGTCCATACAACCTGCAGGGGCTGGAGGATAAGGTCGCGGCGCTGATGATGGCGTGGGCACCGGGGCAGGAAGGGGGCTGGGCGATTGCGGACGTGTTAACCGGGCGGGCGGAGCCGCAGGGCCGTCTGGTGGTGAGCGTACCGAAAAACGTCGGGGCAATGCCGTATTACTACAATCACAAGCTCAAAAGCGGCGGTACGCCGTTTGCCTTCCATTTCGGTTCACGTTACCCGTTTGGCTTCGGCCTCGGCTGGACGACGTTTAGCTGGGGCGCTGTCCGCGTCGCCGAAAGCAGCGTGCCGGTCGACGGCGAGGTGGTACTCAGTGTGGATATCACCAATACCGGAGAGCGCAGCGGCAGCGAGGTGGTGCAGGTTTACGTCAGGGATAAGGTCGCCACGCAGGTGCGGCCGCTTCAGGAGCTGAAGGCCTTCCAGCGCGTCACGCTCTCGCCGGGAGAAACCGCCACGCTCACCTTTACGCTGCCGGTTGAGATGTTCAACTTCACCCGTCGCGACGGAAAACGCATCGTCGAGCCGGGCGAGTTTGAGCTGCAGGTTGGCGCATCGTCGGCGGATATCCGCGAGGCGGTAACGGTCAATGCGACAGGGGAAACGCGGGTGCTGCCTGCCGAATGGCGGATGCTCAGTACCTGTGAGGTTCAACGCGCGTAGTCAGGATAAAAAAAAGCCCATCGTGGGAGATGGGCAAAGACTACACACAGCAATTCGTTGTTTCACTCAGGGGATTTCCATGCTTATAAATCAAGGTGTTGATTTATAACCGTGTGCTAATAGTAGGCATGTCCGCTTTTAGCGTCGATCGGATTCGTCTCAATAGTTAAAGAGGCGTAAAGAATTCTTGAGGTTATGAGCAGACTTACTGC
>NZ_JRJC01000028.1:0-163556 GCF_000762975.1 Enterobacter sp. UCD-UG_FMILLET
GAGGCTTAACCTTACAACGCCGAAGGTGTTTTGGCGAAGAGACAGACAATCAAATTTCAGCTTTGATACAGATTAACAGAATTTGCCTGGCGGCTTTAGCGCGGTGGTCCCACCTGACCCCATGCCGAACTCAGAAGTGAAACGCCGTAGCGCCGATGGTAGTGTGGGGTCTCCCCATGTGAGAGTAGGGAACTGCCAGGCATCAATCAGAAGAACCCCGTACCGTAAGGTGCGGGGTTTTTTGCTTTGTGCGCGCAGAAAAGCCCGATGGCGCTGCGCTTGCGTTTTAGTAGGCCGGATAAGGCAAAGCCGCCATCCGGCAACGCAGACCGCACGATCCCACGACAAAGAGAAACAAGAATACAAAGAAGGGATTTATAAACGCAGAAAAGCAAAAACCCAGCCATAGGCTGGGTTCTTTGAATAGTGGTGCCCGGACTCGGAATCGAACCAAGGACACGGGGATTTTCAATCCCCTGCTCTACCGACTGAGCTATCCGGGCAACGGAGCGCATTAAACCGCAATCACGCCCGATCGTCAACATTATTTCGGGAAAAGCTGTTCAACTGCTTAAGTTTGCGGCAATCTGTCCGCTTTCGCCGTGAAAATGCACAAATCTTCCAGACAGAACCAGTGTCATACGGCAATGCTGATAGCAAGAGGAGGACAGTATGGCAAATGACTGGCTTGAACTGCGTCAGCATGCAGATACGGGTATTGAGACGATTAAAGCGCATTTCGAAGGGCATGCCTTTGATCCGCACTGGCACGATAGCTATCTGGTAGGGATAACCCTCTCCGGCACGCAGCAGTTTCACTGCCGCCGTGAGCGTCATCGTAGCCAGCCGGGCGACGCATTTCTCCTCGAGCCTGGCGAGATCCACGACGGTGACGCGCCTGTAGAGGGCGGCTTTACCTATTCGACCTTCTATCTTGATGAGCGCTGGCTTACCCGTGCGCTACAAGGACTTTACGAATCTACTCCTGGGAGTTATTCACCCCACTTTGCCCAAACGCTGACGCGGGAGCCGCAGCTGGTGCGCGGTGACCAGCCCGTTGATGTGGCTGCCGCAGTGGGTTTTGCCGATCAAAGCCATCTGGGGCGATGGTTTCAGCGTGCTTACCGTATCTCTCCCGCACACTACCGCCGGTTGTGCACAAACCTTCCAGACGTTTCCAAAAAATAACGGCACATTCATGGCTCTAATAAAAAGGAGCCACCCGTGAGTTTGATACCCTTTCTGTTGTTCGCATTTGTCGCCTCCATTACGCCGGGGCCGACCAATATTCTCGTGCTGACGAACAGCCAGCACTTTGGCGTAAAAAATACCGTACCTGCTATTCTGGGCGGGTGCATCGCAGCCAGTGCAATTGTGCTGGTATCAGGCGCGGGCGCGGGGGAAGTGCTGCGTCAGTACCCTCTTATACGTCAGATAATGAGCTGGACAGGCGTGCTGTGGCTAAGCTGGATCAGCTGGCAGCTGTTTCGCGCCCCGGCTGTCCGTCTCGCCGCTGAGAACCATATCCGATTCACCGCTCGGGCGGCGGCGCTGCTGCAGATCGTGAACCCCAAAACCTGGATGATGGCGCTGGCCGTCGTCAGCCTGTTTGCCCCAGCTGGAGACCATGCATTGCGGGATATTGCGCTAATGTCGCTATGGTTTCTGCTGATCTCAATAGCCTGTTTGATGTGCTGGGCGTGGTTGGGTAAAGCGGTGAACCGAATATTTCGCACCACCGTGGCGATGGTGCGGTTTCAGCGCCTGATGGCGCTGTGTCTTCTCGTCTCTTCCTGGGCGGGCATCCTGGCTTAGGTCAGTGCTCCACCCATTCTGCATTGGGCAAAGCGCAGAATATCTTCCGCCAGGCGGTGCGCCGTATCCACATCGGCCTGGCTACGGTTCACCAGCATGCGGCTGAGGCAACCTTCCAGCACCAGTTCCATCTGCTTCGCCACCATCGCCGGGTCATCGACTTCCAGCGTGGTCAGCAATTCGTGGGTGAAGTCATGCGCCGCCCGTTTTTGCTGATCCGCCAGTTGATGGATAGGATGGCCTGGGTCGGGAAAATAAGTGCAGGCGGCGATGAACAGACAACCCGGGTAGCGGTTGTTGCTGACGCATTCGGTCAGCGCGGTATAGCGCGCCAGCAGTTTTTGCTCCGCGGTCAGTTCTTCATTCAGCATCAGCTGTCTGCGCCAGATATCAACCTGCTGGCTGAGATAGCGCAGGGCATCATAGAGTAGCGCCTCTTTATCCGGCCAGAAGCGCTTAAGTTCATCCAGAGGATAATCGATACGGTCGGCTACCATCTCAAGCGTGGTGCTGGCGATCCCTTGAATCTCAAGTAATTGCAGGGCTTGTCCCAGTACGTCTTCACGTTGCACGGTTATCTCCTCCGCTATTCCCAACGGTTTGTCCCGTTTAAAGTGTTGTTTACGGTTGGCGATTGCGCAAATGCGCGCTAAATGCCGCTGCATCCATAAACCCGGTTACACGCTGTTCTGGCTGCTCCTGGCCCTGTTGATTGAAGAACAGAATGGTTGGCAGCCCGAGCACGTTAAGCTGCTTCAGCAGAGCCTTATCCTGCGCATTATTGGCGGTCACGTTCGCCTGGAGCAAAACGGTCTCTTTCAGGGCGCTTTGCACCTGTGGATCGCTAAAAGTATATTTTTCAAACTCTTTGCAGGCGACACACCAGTCGGCATAGAGATCGAGCATCACCGGTTTGCCTTTCGCCTCTGCCAGGGCGCTGTTAAGTTCATCCACGTTTTTAATCTGGGTGAAGTTCAGATGCGCCTGGGTCTGACTCACCGGTGTGCCGAACGCCCAGTCCTGCAGAGGGCGTACGCTCACCAGCGCGGCAGCCAGCAGCAGGATTTGCACCAGGCGCATCGATGGCTTCTTCGCCCCCAGGCTGACGATAAACGCCCAGGCAAAGAACGCTACGCCGAGCATCGCCCACAGGCGTAAACCCCAGACGTCCCCGATGATACGCTCAAGGAGGAACACCGGCAGCGCGAGGATGACAAAGCCAAATGCGGTTTTCACCGTCTCCATCCACGGGCCGCTCTTCGGCAGAAGTCGATTGCCGAAAACCGTGACCAGAATCAGCGGCAGGCCCATGCCCAGCGCGTAGAGGTACAGCGTACCCCCGCCGAGCCACATGTTTCCGCTCTGGGCGATATAGAGCAGGATGGCGCTCAGCGGCGCGGTGGTGCAGGGAGAGCATATAAGCCCGGCAATGGCACCCATCGCGAACACCCCGCCTGCGGAGCCGCCCTGCTGACGGTTGCTCATCAGCGTTAAGCGCGTTTGCAGCGAGGAGGGCAGCTGCAGCGTGAACAGGCCAAACATTGACAGCGCCAACAGGATAAACACCGCTGACAGGCCAATGAGAACATAAGGGTGCTGGAGTGCTGCCTGGAACTGGAAGGTTAGCGCTGTCGTTGGTTTTCTCAACCGAGGGGACCGGCGTTACAGCAGCAGTTGCTTTCACTTCGCTAAGCGGCACGACTTTTGTTTCCGGCGGATAGCAGAAACCTGCATCCGCACATCCCTGATACGTCACCGTCAGCGTTGCACCTTTATCGGCCTGATTCACCGTCACAGGCACGTTTAAGCGCTGGCGGTAGATTTCACTCTTGCCATAGAACTCGTCCTCGTGCCACTCGCCAGCGGGCAACCGTAATGCGCCCACGTTTGCCTGAGCAGGGGTAATGCTCACCTGCTTGCGATAGAGGTAATAGCCCTCTTTCACCTGCCAGGTGAGCGTCAGATCGTGCTGGTTCTGCTGAAAATCGAAAACAAACGCCTGGTCGGCAGGAATAAAGTTCGAACGGCCGGGCGCGTCAAACAACCCGGCAAAAGCTGAAGTGCTGCACAGCAGCAGGATCAGCGTAAGGAAGCGTTGAGCCATGAGAGATAGTCGTTATCGCCGTGGACCACTGGCAGCACCAGCAGTTCCGGAGTTTGGTAAGGATGATGAGATTTGAGGCAGTCCAGGAGAGCCTGCTGATTCGCCAGATTGGTTTTGAGCAACATCTGGACTTCGTACTCTTGCTCCAGCTTGCCTTCCCAGTAATACAGGGAAGTGGCACCGGGGAGGAGCGTCACGCAGGCAGCCAGTTTTTCGGCCAGCACTTTAGCGGCGAGATCCTGGGCAGAGGCTTCATCAGGGGCGGTACACAGTACGACAACAGCATCAGGCGTGTTCACAAGTCGACCTCCTCATCACGAAAGGCTTCACTATACCACGCAAGGCGGTTGGTCATTAATGAAACGGGCCGCAGAGCGGCCCGATTTTAACTATTTTTACAACCACTCACCGTTTACAGCACCACGCCGCCAATGATAAAGCCGAGGATCACGCAAAGTGAAATGGCGACCACGCCCGGGATCAGGAACGCGTGGTTAAACACATACTTACCGATACGGGTTGAGCCGGTGTCGTCCATCTCCACCGCCGCCAGCAGGGTTGGGTAGGTTGGCAGAACGAACAGGGCAGAAACCGCTGCGAAAGAGGCAATCGCCGTCAGTGGCGTCACGCCCAGCATCAGTGCCGCAGGCATTAGCGCTTTGGTGGTCGCCGCCTGGGAGTAAAGCAGGGTAGCGGCAAAGAACAGCACCACCGCCAGCAGCCACGGGTAGTTGTGGAGCAGGTCGCCAGCGACGGTCTGAATGTCGCTGATGTGCGCTTTCACGAAGGTATCACCAAGCCAGGCTACCCCGAGGACGCACACGCAGGCGCTCATACCGGATTTAAAGGTGCTGGCGTTCAGCACTTCGCTGGTGTCAATTTTACAGGTGATGCTAATCAGCGTCGCGATGGTCAGCATAAACACCACAATCGCTTCGTTACGCGGCAGGACCGGGTTCTGGATCAGGCCCACGGTGTCGCTGATGGCGGTCGCGTAGAACATCACCGCGACAATACCGATCAGGAATAGCAGTAAGGAGCGTTTCGCATGTGGCTTAAGTTCGAAGACCTGGCTGCCGCGCAGGCTCACTTCACCTTTGGCCAGACGCTCCTGATAAACCGGATCGTCTTTCAGTTCAGCGCCGAGGAAGTTACACAGCACGGCGGTGATCATAACCGCGATCAGCGTCACCGGGATACAGATCGCCAGCAGCGTCAGGTAGCTCACGCCCATCGGCTCAAGAATACCGGCGAAGAAGACCACCGCAGCGGAAATCGGCGAGGCGGTAATCGCAATCTGGGACGCGACGACGGCAATAGAGAGCGGACGAGACGGACGGATACCCTGCTCTTTCGCCACTTCGGTAATCACCGGCAGCGTAGAGAAGGCGGTGTGGCCCGTACCGGCGAGAATGGTCATAAACCAGGTCACCAGCGGGGCAAGGAAGGTAATGTACTTTGGATGGCGGCGCAGCATGCGCTCCGCCAGGCTTACCAGGTAGTCCATACCGCCTGCCACCTGCATGGCGGCGATAGCGGCAATAACTGCCATGATGATTTCGATAACGTCAAACGGGATTGCGCCGGGTTTAATCTGAAAGATAAGGGTAAGAACGAGCACCCCGAAACCGCCGGCAAAACCGATGCCGATACCCCCGAGTCTTGCTCCCAAATAAATCGCCAACAAGACGATGACGAGTTCTGCTCCAAACATAAGGACCTGCCTTGCTTATTAACAAGTTGATATTGAATTGTTGTATTTAGGTAACGCCTAAAAAGAAAAAAGGCACGTCACAAGTGACGTGCCTTAAGAAGCCTAGCCAGAACGGTTACTGTTCGCTTTCATCGGTATATCGTTTCGCTTTATATGCCGGGTGCATCAGGTTCTGGGCCGAGAAGATATCGTCCAGCTCGGCTTCGGTCAACAGCCCGCGCTCCAGCACCACTTCACGTACGCTCTTACCGGTTTCGGCGCAAATCTTACCGACGATATCACCGTTGTGGTGACCGATGAACGGGTTGAGGTAGGTGACGATCCCGATGGAGTTATAGACATAACCCTCACAGACTTCTTTATTCGCCGTGATGCCGTTAATGCATTTTTCCAGCAGGTTGTAGCAGGCGTTGGTCAGAATGTGGATAGATTCAAACATCGCCTGACCAATCACTGGCTCCATCACGTTCAGCTGCAGCTGACCCGCTTCAGAGGCCATGGTCACGGTCGTATCGTTACCGATGACTTTGAAGCAAACCTGGTTCACCACTTCTGGCACCACCGGGTTCACCTTGGCTGGCATGATGGATGAACCCGCCTGCAGTTCTGGCAGGTTGATTTCATTCAGGCCAGCGCGCGGACCGGAAGAGAGCAGGCGCAGGTCGTTACAGATTTTGGACAGTTTGACCGCCAGACGTTTCAGGGCGCTGTGTACCATGACGTAGGCGCCGCAGTCGGAGGTGGCTTCAATCAGGTCTTCTGCAGGCACAACCGGCAGGTTAGAGACTTCAGCCAGCTTCTGTACCGCCAGCTGCTGATAGCCATCCGGGGTGTTCAGACGGGTACCGATGGCGGTGGCGCCCAGGTTCACTTCCAGCAGCAGCTCGGAGGTGCGCAGCAGGTTTTTGGTCTCTTCGTTTAGCAGTACGTTAAACGCGTGGAATTCCTGGCCGAGCGTCATCGGCACCGCGTCCTGCAGCTGGGTACGACCCATTTTCAGGATGTTCTGGAACTCAACCGCTTTACGCTGGAAGCCATCACCCAGCTGGTTGATCGCGTCCACCAGTTTCACCACAGAGGCATACACCGCGATACGGAAGCCGGTAGGGTAGGCGTCGTTGGTGGACTGGCATTTGTTTACGTGGTCGTTCGGGTTCAGGTACTGGTATTCACCTTTCTGGTGACCCATCAGCTCCAGGCCAATGTTTGCCAGTACTTCGTTGGTATTCATGTTGACGGAGGTGCCCGCGCCGCCCTGATAGACGTCAACCGGGAACTGGTCCATGCATTTGCCGTTGTTCAGCACTTCATCGCAGGCTGCGATAATCGCATTTGCCGCGCTTTTAGGAATGGTTTGCAGCTCTTTGTTAGCCAGTGCTGCGGCTTTCTTCACCATCACCATGCCACGGACAAACTCAGGGATGTCGCTGATTTTGCTGTTGCTGATGTAGAAGTTTTCAATCGCTCTCAGAGTGTGGACACCGTAGTAGGCATCCGCTGGAACTTCCCTGGTACCCAACAAGTCTTCTTCGATACGAATGTTGTTTAACATGTGAACCTTCTTTTCAAGCTGCCGATGGATTGTACTAAACACACAGTATTTATGTGGTTTTGAATATTTTCTGGCCGACGATTATTCCCTCAATCAGCCAGATGCTCGAGATCATATGCTGATGATAGCGAATTGCCGTAAGCTGGATCACTTATTATCGAGCCGATTCCATGATAATTATTAATCTGTGAAATGGGTCACCGCTTTATAATTTCCAAAAAAAATATCCGTGCAAACTGATTGAATTTTCGCTAACCGTCACCATCTCATACAAACGCGCGTCGCGAACACATTCAGACAGGGGCCCGATGGCCTCTGCCACACAGGAGATGCCAGTGCGCTGGATACCGTTTATTGCTTTCTTTCTCTATGTTTACATTGAGATTTCCATTTTCATCCAGGTTGCCCATGTGCTGGGCGTCCTGCTGACGCTGATTCTGGTGATTTTCACCTCCGTCATCGGCATGTCGCTGGTGCGTAATCAGGGTTTCAAAAATTTCCTGATAATGCAGCAGAAGATGGCCGCAGGGGAAAGCCCGGCGGAAGAGATGATCAAAAGCGTGTCGTTGATTATTGCGGGGCTGCTGCTGATCCTGCCGGGGTTCTTCACCGACTTCCTCGGCCTGCTGCTGCTTCTGCCGCCGGTGCAAAAACACCTGACCATGAAGCTGCTGCCGCATCTGCGCTTTAGCCGTATGCCGGGCGGCGGGTTCAGCACCGGGCCGGGCGATACCTTTGAAGGGGAGTATCAGCGTAAGGATGAACAGCACGATCGTTTAGACCATAAAGACGATCGGTGATTTTATTGCCCGGTGGCGCTTCGCTTACCGGGCTTCCGGTACCGCACTGCGCTTCGGCAAAAACACCCACAGCCCTGCCAGCATGACAATCGCGTACACACTTCTCCATCCCACCATCGCCAGCAGCAGCAGGCAAAGCACGCCCCCGACGACCGCCAGAGCTTTATAGCGACCTTTCAGCAAACGACATCCCGCCAGCATGCACAGCAGGTAGATCATGATGAAAATGCCGTTGGCGTAGACGATGAGCGCGTCCAAATTAATCTTCAGTGCGTAAATACACAGCGTGCTCACCACGCAGCAGCCCAGTACGGCATTCAGGGCATTCAGCGGAAGCTGGCGTTTAGACAGGCGCGCGAGGCGGTTATCAGATTTATAAAGCGCCTGCGACCACACCAGCCGGGCAAAGCTCTGGATATAAATATTCAGGCTGGCAAAACAGGCCAGATAGCCGATGACGCAGGCGATCCATAGCGCCTTCAGGCCGAACAGTTCCACCACGATACCCGGCAGCGATGCCGCGGCGGCGAGATCCGCTCCGAACGCGTGGAAGTGTAAGACCAGCACGGTACACGCCCAATAGACCGTGCCAGCAAGCAGCAGGCCTATCATCAGCGCGCGGGGAAAATCACGTTCAGGCTGCTTAAATTCAGAGGCCAGATGGGCAAAAGCTTCCAGACCCACAAAACACCAGAACATGACGGAGAGCGCGGCGAAAAGCTGGGAGTGGTCGACGTCGGTCAGCGCCGGGAAGGGAATTTCCTTTATTGTGATATCGCCCGCCCACCAGATTGCGACAACGAGCGCGACAATCAGCACCGCAACCAGCGTCTGCAGGTTGGCGCTGGAGTTGGCGCCGCGAGAGCCTACCCACCAGACGATCGCCAGCGTACCCAGTTCGGCCAGCAATAACTGCTCGTTATGCCAGCCAAACAGCGCCTGACCAAAGCCGGTCGCAATATGCAGCGCCGCAGGAAGGCCAACCGGAATGACGGAGAGAAACAGCCAGCCGGTAACACGCTGCAGCCGCGGGCCAAAGGCCAAGCCGACAAAGTGCGCCACGCCGCCCGCGCTGGGGAAATGCCGCCCCAGGATGGCAAACACAATGGCTATCGGGAAAACCAATACAATCAGCGCTGGCCACGCCCACAGGCTGTTATTTCCAGCCACCAGCGCCGCCAGTGCGGGTACGGCAAACACGCCCGTACCTAACAAGGAGGTTGAGAGCAGTCCGACGCCCTGCGCCAGCCCCAGCTCCTGCTTGAGTCCACTCATTCACATCGCCCTGCCAGTACCAAAAGAGAGGCGATGGTAACACTTTCGCAAATTTTTTTTTCGACTCCCCCTTGAAGGGGGAAAAAGCTATCCCCATCTCTCAGGGCACTAGTCGGAAAACCGCATGCGGGCCGGCGTCATCCATAACTGATAATGACTTTCTCAAAGGAGAGCTATCAATGAGTATTCGTCCGTTACATGATCGTGTGATCGTCAAACGTAAAGAAGTTGAAACCAAGTCTGCTGGCGGCATCGTTCTGACCGGTTCTGCAGCAGCCAAATCAACGCGTGGCGAAATCATCGCTGTCGGTAAGGGCCGCATCCTGGAAAACGGAACTGTGCAGCCACTGGACGTTAAAGTTGGTGACATCGTAATTTTCAACGATGGCTACGGCGTGAAATCCGAGAAGATCGACAATGAAGAAGTGTTGATCATGTCCGAGAGCGACATTCTGGCAATTGTTGAAGCGTAATTTACGCACGAGAATTTGAGGAAATAAGAACATGGCAGCTAAAGACGTAAAATTCGGTAACGACGCTCGTGTAAAAATGCTCCGCGGCGTAAACGTACTGGCAGATGCAGTTAAAGTGACTCTGGGCCCGAAAGGCCGCAACGTAGTGCTGGATAAATCCTTCGGCGCGCCAACCATCACCAAAGATGGTGTTTCTGTAGCACGTGAAATTGAGCTGGAAGACAAGTTCGAAAACATGGGCGCGCAGATGGTGAAAGAAGTTGCCTCTAAAGCGAACGACGCTGCAGGTGACGGTACCACCACCGCGACCGTACTGGCGCAGGCAATCATCACCGAAGGTCTGAAAGCCGTTGCTGCGGGCATGAACCCAATGGATCTGAAACGTGGTATCGACAAAGCTGTCGCCTCCGCTGTTGAAGAGCTGAAAGCGCTGTCCGTACCGTGCTCTGACTCTAAAGCCATTGCTCAGGTTGGTACTATCTCCGCTAACTCCGACGAAACCGTAGGTAAACTGATCGCTGAAGCGATGGACAAAGTCGGTAAAGAAGGCGTGATCACCGTTGAAGACGGTACCGGTCTGGAAGACGAACTGGACGTGGTTGAAGGTATGCAGTTCGACCGCGGCTACCTGTCCCCATACTTCATCAACAAGCCAGAGACTGGCGCTGTTGAGCTGGAAAGCCCGTTCATCCTGCTGGCTGACAAGAAAATCTCCAACATCCGCGAAATGCTGCCAGTGCTGGAAGCCGTTGCGAAAGCAGGCAAGCCTCTGGTTATCATCGCTGAAGACGTTGAAGGCGAAGCGCTGGCGACCCTGGTGGTAAACACCATGCGCGGCATCGTGAAAGTGGCTGCGGTTAAAGCACCTGGCTTCGGCGATCGCCGTAAAGCGATGCTGCAGGATATCGCTACCCTGACCGGCGGTACCGTGATCTCCGAAGAGATCGGTATGGAGCTGGAAAAAGCGACCCTGGAAGACCTGGGCCAGGCGAAACGCGTTGTGATCAACAAAGACACCACCACCATCATCGACGGTGTGGGTGAAGAGGCTGCTATTCAGGGCCGCGTGGGTCAGATCCGTAAGCAGATCGAAGAAGCGACTTCCGATTACGACCGTGAAAAACTGCAGGAGCGCGTAGCGAAACTGGCTGGCGGCGTTGCGGTTATCAAAGTCGGTGCAGCGACCGAAGTTGAAATGAAAGAGAAAAAAGCACGCGTTGACGATGCCCTGCACGCGACCCGTGCTGCGGTAGAAGAAGGCGTGGTTGCTGGTGGTGGTGTTGCGCTGGTGCGTGTTGCCGCTAAACTGGCAGGCCTGACCGCACAGAACGAAGATCAGAACGTGGGTATCAAAGTTGCGCTACGCGCAATGGAAGCCCCTCTGCGTCAGATCGTTTCTAACGCCGGTGAAGAGCCATCTGTGGTTGCGAACAACGTGAAAGCGGGCGAAGGTAACTACGGTTACAACGCGGCAACTGAAGAATACGGCAACATGATCGACTTCGGTATCCTGGATCCAACGAAAGTAACCCGTTCTGCTCTGCAGTACGCGGCATCTGTCGCTGGCCTGATGATCACCACCGAGTGCATGGTCACCGATATGCCTAAAGGCGATGCACCAGACTTAGGTGCTGCTGGCATGGGTGGCATGGGCGGTATGGGCGGCATGATGTAATCGTGCGCTCTACGTCGTAGAATGTGAAAAACCCCCGGGCAGAAATGCTCGGGGGTTTTTCTTTTGGTCATCTTTTAGGTATAAGATTTACACACGGACAACAACTGTCCAGCTTATTGAAAACGAGGAATAACATGCGCGTAAAAGTCTGTGCAGGGATTGTAGGGGCAGCATTGCTGCTGGCGGGTTGTAGCTCCAGCAATGAGCTGTCGGCAGCGGGCCAGGGCGTTCGCTTTGTGGAAGATAAGCCTGGCAGTGAATGCCAGCTGTTAGGCACGGCAACCGGTGAGCAAAGTAACTGGATGTCAGGTCAGCATGGCGAAGAAGGTGGCTCGATGCGCGGTGCGGCGAATGCCCTGCGTAACCAGGCTGCGGCAATGGGCGGAAACGTGATTTACGGCGTGAGCAGCCCAACGCAGGGTATGCTGTCCAGCTTCGTGCCGACCGCCAGCCAGATGAACGGCCAGGTCTACAAGTGCCCGAACTGATTGCCTTTTTCCCTCTCCCTGTGGGAGAGGGTTAGGGTGAGCGGAAACTAGCGCTGCCGCAGCTGCAAATCCAGCGGCGTCTTGCTCGGCTCTCCGCCAATCTCGCGTGCCAGCTTCGGCACCATATAGCCTGAAACCAGCGTTAACAGTTCGCGCATAATCTGCCGGGCTTCTTCATCCGTCACCATGAAATGGGCCGCGCCCTGAACGCGATCCAGCACGTGCAGATAATAGGGCATCACGCCCGCATCAAACAGGGCATTGCTCAGGTCAGCCAGCACGCGGGCGCTGTCGTTCACGCCGCGCAGCAGCACGCTCTGGTTCAGCAGCGTTAAGCCCGCTTTACGCAGGCGCACCATCGCCGCGCGAAAGTCATCGTCAATTTCATTCGCGTGGTTGATATGGTTCACCAGCAGCACCAGCAATCTTGACTGCTCCAGGCGTGATACCAGTCCGTCAGTGACACGTGCCGGAATGACAATCGGTAAACGGCTGTGAATACGCAGGCGCTTAACGTGCGGGATGGCTTCAAGCTGAGTCAACAGCCAGTCCAGCTCATGATCTTTTGCCATCAGCGGGTCACCGCCGGACAAAATAATCTCATCCAGCTCCGGATGGGCGGCGATATAGTCCAGCGCGACCTGCCAGTTGCGTTTATTGCCCTGGTTTTCGGCATACGGGAAGTGCCGACGGAAGCAATAACGACAATTTACCGCGCAGCCGCCTTTTACCAGCAGCAGGGCGCGGTTGAGATACTTGTGCAGTAAACCCGGCACCACGCTGTTCTGCTCTTCCAGCGGATCGGTGCTGTATCCCGGCGCGGTGACAAACTCATCCTGCAAAGTAAGCGTTTGTTTTAAAAGCGGATCGTCGGGGTTGCCTTTCTCCATCCGCGCCACAAACGCACGGGGAACTCGCAGGGCGAAAAGGCGCTTTGCCTCGCGGCCTGCAAGCAACTCTGGGTGCTTATCGAGGTCTAAAAGACGCAGCAATTCATCAGGACTGGTGATTACATCGGCAAGTTGCGATAACCAATCTTCTCTGGACGGGGTGTTTAGGGTTACAATATGCGCCATTTTGTGGCTTAGCTACCAGTTAACAAATTTAGAGGGCCTTATGGCAACGTACTATAGCAACGATTTTCGTGCTGGTCTTAAAATCATGATGGACGGCGAACCGTACGCGGTTGAAGCCAGCGAATTCGTTAAACCAGGTAAAGGCCAGGCATTCGCACGCGTTAAGCTGCGCCGTCTGCTGACCGGTACCCGTGTTGAGAAAACCTTCAAATCTACTGACTCCGCTGAAGGCGCTGATGTTGTTGATATGAACCTGACCTATCTGTACAACGACGGTGAGTTCTATCATTTCATGAACAACTCCACTTTCGAACAGCTGTCTGCTGATGAGAAAGCGGTAGGTGATAGCGCTAAATGGCTGCTGGATCAGGCTGAGTGCATCGTGACCCTGTGGAACGGCCAGCCTATCGCTGTGACCCCACCAAACTTCGTTGAACTGGAAATCGTTGAAACCGATCCAGGTCTGAAAGGTGATACCGCAGGTACCGGCGGTAAACCAGCCAAACTGTCTACCGGTGCAGTGGTTAAAGTTCCACTGTTCGTACAGACTGGCGAAGTGATCAAAGTGGATACCCGCTCCGGCGAATACGTATCCCGCGTGAAGTAATTTACGTCATGATTGAAGGCGCAGCGCCCGCTGCGCCTGATTTTTGCAGGCAGGGATGATGAAACGTACCGTTAAAATTCTGCTTCTGTTAGCGCTTTCCAGTGCATTGCTTTCCGGCTGTAACACCACCCGTGGGATGGGACAAGATATCCAGGATCTCGGTCATATCATTTCTCACGCCGCCAGCTAAGTTCGTCTAATTTTCCTAAAAATGCTTCCTTTTCCGTCAACCGGCGGGATCTTGTCTATCCTTAAGTTGCTATACACAAAACAACTTTGGCTATAAAAGGAAGATATTATGGTTAAGAAAACAATTGCAGCGATCTTTTCAGTCCTGGTACTTTCTTCAGTGTTAACTGCCTGTAATACCACGCGTGGCGTCGGTCAGGATATTTCTGAAGGTGGTAGCGCAATCTCTGGTGCGGCAACCAAAGCTCAGCAGTAATTAACATACGGTACGAGACCAGCGGGTTTCGTACCGTCAGCTTTCTGATTCCTGCAGGGATAAGAACGGAGAAAAACGCGTATCCATATGCAATTTCATGCGGATATTGCGTTTATAGGTATACACCGTTTTGCCGTTGATACTCAGGTGAGCGGCAATTTTTTGATTGCTCGCACCGTCCATCCACAATGTCAGCACTTTCTCTTCCTGTCGGGTCAGCAAGGGGGCCGCTGCCGTTGGCCTGTCAGCGCTGGCGCGCGAGTTTAATGCGTCGTTGATAGTCGTTGCCACTTCTTCGAGACTGGCGTTTTTCAACAGCGACGACCACACCGGGAACTGTCCGAGCCAGTCGGTCATGCCGCGGTCCTCTCCCGATTGCAGCAAAATAAACGGTAATCGTTCACTGGCGCTCAGCAACGACGAGAGCTGCTGAAAATGATGAATATCCTGCCTGAAGCCGTACAGGTCGGCGATAACCAGCGTGGGTTTCCATTGCAGAATGTGCTCCCTGGCAAGGAACAGATTATTTAGACCCGTCACAACGTAGTGTCCCGGGAACAAACCGGAATGATTGAGCCATGCTTCAAACCCCGTGCGGGTGAAGTGACAACGGTCAATCAAAAGAATTTTGAACATATTTTATTCGCAGTCGGCTAGTGGTTTGGCTTCCTGCCATCAGAAAGCACATCATCATAGAGAAGTCGGATGAGTGCTAAATGCCGGAACTACGCGCCATACTGCGGCTATTTCTTGCCTTAACGTGTTCAGCAAAAAATGATTGAAAAAAAATAGCACGCTAACCACAATATGGGGCGTAATCTCTGCCTTACGGGACGACCCGTAAGCGTTTTTTTCACCGGGGACGGCCCCAGCTTGTATTAAGTTAAGGAGCCTGAAATGTCCTGGATCATTCTTTTTATTGCTGGCCTGCTCGAAGTGGTATGGGCAATTGGTCTCAAGTACACCCACGGATTTACCCGCCTGACGCCCAGCGTCATAACCGTCACCGCGATGATCGTGAGTATTGTTCTGTTATCCTGGGCAATGCGCTCGCTGCCTGTGGGAACAGCTTATGCCGTCTGGACGGGCATTGGTGCGGTTGGGGCCACCATCACCGGCATTCTGCTGCTGGGAGAGTCAGCGAGTCTGGCGCGTATCGGCAGCCTCGCCTTGATTGTGGCCGGTATCATTGGGCTTAAGCTCAGTACCCATTAATGGGGTTGTTTTACCCAGATAAGTTTTGACACATCAAACCCTTGCCGGGTCGCGACGTCCAGCATCTGCTGTTTCATTTCTGACGAAATAGTTGGCGTGCGGGAAAGTATCCACAGATAGTCGCGATCCGGCCCGCAGACCAGCGCGTGACGGTACTCTCTGTCTAGCGCGATCACGTTATAGCCGCCATAAAACGGGCCGAAGAAAGAGACTTTGAGCGCAGCCCGTCGCGGGTCGCCCGTGAAGTATGCTTCCCCAATCGACTGCTGCCACATCTCCCGATCGGGATTATAACCCCGGTTGATCACCTGAATACCGCCATCATCCATCGGGCTGTAATTCGCAGTAACCTTCTCTAAGCCCTGCTCAAACCGATGGTCGAGGCGCGCGATTTCATACCATGTTCCAAGGAAGCGTTGTGCATCAAAAGGCGTGACGACGGTAACGCCAGGAGGCGGGGTAGGGGAACTGCAGGCAACCACTAAAAACGCGGCTGTCACCGCGGCGATAACAGGCAGAATGCGCATAGGAGTTTCCTTACTGTTTTTTGTTAAGTGTAGATGACGGCAAGGAAAATGTGGTTTTTGTGCGGTGTGTTTCGCCGGGTAAGCGTAGCGCCACCCGGCAATGTTTTACTGCAGCGCGTCGAGGATACGGTATGCCGCCTCAACGCGGGCAGGGTTCGGATAGCTTTTATTCGCCAGCATCACAATGCCGAGCTGCTTTTCGGGAATAAATGCTACGTAGCTGCCAAACCCGCCGGTAGAACCTGTTTTATGGACCCAGGACGTGTTGACCGGGGGCGCCGGTGGATTCACTTCTCTCGCAGGCAGCGGTGCCAGTGCCACCTTATTGTCGCTACCTTCAACCACGGTTCTGGCATCGACCGGCCAGTTAAGCATTTCCCAGCCTAACCCCTGATACATGGCCCCCACGCGCCAGTAGCGAGACTGCGCCAGGGCAATGCCTTGCCTGAGTGACGTATCCTGAAGCGAGTCCGGCTTCATGTTGACCATCACCCAGCTTGCCATATCCTTCAGGTTGGTTTTTACGCCATAGGCTTCAGCGTCCAGCATGCCTGGCGAAACGTGTACCGCTTTACCGTCGCGGTATCCCCAGGCGTAATGCGCCTCTTCCGCTTTCGGAACGTTAATCCAGGTATGGTCCAGCTTGAGCGGCTTAAAGACCCGCGTCGTTATGGCCTGCTCATAGCTCATGCCGGAAGGCTTAACCGCCAGCGCGCCAAAAAGACCGATGCTGGTATTGGCATAAAGACGCGTGGTGCCCGGCTTCCACTGCGGCTGCCAGTTTTGATAAAAGCGCAGCAGAGAGGCGTTATCCGTGACTTCATCCGGTACCTGCAACGGCAAACCTCCTGCGGTATAGGTTGCCAGATCCAGCATGCGGATCCCCTGCCACTGCTTGCCTGTCAGCTCAGGCCAGTATTTTGTCACCGGATCGCCCAGCGATATTTCACCGCGAGCAATGGCATCGCCACCCAATACGCCAGTGAAGGTTTTACTTATAGAGCCCAGTTCGAACAAGGTTTGTGGGGTGACAGGTTTGTTCGCCGCAACATCGGCTTTACCGAAGGTAAAGTAGTGCGGCTGACCCTCATAAATCACCGCCACCGCCATACCCGGAATGGCCTGCGCTTTCATCAGCGGCGTAACGGTACGTTCCACCACCTCAGCCAGCTGTTTTTCTGACATCGGTGCAGCCAATACCGAGCAGGAGGTGCTGAGCAGCAGGGCGCAGCAAAGGGATTTAGTCATCATCAATTATCTTCCGTAATAGCAGTTCAAGGGAGTGTCCGGGCCCGTCAGACCGCTGTAGTCTGTTGGATTTGACTATGGCTGACAAACGGTTAAATTTAGCATTAGCTGTTAATTTTTCTAACGGACGAGCCTATGACGCGCAGCTATCTCCCTCTTAATTCCCTGCGGGCGTTTGAAGCAGCCGCCAGGCACCTCAGTTTTACTCATGCCGCTATCGAGCTGAACGTTACCCATTCCGCGATTAGCCAGCACGTAAAGGCGCTGGAGCAGCACCTTAATTGCCAGCTGTTCGTTCGCGTTTCGCGAGGGCTGATGCTGACCACCGAAGGCGAGAATTTGCTGCCGGTGCTGAATGACTCGTTCGATCGTATCGCCGGAATGCTGGATCGGTTTGCCAGCCAGCGCGCTCAGGAGAAGCTCAAAATAGGCGTGGTAGGGACTTTTGCCACGGGTGTTTTATTCTCGCTGCTCGCGGATTTTCGCCGCTGCTATCCGCATATTGATCTTCAGCTTTCCACCCATAATAATCGCGTCGATCCGGCGGCTGAAGGGCTTGATTACACTATTCGCTACGGTGGCGGCGCGTGGCATGGAACCGATGCTGAATTTCTTTGCCCTGCGCCGCTGTCTCCGCTCTGTACGCCCGACATTGCCTCAGTTCTCAAAAGCCCGGCAGATATCCTGAAGTTTACCCTGCTGCGCTCCTACCGGCGTGACGAGTGGGCTGCGTGGATGCAGGCTGCGGGTGAACATCCTCCCTCACCGACGCACCGGGTGATGGTGTTTGATTCTTCCGTGACCATGCTGGAAGCCGCGCAGGCAGGCACAGGGATTGCCATTGCGCCTGTCGACATGTTTACCCATTTACTCAGCAGCGAGCGCATCGTGCAGCCCTTTGCAACGCAGATTGACCTCGGCAGCTACTGGCTGACAAGACTACAGTCACGGACAGAAACGCCCGCAATGCGTGAGTTTGCCCAGTGGCTGGTGGGGAAAATGCAGAAATAAAAAGGCCCGCCGGATGGCGGGCCTGAAGCGTCAGAGGGTGACCACGGCAATCAGCGTCACCACGGTCAGGATGGTCGCCAGACCGTAGAACACCCATTTCCCGCTCGGTACATGAATTTTCAGGTCATGCATCGCATGGTGAATACGGTGCAGGCCACACCACAGCGGCAGGACGATCATCAGGAAGATGAACACGCGGCCGATAAAGCTGCTCGCGAACGCCAGTACGCGCTCGTAGCTCAGCGCATCGCCCGGGAACAGCCCCAGCGGCAGCATAATGCCGACCAGCAGAATGATGACAGGGGCGATGATGGCACTCCACATGCCGCCTGCGCCAAACAGGCCCCAGAAGACCGGCTCGTCAGAACGTTTTGGATTTGGATTAATCACAGTAGTCTCCTTACCAGAACAGTGCGACAAACAGAATGACCACAGTGACCAGAATCGTCACTGCCCAGAGCCCTTTAATCACCGGCTCTGGCCCCATTTTCTCGTCTTTTATAATGATGTTCGCCGCTTTTGGCGCCAGCTCAAACCAGGTTTTGGTATGAAGCAGCGCGGCTGCGAGCACGATCAGGTTCAGAACAACAATGATCGGGTTTTGCAGGAAACCGACAAAGCTGGCCCAGGCTTCCGGGCCATGCTTGAGGGCAAAAACGCCGTACATCAGCTCAAGGCTGAACCAGACCGCCGGTACCGCCGTGCCTTCACGCAGCATGTAGAAGCGATAAAACGGCAGGTTTTTCCACCAGGTGGACGGCACAGGCCGCACATAGGCTTTGCGTTTAGTCGTCATCATGCACTCCTTAGCGTGGTTTCAGGGTAGCGATAAGAAAGTCTTTCGAGCTTTCCACTTTACCCTGCTGAATAGCGGCGGCCGGGTCGACGTGCTTCGGACAAACTTCGGAGCAATAACCCACAAAGGTACAGCTCCAGACGCCGTTCTGGCTGTTAAGCTGCGCCATACGTTCTTTTTTACCGTGGTCGCGGCTGTCCTCGTTATAGCGGTGCGCCAGGGTAATGGCGGCCGGTCCGATGAACTCCTTGTTCAGGCCAAACTGTGGACAGGCGGCATAGCACAGGCCGCAGTTGATGCAGCCGGAGAACTGATGGTATTTCGCCATTTGAGCCGGCGTCTGGGTATTTGGCCCCTGATCCGGCGTGCGTGGATTACCAATGATGTACGGCTTAATCGCTTCCAGGCTTTCGATAAAGTGGGTCATATCGACCACCAGATCGCGTTCAATCGGGAAGTTGCCCAGCGCTTCGACCTTAATGCCTTTGGTGTACTCGCGCAGGAAGGTCTTACAGGCCAGCTTCGGTACCTTGTTGACCATCATGCCGCAGGAGCCGCAGATTGCCATGCGGCAGGACCAGCGGTAGCTCAGGTCTGGCGCCAGGTTGTCTTTGATATAGCCGAGCGCATCCAGCAGGGAGGTTTGCTCGTCATAAGGCACTTCATAGAAAGCGCTGTGCGGTGCGGCGTCCACTTCCGGATTGTAGCGCACCACTTCAACCTTCATTTTTTGCATCTCAGCCATTCGCCTTCTCCTTCTTCTCGGCGGCTTCTGCTTCTGCACCGTACACGCGTTTAGCCGGCGGCAGCGTGGTGATTTTCACGTCGCTGTAGTCCAGACGTGTGGTGCCATCTGCATCGCGCCAGGCGAGAGTGTGTTTCAGGAAATTGACGTCGTCACGTTCGGTACAGCCTTCGTCCAGACGCTGGTGGGCGCCGCGAGACTCTTTACGCGCCAGCGCAGAGTGCGCCATACATTCCGCGACGTTCAGACCGTGGCCCAGCTCGATGGTGTAGAGCAGGTCGGTATTGAATACGCTGGAGGTATCGGTGATGCGTACGCGCTTGAAGCGCTCCTGCAGTTCCGCCAGCTTGTCGACGGTTTTTTGCATCAGCTCTGGCGTACGGTAAATACCGCAGCCTTCTTCCATCGACAGGCCCATCTCGTCGCGGATTTTAGACCAGTTCTCGTTACCCTCCTGGTTCACCAGGTCTTTCAGGCGTTTTTCAACGTCTGCGACCTGCGCATCCAGCGCGGCACCGTTGGCTTCGCCTGCTGTAGCCGCCCGCTCCATCGCGCGCTCGCCCGCCATGCGGCCAAAGACGACCAGCTCTGCCAGCGAGTTCGACCCGAGACGGTTAGCGCCGTGCAGACCCACGGAAGAACACTCGCCGACGGCGAACAGGCCTTTAATACGGGTTTCGCACTGCTGGTCGGTTTCGATCCCGCCCATGGTGTAGTGCGCGGTTGGACGCACCGGAATCGGCTCTTTCACCGGGTCGACGCCCACGTAGGCTTTTGCCAGCTCGCAGATGAACGGCAGACGTTCCAGCAGTTTCTTCTCGCCCAGATGACGCAGGTCGAGATAGACCACGTCGCCGCGCGGCGTGGAGATGGTGTTGCCTTTGCGCCACTCGTGCCAGAAGGCCTGAGAGACTTTGTCGCGCGGGCCGAGTTCCATGTATTTATTCTTCGGCTCGCCGAGCGGGGTTTCCGGGCCCATGCCGTAATCCTGCAGATAGCGGTAGCCGTTTTTATTGACCAGAATACCGCCTTCACCGCGGCAGCCTTCCGTCATCAGAATACCGGAGCCCGGCAGGCCGGTTGGGTGATACTGCACGAACTCCATATCGCGCAGCGGTACGCCGTGGCCGAGCGCCATGCCCATGCCGTCACCGGTGACGATGCCGCCGTTGGTGTTATAACGATAAACGCGACCCGCACCGCCCGTCGCCATCACTACCGCGTTGGCGCGGATCTGGACGAGCGTGCCTTCCATCATGTTCATCGCCACCAGGCCACGCGCCTGTCCGTCATCGACCAGAATGTCGAGGACGAAATGTTCATCGAAGCGCTGAATTTGTGGGAACTGAAGGGAGGTCTGGAACAGGGTGTGCAGCATGTGGAAGCCGGTTTTATCGGCGGCGAACCAGGTGCGTTCAATCTTCATTCCGCCAAAGCGGCGAACGTTGACGCTGCCGTCCGGACGGCGGCTCCACGGACATCCCCACTGTTCAAGCTGGGTCATTTCCGTGGGACAATGATGCACAAAGTAGTCAACGACATCCTGTTCGCAAAGCCAGTCGCCCCCTGCAACCGTGTCGTGGAAATGGTATTCAAAGCTGTCATGATCCTGCGCAACGGCGGCGGACCCTCCTTCTGCTGCCACTGTGTGACTACGCATTGGATAGACTTTTGAAATCAATGCGATTTTAGCGTTGGGATTAGCTTGTGCTGCAGCAATCGCAGCACGTAATCCAGCCCCGCCAGCGCCTATTACGGCAAGATCGGCCTGAAAAGTTTGCACGACATTCCTCCAGATTTTTGTTATTTCGCAACGCGACAAACTAAAGGTAGTTCACCCGTCCAAAAGGACGATTGCGAAAGCGTTTCCACTGCTCCTTTATGGGTAAAACAGTATAACCGTGTAGATGTCAGGGAAATTTGACGTGTTCGATTTTTTTGCTGTTCTGTACGGCGATTTATCATGAAGATTGATGAAATACGTCACGAAAAAGTTCACCTAAATGAAATGCGCTTTTTTACTGCGCAAAATTTGTCTCTGCCCCTGCTAACGAGTAGACTTCGTGCCCTTGTCTGAAATCGGAGAACAACTCATGAGCGAAACGGCCACCTGGCAGCCGAGCGCATCCATCCCTAATCTGTTAAAACGCGCTGCAATTATGGCGGAGATCCGCCGTTTCTTTGCCGACCGCGGAGTCCTGGAGGTGGAAACGCCGTGCATGAGTCAGGCAACGGTAACGGATATTCATCTGGTGCCGTTTGAAACCCGTTTTGTTGGCCCCGGCCATTCTCAGGGCATGAATTTGTATCTGATGACCAGCCCGGAATACCACATGAAACGCCTGCTGGCAGCGGGATGCGGTCCGGTGTATCAGCTGTGCCGCAGCTTCCGTAATGAAGAGATGGGGCGTCATCACAACCCGGAATTCACCATGCTGGAGTGGTACCGCCCGCATTATGATATGTACCGCCTGATGAATGAGGTGGACGATCTGCTCCAGCAGGTGCTGGACTGCTCAGAAGCCGAAACGCTCTCCTATCAGCAGGCTTTCCAGCGCCATCTGGAAATCGATCCTCTATCGGCTGACAAAACCCAACTGCGCGAAGTGGCGGCAAAACTGGATTTGAGCAACGTGGCGGATACCGAAGAGGATCGCGACACGCTGCTGCAGCTGCTGTTTACCTTCGGTGTTGAACCGCAGATTGGCAAAGATCGTCCGACGTTTGTCTATCACTTCCCGGCAAGCCAGGCCTCACTGGCGCAGATCAGTACTGAAGATCATCGTGTCGCAGAGCGTTTTGAGGTCTATTACAAAGGCATCGAACTGGCGAACGGCTTCCACGAACTGACGGATGCCCGCGAGCAGCAGCAGCGCTTCGAGCAGGATAACCGCAAGCGCGCCGCGCGCGGTCTGCCGCAGCAGCCTATTGATGTTAATTTGCTTGAAGCATTAAAAGCAGGTCTGCCGGATTGCTCCGGCGTGGCGCTGGGTGTAGACCGTCTGGTGATGCTGGCCCTGGGGGCAGAACAGCTTGGCGATGTGATTGCGTTTACCGTAGATCGCGCCTGACGGCAGTTTACCCTCTCCCGTGGGAGAGGGTTGCACCGCTTATCTTACAAACTTCCCGCCGGACGCGTCCGCGCCGCTGACGTCAGCGTTCTTCCCGTTTTACGCCCGTCCAGGCTTTCCAGACGCATCTGGAACGGTGGGAACGGCATATCAATACCGTGTTCGCGGAAGCCCGCCAGAATCAGCTGGTGGATCTCATGGCGCAGCGGCATACGGTGTCCCATTTCGGCGGCGTAGATACGCAGCTCGAAAATCTGGATCCCCTGCTGTAAATCCACAAGGAATACTTCCGGCGCCGGGTTGTCGATTACCAGCGAGCAGCGCTCAGCGGCAGTGTAGAGGATCTGGGTGATCTCTTCGCTGTTGGCGTCCGACGGCGCCGGTACCGTCAGCACCACGCGGGTCACGGAGTCTGACAGCGACCAGTTGATGAACTGCTCGGTAATAAACGCCTTGTTTGGCACGATGATCTCTTTCCGATCCCAGTCGCTGATCGTCGTCGCGCGGGTGTTGATCTTCGTGATGCTGCCGGTCAGATCGCGGATCGTTACGGTATCGCCAATACGGATCGGTTTTTCGAACAGAATGATCAGGCCAGAGATGAAGTTGGCGAAGATCTCCTGTAAACCAAAACCTAACCCTACACCAAGGGCCGCCACCAGCCACTGCAGTTTCGACCATTCAATACCGATCATCGAGAAGCCAACCAGCCCACCAAACAGCATGATCAAATATTTGGTAATGGTCGTAATCGCATAGCCTGTACCCGGCGTTAAATCCAGATGCTGCAGCAGCGCCAGCTCCAGCAGCGCCGGGAAGTTGCGCACCAGCTGCGTGGTGATGATCAGCACCAGAATGGCAATCAGCACCGCCCCTAAGGTAATCGGCTCCAGACTTTCAACGCCCTGCACCGTGGAGGTCACGTCCCACAGAGAGATGTTCTCCAGGAAGCCAAATGCGGAGTGGATCTCCGACCACAGGAAGATCACCGACAGCAGGGCTATGAGCATCAGGATGGAGCGAACCAGCCGCAGGGACTGGGTACTGATGGCATCCAGATCCAGTTCGACTTCGTCCGCTTCCGTTGTGCCTTCCGTACTGTTGACGTGGTTTGGCTCTTCCTCACCCCGCGCACGCTGGGCGAGGATCTCCGCCCGACGATGCTTGGCTCGGTCAAAGGCCAGACGGCGGCGCTGGATCAGCATCCAGCGGCGGATCACGTGGTACACCACCAGAAGCAGGAACCAGATTGCCACCGAGGTTTCCAGTCGCGCCAGCAGCGCCTTCGAGGTCGCCAGATAACCCACCGCGGCCGCCAGCATCGCAACCAACGGTGCGCTCAGCAGCAGGTTCCAAAGCAGCCGGTTGAACATGTTGTCGCCGCTGCCGGATTTATCGAGATAGAGCGGAATACCCGCGCGTTTCAGGCTGAGCGTAACGATGGCCAGCGCCCCGCATATCAGCATAAAGCAGAGGCGGCCCAGCGAGCCTGAGAATTCCCGGTCGTTGAGATTATCGAACATGATCAGCGCCATAATCAGCGGCACAATCAGCCCGATGCTCATCAGGTAGTAACGCATGGCGCGCGCAACGCGATTACGCGGCCAGCCAAAGTGGGCGATAAACAGGCCATTGGGGCGCGCGAAGGTGGCGCAAATCATGACCACCCACAGCAGCGGCACCGTGGCGGTGACGCCATCGCCAATTGCGACCGCGAGCGGATAGGGCCAGGCTTCCCGCAGACCATACCCCAGCGTCATCCACAGCACCGGCAGCGGGGAGGCGACAAGAATCGACCAGAATACGGTGCGCAACGTTAGCCAGAAGTGATCCTGGGTGACTTTCCCGACCCGGGAGCTGGAACGCTCCAGGAAGCGGGTGAAATGCCTGCGCGAGTAAATGCTGAAGCCCACCAGAATCAACGCCCCGAGCAGCGGGAAAATGGTCTCTTTGCTGGTAAACATCATCACGCTGGCCTGTCCCAGCTGGCTGACGGTGTCCAGCGAAATCAGGCGACGCAGATCCTGAACAATCTCAATCGGCCACGAGAAGGTCATCGGACGCACGTCGGACGTCCAGAAGAGATAACGGTGCGTCGCCTCGTTCACCTCTTTCAGCGCATCTTCCAGCTGGCTATTGGAGACTTTTAGCTTGGTCAGCTCCAGAATCAGCGTATCCCCGCCCTGGAGCAGGGAGTTCAGCAGTTCACGCTGGGTACGCAGCTGGGCTTCCAGAATGCGGTTTTGCTCGCTGGTCAGGGGCTGGCCGTCAGCCTGACGGATCTGGCGGATTTGTGGCTGCTTATTGAGAAGATCTTCAAAGTGCAGTCGCTGAACGCGCAGCTGGGCCATCTCGGTATCCAGCTGTTGCGGCTTCGGCATTTCCGGCAGGCGCGCGACCTGGGCGCGTAACGCTTCGCCCAGCAGGTTTGATGACCCGAGCCACTGGGACTGCTCGCGCAGGGTGTTTAACGCCTGACGCACCTGAAGGGTTTGATTGGTCGCCTGACGCTGCTGGGATGCAACCAGATCCATGCGCTGCGCCTGCTGATTCAGCGCGGCAGAAAGCTCGCGGTTGACCCTGAATTGTTCGTTGATACCGGCAGGCAGGTTTTCGCTGTTTTCAGCCAGCAGTTCGGTGCTTTCAAGGGCACGCTCGGCTTCAAGCTGGCGCTGACTGTTAAGTTGATTGCGCAAGGCCTGGAGATACGCATCCAGCTGCTCGCTCTGCTTCTGCGCGAGTTCAGAGCGCATCCGCGACAACTCCTGGCGGTTATTCGCGGAAAGCTGAGCCAGCTCAAGCTCATCAACAAGGGCCTTCAGGCGAGCCGATTCTGCCTGCAGGCCCAGATTTTGTGCCTGAGCCTGCGGGGTGTTGCCGCTTTGCGTACCTACGCGACGCTCAACTTCATTAAGCTGGCGGCGTGCGTCGGTTTGCTGCTGTGGAAGCTGGCTGAGGGAGTCGGCAATTTCACGCGCTCGCTCCTGCTCCTGCTGGGCAAGACGGCTCTTTTCCAGAAGCTGGCTGCTGACCTGCAGGATCTCCTGGTTCAGAGCGTCCGAGGTCATGCCTGCGGGCACGTCGCGCGGTTCGTCACGCAAATTGTTGAGCTGCGCGCGCAGCGTCTGCGAGAGTTTGGGGAAGTTGTCGATAACCTGCTGATACTGCTGAGCGCGCTCAAGAGAGCCTTTCCGCTCCTCAAGCGCGTTCAGGGCAGCCTGGAGCGACTCGACGGTCCCTGGCTGAGCGGGTTTGGCCGCTTTTGCCTGCTCCAGTTCCTGGGTTATCTGTTTGGCGTCGGGGGCTGTCGCTGCGTACGCCCCCATGCTGAGGCACCAGGCCATCAGTAGAACGATAATCGGGCGCACGTCAGCGATCCTTCTGTTATTAGCCTTCGTCTTTTTTGTCGTCAACCAGCGGGCTGGCGTCGTGCTCGGCGTTGATCTCTTCCTGCGACAGCGGCGCTGGTTCTGCATCCGGCGTCACGAAGGTTTCGGTAGAGACCGCCAGCGGCTGGCCCAGTTTGGTGACCGACAGGCTTTCGAGCTGTTCAGCCAGCTTCACTTTGCCCGGCGCAAACAGGTTGATTACGGTAGAGCCCAGCTTGAAGCGACCCATCTCCTGACCTTTCAGCAGGGCCACCGAGCCTTCCGCTTCACCGGCAGGCCAGGTCCAGCGTTTGATCACGCCTTCGCGCGGTGGAGTGATGGTGCCCGCCCAGACGGTTTCGATGCTGCCTACGATGGTCGCACCCACCAGAATCTGCGCCATAGGGCCAAATTCAGTATCGAACAGACAGATGACGCGCTCGTTACGGGCAAACAGGTTCGGCACGTTCTGCGCGGTCAGGTGGTTTACGGAGAACAGGTCGCCCGGGACGTAAATCATTTCGCGCAGGATACCGTTACACGGCATATGCACGCGATGGTAGTCGCGCGGTGAAAGATAGGTGGTGGCAAACGTACCGTTACGGAACAGATCCGCCATCAGGTAGTTACCCGCCAGCAGCGCTTCCAGACTGTAGTTATGGCCCTTCGCCTGCAGGATTTTGTCGTCTTCGATGTTACCCAACTGGCTGATCACGCCGTCTGCCGGCATCACCAGGACGTTAGGGTCGGTGTTCAGCGGGCGCACTTCGTCACGCAGCGGGCGCACGAAGAACTCGTTGAAGGTGCGGTAGCTGGCGGTATCCGGCTTTTGCGCCTCTTTCATATCGACCTTGTAATATTTTACGAAAAGGTCGATGACCAGTTTGGTCAGCCAGCCCGCGCGTTTGCTTGCGCCCCAGCCCGCCAGGCGAGTGAGCCACAGTTTTGGCAGAATGTATTGAAGCGAAAGTTTAAATGCGTTTAACAAGGTAGCCTCCAGGCCATTGTTTTGTCGTTCCTGATCCGGCGTTAAGCCGCCGGAACCTGAAAAAAGGGGACGATTTTAGCGATGCTTAGCTTAGTTGTCAGTTATCAGAATCAGAAAAGTTTTTACGCGTTTTTACGTCTTCCATGCTCTCAAGAATGCGGTGGTAATTCTCGAAGCGGGTTTCCGCGATCTCGCCTTTCTCAACCGCTTCACGAATAGCGCAGCCAGGGTCGTTATCGTGCTTACAGTCGCGGTATTTACAGGCGCCTAAATAATCATGGAATTCGACAAATCCGTTAAAGATTTGTTCCGGCTCAAGGTGCCACAAACCGAACTCACGCACCCCCGGGGAGTCGATCACGTCGCCGCCGTGCGGGAAATGATACAGACGCGAGGCGGTAGTGGTGTGCTGGCCCAGACCCGAGACGTTGGACACATCGTTAGTCAGAATCTCTTGCTGGAGGCCAAGCAGGTTGTTCAGCAGGCTCGATTTACCTACGCCGGACTGGCCCGCAAAGATGCTGATGCGGTCGGTCAGCGCCTCTTCCAGCGGTTTAAGGCCATCTTTGGTGTGGCTGGAGACCATCAGCACGCGGTAACCAATCTTGCGGTAGATATCCATCTGCTCATTCACGAAGGCCATGCCGTCGTCATCCAGCAGATCGATTTTATTCAACACGATAATCGGTTCAACCTGCAGCGTTTCGCAGGCGACGAGGTATCGGTCGATAATGTTGAGCGAAAGCTCAGGTAAAATCGCCGAAACAATGACGATCTGGTTAATATTGGCGGCAATAGGTTTGACCCCGTCGTAGAAATCAGGACGGGTTAACACGGACGTGCGCTCATGGACCGCTTCAACGATACCTTTTACCGTAACGCCTTCCGCCGCCTCTTTACCCGGACGCCAGACGACGCGATCGCCGGTTACCAGTGAACGGATAGTGCGACGGATATTGCAACGGTGAATATCACCGTCGGCGGATTCGACATCGGCATGCATACCGAAACGGCTGATGACTACGCCTTCTGTCGCTTCACCAAACAGGTTGTCGTCATAATCCGGCTTCTCCGAAGTGGTTTTAAGACGGCGCTGGTGGTTGGCGTTTACGCGGCGCTGCTGCCCTTTGGAGAGTTTATTTTTACTCAATCGCGCTGGCTCCTGGTCGCCCGTAAGGGGCAAAACCTCTATGATACACTCTAATTAATACTAGTTAACCTGCTACTGCCGGTTATGCGAGAAGGGTGGAAAATAACATGAGCGCGGATGAAAACAACCTGATTTGGATCGATCTCGAAATGACCGGGCTTGATCCCGAGCGCGATCGCATCATTGAAATTGCAACGCTGGTGACGGACGCTAACCTGAATATCCTGGCTGAAGGGCCAACGATTGCGGTGCATCAGTCCGACGACCAGCTGGCTTTGATGGATGAATGGAACGTGCGCACCCACACCGGCAGTGGCCTGGTGGAGCGCGTGAAGGCGAGCACATTCGGCGATCGCGAGGCGGAGCTGGCGACGCTTGAGTTCCTGAAACAGTGGGTTCCGGCAGGCAAATCGCCTATCTGTGGGAATAGTATCGGCCAGGATCGGCGTTTCCTGTTTAAGTACATGCCGGAGCTGGAGTCATATTTCCACTACCGCTATCTGGATGTCAGCACCCTGAAAGAGCTGGCGCGTCGCTGGAAGCCTGAAATCCTCGACGGCTTCAAAAAGCAGGGGACCCACCAGGCGATGGACGATATCCGTGAGTCCGTGGCGGAGCTTTCCTACTACCGCGAAAACTTTATCAAGCTGTGATTTTGCGATCCGGCGCCTTGCGTGGCCGGGTTTTTGTCGTTAAATTGTTCAGCTTGCCGATTAAATAAGCATTTGAACTTAATTTCGAAAAAATCGCTTTAAGGGGGGTTGCAGCTAAAAGGATTTCTCGTATAATGCGCCTCCCGTAACGACAGAGAATTACACGTTACGACAGCAACAAAAGCAGTGCAGATTTGCGGGAATAGCTCAGTTGGTAGAGCACGACCTTGCCAAGGTCGGGGTCGCGAGTTCGAGTCTCGTTTCCCGCTCCAAAATTTGAAAGTGCTTCTAAAGCACGGACCACCCAAGCGGGAATAGCTCAGTTGGTAGAGCACGACCTTGCCAAGGTCGGGGTCGCGAGTTCGAGTCTCGTTTCCCGCTCCAAAATTTGAAAGTGCTTCCAAAGCACGGACCACCCAAGCGGGAATAGCTCAGTTGGTAGAGCACGACCTTGCCAAGGTCGGGGTCGCGAGTTCGAGTCTCGTTTCCCGCTCCAAATTCTTCTTAATCTCTAAAATATCCACAGCGAAAAGCATCGTTGGGGACGTTTTCTATTGTCTCTGAAATACTCTTGTGAACAGAGTTATCCACAGAAACTGCGCTTAACCGAAACAGGGTTAAAGCTTAGCAGGGTGAATAATATCTTTATAACGCTCTGTATTTATTGAATAAATTTTCATTTCAAAATGTTATTGAGATCACTTGACCTCTTCTCCAGACCAGATGGCGCTTGAGTTTGTAATTTTATTCACAGGCTGTGAATAGTTCAGGCATCCCGCGGAAGCCCTTTTTCAACCACCCTCACCAGACGCTGTTTCTTCGGTAGCTGCACCTCGATCGCGCAGGCATTACGCTTCTCTATTTGCTGCGCAATCGCCCATTCTATATGTTCATCAAGAAGTGGGTGCTCACCTCTACGGCTTTCAAGCGCCCGGATATTCGCTTCATCCCACGGGGCATTGCCCAGCGCGACGGCGACATTACGCAGCCAACGCAGATGACCGATACGGCGAATGGCCGAACCTTCCGTCACTTTCAGGAACCAGGCTTCAGTCCAGGCAAATAAATCAATGAGCTGCGGCGCATGCAGCGCCTTACGCGGGCTGAAGTCATCTTCCTCCGTGAGCTGCGAATAGCGGTTCCACGGGCAGATCAGCTGGCAGTCGTCGCAGCCGTAGATGCGGTTGCCGATAAGCGGTCGAAATTCCTCTGGAATGGCGCCTTCCAGTTCGATAGTGAGGTAGGAGATGCAGCGGCGCGCATCCACGGTGTAAGGCTCGACGATGGCACCCGTCGGGCAGATGGTCATGCAGGCCACGCAGCGTCCGCAGCCTTCCTCTACCGGGCCGTCTACCGGCAGCGGTAAATCAATCAGCAGTTCACCCAGAAAGAAGAACGATCCGGCGTCGCGGCTAAGGATAAGTGAGTGCTTACCTGTCCAGCCAAGCCCGGCTTTTTCGGCGATCGGGCGCTCAAGAATAGGCGCAGAATCGACAAAGGGTCTAAAATTCAGCGAAACACAGTGCTGCTGAATAGTTTCCCCGAGTTTTTTTAAACGGTTACGCAAGAGCTTATGGTAATCACGTCCCAGGGCGTACCGGCTGACGTAACCCAAAGAGGGATTTTTTAGCGTGCGCGCAAAGGCCGCGTTGGCGGGCAGATAGTTCATGCGCACGCTGATGACGCGTAATGTGCCCGGCAAAAGCTCGTGAGGACGGGCGCGCATCATGCCATGACGCGCCATCCATTCCATTTCGCCGTGGTATTGTTTATCCAGCCAGGCCTGCAGTTTCGGCTCGCTGGCGGAAAGGTCGGTATCGGTAATGCCCACCTTCTGGAAGCCAAGCTCAGCACCCCACTGTTTTATTTTTTGCGCTAATTCATAGAGATCGAGGGGCTGTGACATGACGGACCATACGGTGAATAAAAACCCCGCAAGTATACCACACTCCATCTGGCATGCGGATGACCTCCGGCGCGCCGAAAAAGAGGCCGCAGACAGCCTCGGGATTACCCTTTATGAACTGATGCTGCGCGCAGGTGAGGCGGCGTTTAACGTTGCCCGCAGCGCGTACCCTCAGGCCGCCCACTGGCTGGTTCTGTGCGGTCACGGCAATAACGGCGGCGACGGCTACGTCGTCGCCCGTCTTGCGGTTGCGGCAGGTATCCGCGTGACGTTGCTGGCCCTGGAGAGTGATAAACCGCTGCCGGAAGAGGCCAGCGCGGCGCGGGAGGCGTGGCTTAACGCAGGCGGTGTGATTCATGCGCCTGATATCGTCTGGCCGGAAGAGGTGGATCTGATTGTTGATGGTCTGCTGGCTACCGGGCTACGCAGTGCGCCTCGTGAGAACATTGCCGCGCTGATTGAACACGCTAACAGACATTCCGCGCCGGTAGTCGCCCTGGATATTCCCTCAGGCCTAATCGCACAAACCGGCGCGACGCCGGGGGCGGTCATTCAGGCTGCACATACGGTGACCTTCATCGCCCTCAAGCCGGGGCTACTGACCGGTAAAGCGCGGGATGTGGTCGGCATGTTGCACCACCATGCACTGGGGCTGGAGAGCTGGCTGGCCGGGCAGGAAACGCACCTCGCGCGTTTTGATGCGTCGCAGCTTGCGGCGTGGCTCCCGCCGCGCCGGCCGACGTCCCATAAGGGCGATCACGGCAGGCTGGTGATTATTGGCGGCGATCATGGTACAGCAGGTGCGATTCGCATGACCGGCGAAGCGGCTCTGCGCTGCGGTGCCGGATTAGTGCGAGTACTCACTCGCATCGAGAATATTGCGCCGATCGTTACAGCCCGACCGGAGCTGATGGTGCACGAGCTAACGCCCCAGGCGCTTGAAGAGAGCCTTGAATGGGCGGATGTGGTGGTGATTGGCCCGGGTCTTGGGCAGCAGGTATGGGGTAAACAGGCCCTGCAAAAGGTCGAGAATTTTCGTAAACCGATGCTGTGGGATGCCGACGCGCTTAACCTTCTGGCAATAAACCCGGATAAGCGTCACAATCGCATTCTGACGCCACACCCCGGCGAAGCCGCGCGCCTGCTTAACTGCAGCGTGGCAGAAATTGAAAGCGATCGCTTACTTTCTGCTCAGCGTCTGGTAAAACGTTACGGAGGTGTTGCTGTTTTGAAAGGGGCAGGAACCGTTATCGCCAGTGACGAGACGCAGGGCATTATTGATGCCGGAAATGCGGGTATGGCGAGCGGCGGCATGGGCGATGTGCTTTCCGGCATCATTGGCGCATTGCTTGGACAGAAACTTCCCCTTTATGATGCAGCCTGCGCGGGCTGCGTTGCCCACGGTGTCGCGGCGGATAAACTGGCCGCGCGTTACGGTACACGCGGCATGCTGGCCACCGATCTTTTTTGCACGCTGCGGCGTGTTGTTAACCCGGATGTGATTGACGTAGAAAATGACTAATCGAGCGATTCCTTTACCTGATGAACAAGCCACTTTAGAACTCGGCAAGCGCGTGGCGCAGGCCTGTCAGGGGGCAACCGTCATTTATCTGTATGGTGATTTAGGTGCGGGTAAAACCACCTTCAGCCGGGGTTTTTTGCAGGCGTTAGGGCATAACGGGAATGTGAAAAGCCCAACCTACACGCTGGTTGAACCGTACACCCTTGAAAATCTCATGGTGTACCACTTCGATTTATACCGCCTTGCGGATCCTGAGGAGCTGGAATTTATGGGGATCCGTGATTATTTTGCCAACGACGCCATTTGCCTGGTGGAGTGGCCGCAACAAGGTGCGGGTGTGCTGCCTGACCCGGATGTCGAAATTCACTTAGATTACCAGGCACAAGGGCGTGAGGCACGCATCAGTGCTGTTTCCTCATCAGGCAGTTCCTTACTGGCGCGACTGGCCGGTTAAGCGTAGGGATGACGGGATGATAAATCGCGTTAAAGGTTGGTTGTTGGCTGCCACCGTGCTGCTGTGCGCGCAGGCCGGGGCGGCAAACCTCTCAGATATTCAGGTATCAAACGGCGAAAGCCAGGCCCGGATCACGTTCAGCTTTATGGGCGATCCTGAATATGCGTTTTCACAGCCAGACAGCCACAGCGTGGCGCTGGATATCAAACAAACAGGCGTGATCCAGGGGCTGCCGCTGCGGTTCAGCGGTAACAATCTGGTGAAAAGTATCCGTTCGGGAACGCCGCAGGATAGCCAGTCGTTACGTCTGGTGGTCGATTTGACTGAAAAGGGCAAAACGAAGGCGGTGAAGCAGCAAAACGGAGCGAACTATACGGTGGTGTTTACCATCAATGCCGACGCGCCGCCTCCGCCTCCACCGCCGCCGGTCGTAGCGAAGCGCGTGGAAGAACCGGTATATACGCCGCGTCCTTCTGAACCAGCGCGTAATCCGTTTAAATCGCAGAACGATCGCATTACTGCGGCAACCAGCAGCAATACGGTGACACGTCCGGCAGCCAGCGCGCGACGCGCGACGGTCAGCGGTGACAAAGTGATTATCGCCATTGATGCGGGCCACGGTGGGGAAGATCCCGGGGCGATTGGTCCTGGCGGCACGCGAGAGAAAAACGTGACTATCGCTATCGCGCGTAAGCTGCGTTCGCTACTCAATGACGACCCGATGTTTAAAGGCGTGTTGACCCGCGACGGGGATTACTTTATCTCCGTAATGGGGCGCTCGGACGTGGCGCGTAAGCAAAACGCGAACTTCCTGGTCTCCATTCATGCAGACGCCGCACCGAATCGTAGCGCCACCGGCGCCTCGGTTTGGGTGCTGTCGAACCGTCGCGCCAACAGCGAAATGGCCAACTGGCTGGAAGAGCACGAGAAGCAGTCTGAACTGTTAGGCGGCGCGGGCGACGTGCTGGCGAACAGCCAGTCCGATCCGTACCTCAGCCAGGCGGTGCTGGATTTACAGTTCGGTCATTCTCAGCGCGTCGGGTATGATGTCGCCACTAACGTATTGAACCAGCTGCAAAGCGTTGGCGTGCTGCATAAGCGTCGTCCGGAACATGCCAGCCTCGGCGTTCTGCGCTCGCCAGATATCCCGTCCATCCTTGTGGAGACGGGCTTCATCAGCAACAACGGTGAAGAGCGTCTGTTGGGAAGCGATAGCTATCAGCAGCAAATTGCCGAAGCGATTTATAAGGGTTTACGCAACTATTTTGAGGCGCATCCTCTGCAGTCTGCGCCGCAGAGCGGCTCAGCACAGACGGCCAGCGCAGCGCTGCCGGGTGAGATGACCGCGACCAACTAAGGAGCATTCATGCCGATTCAGGTTCTACCGCCGCAGCTCGCGAACCAAATCGCCGCCGGTGAGGTGGTGGAACGCCCTGCGTCGGTGGTGAAGGAGCTGGTGGAAAACAGCCTTGATGCGGGCGCCACCCGCATCGATATTGATATCGAACGCGGTGGTGCGAAGCTTATCCGTATTCGCGACAACGGCTGTGGCATTAAAAAAGAGGAGCTGGCGCTGGCGCTGGCTCGTCACGCCACCAGTAAAATCGCCTCTCTGGACGATCTGGAAGCGATTATTAGCCTCGGTTTTCGCGGCGAAGCGCTGGCCAGTATCAGCTCCGTTTCGCGCTTAACGCTGACCTCTCGTACCGCTGAACAGCAGGAAGCCTGGCAGGCTTACGCCGAAGGGCGCGATATGGATGTGACGGTCAAACCCGCGGCGCACCCTGTCGGTACGACGCTGGAAGTCCTGGATCTATTCTACAACACCCCCGCGCGACGCAAGTTTATGCGTACCGAGAAGACCGAGTTCGGCCATATCGATGAGATTATCCGCCGTATTGCGCTGGCCCGTTTCGATGTCACCATTAATCTCAGCCATAACGGTAAGGTGATGCGCCAGTACCGCGCGGTGGCGGAAGGCGGACAGAAAGAGCGTCGTTTGGGGGCGATCTGCGGGACGCCGTTCCTGGAACAGGCTCTGGCCATTGAGTGGCAGCACGGCGATCTCGCTTTACGCGGCTGGGTTGCCGATCCAAACGCGAGCAGTGCTGCGTTCTCTGAAATTCAGTATTGCTACGTGAACGGGCGCATGATGCGCGATCGTCTCATCAATCACGCGATTCGCCAGGCCTGCGAAGACAAACTCGGGGCCGATCAGCAGCCAGCTTTCGTCCTTTATCTGGAGATCGACCCCCATCAGGTGGATGTGAACGTTCATCCTGCCAAACATGAGGTGCGGTTCCACCAGTCGCGTCTGGTTCACGACTTTATTTATCAGGGCGTGGTCACTGTGTTGCAGCAGCAGGCAGCGCCAACGCTGCCGCTGGAAAACGACGCCCCTGCACCGCGTCCGCTGCCGGAAAACCGTGTGGCGGCGGGCCGCAACCATTTTGCTGAGCCTGCCGTCGCGCGTGAACCGGAAGCTCCGCGTTTCTCCCAGGCCGGGAGCGCACCGCGTCCAACGGGCGCGAACTACCCGAACGCCCAGCCGGGCTATCAGAAGCAGCAGGGCGCGTTGTACCGCAAGCTGCTGGAAACGCCAGCCGTGGAGCGTAAAGAGCAGATTCCGCCCGCTCAGCCTTCTCTGGACGGGCATAGCCAAAGTTTTGGCCGGGTGCTGACGATTATCGCGCCCGATATGGCACTGCTTGAACGTGACGGCAAACTGATGCTTCTGGCCCTGCCGGTCGCCGAACGCTGGCTCAAGCAGGTGCAACTCACGCCAGGCGAAAATGCAGCCTGCGCGCAGCCGCTCTTAATTCCGGTTCGCCTGAAAATATCCTCTGAAGAAACGAGGGTATTACAGCGCGCAGAGCCGCAGCTGGCGCAAATGGGTATTGAAACTGTGCTCGAACCACAACATGTGACAATTCGTGCAGTGCCTTTACCCTTACGCCAACAAAATTTACAAAACTTGATTCCTGAACTGATAGGCTACCTGGCGCAGCAAACATCGTTTGATGCCGCCAACACCGCGCAGTGGATCGCCCGCCATCTGGCAAGCGAACACGCGCCGTGGAGTATGGCGCAGGCCATTAGCGTGCTGGCGGAGGTGGAACGCCTCTGTCCGCATCTGGTGAAAACGCCGCCGGGTGGGTTATTACAACCTGTTGATTTACAAACGGCGATGAACGCCCTGAAACATGATTGACGCAAGTAAGGCGAGCCTGCCTAAGGCAATTTTTTTAATGGGCCCAACGGCCTCCGGCAAAACGGCGCTAGCCATTGAGTTGCGTAAAGTTTTGCCTGTAGAGTTGATTAGCGTCGACTCCGCCCTCATCTACCGGGGGATGGACATCGGCACGGCGAAGCCTGACGCAGAAGAGTTGCGTGCGGCACCGCACCGTTTGCTGGATATTCTCGACCCGGCTCAGGCGTACTCCGCAGCGGATTTCCGCCGGGATGCCTTAGCCGAGATGGCCGAGATAACGGCGGCGGGACGTATACCGCTGTTGGTTGGCGGAACCATGCTCTATTTCAAGGCGTTGCTGGAGGGGTTGTCACCTCTGCCATCCGCGGATCCGGAAGTAAGAGCGAAAATTGAGCAGCAGGCGGCAGAGCAGGGTTGGGACGTTTTGCATCAGCAACTGGCGGAGATTGACCCGGTTGCTGCAGCACGGATCCATCCAAATGATCCGCAAAGGCTTTCCCGGGCACTGGAAGTTTTTTTCATTTCGGGTAAAACTTTAACGGAACTGACGCAAACGTCAGGAGACGCTCTGCCGTATCAGGTGCATCAGTTCGCCATCGCCCCGGCGAGCCGTGAACTGCTCCATCAGCGAATTGAGCAGCGTTTTCATCAGATGTTAGCTTCAGATTTTGAAGCAGAAGTGCGGGCGCTATTTGCCCGTGGAGATTTGCATACGGACATGCCTTCCATTCGTTGTGTGGGATACCGCCAGATGTGGTCGTATCTTGAAGGTGAGATTTCATACGATGAAATGGTTTATAGAGGTGTTTGCGCCACGAGACAGTTAGCGAAGCGCCAGATCACCTGGTTGCGCGGTTGGGAGGGTGTTCACTGGTTAGACAGTGAAAAACCGCAACAGGCGTTAAACGAAGTGATTGAGGTTGTTGGTGATATCGCTCACTGAATGTGTACAATTGAGACGTATCGTGCGCAATTTTTCAGAATCGCAAGGTTCTAAGTACAAAACAAGCATATAAGGAAAAGATAGAATGGCTAAGGGGCAATCTTTACAAGATCCGTTCCTGAACGCATTGCGTCGGGAACGTGTTCCAGTTTCTATTTATTTGGTGAATGGTATTAAGCTGCAAGGTCAGATTGAGTCTTTCGATCAGTTTGTGATTCTGTTGAAAAACACGGTCAGTCAGATGGTCTACAAGCACGCTATTTCTACTGTTGTTCCGTCCCGTCCGGTATCTCATCACAGCAATAACGCTGGCGGCGGCACAGGTAGTAACTACCATCATGGCAGCAACGCGCAGGGTTCTTCAACGCCGGCGCAGGACAGCGACGAGACCGAATAAGGTTTCGCACTGTTATCCACACGGGGAGCCAGGGATCCTGCGTTCCCCGCTGATCTTTTTAGAGAGGTTTACGCTTGTTTGACCGTTATGATGCCGGTGAGCAGGCGGTGCTGGTACACATCTATTTTTCGCAAGACAAAGATATGGAAGACCTCCAGGAGTTTGAATCTCTGGTCTCTTCCGCCGGTGTCGAAGCAATGCAGGTGATTACCGGTAGCCGTAAAGCGCCGCACCCAAAGTATTTTGTTGGTGAAGGTAAAGCAGTCGAAATTGCGGATGCCGTAAAAGCAACCGGCGCGTCAGTCGTGTTATTTGATCATGCGCTGTCTCCAGCCCAGGAGCGCAACCTGGAAGCCCTTTGCGAATGCCGTGTTATCGATCGCACGGGTTTGATTTTAGATATTTTTGCTCAGCGCGCACGTACCCACGAAGGGAAACTGCAGGTTGAGCTGGCGCAGCTGCGCCATCTGGCAACGCGTCTGGTGCGTGGCTGGACACACCTTGAAAGACAAAAAGGCGGGATTGGTTTGCGCGGCCCGGGTGAAACCCAGCTCGAAACCGACCGTCGTTTGCTGCGTGGCCGAATTACCCAGATCCTTTCACGTCTGGAACGTGTAGAGAAACAGCGCGAACAGGGGCGTCGGGCGCGAACCAAAGCCGATATCCCGACGGTGTCGCTGGTGGGCTATACCAACGCCGGTAAATCCACCCTGTTTAACCAGATAACCGAGGCCCAGGTGTATGCCGCAGACCAGCTGTTTGCGACCCTGGACCCTACGCTGCGCCGTATTGACGTTGCAGACGTCGGTGAAACGGTGCTGGCGGATACCGTAGGGTTTATCCGCCACCTGCCGCATGACCTGGTGGCGGCGTTTAAAGCCACCCTGCAGGAGACGCGACAGGCGACTCTGCTGCTGCACGTGATTGATGCGGCAGACGTGCGCGTGCAGGAGAACATCGACGCGGTGAACGTGGTGCTCGAAGAGATCGATGCCCACGAGATCCCCACGCTGTTGGTCATGAATAAGATCGATATGCTGGACGATTTCGAACCGCGTATCGACAGAGATGAAGAAAACAAACCGATTCGGGTCTGGCTTTCTGCCCAGACCGGTATTGGTGTGCCACTGCTTTTCCAGGCTTTGACAGAACGTCTTTCCGGTGAGGTAGCTCAGCACACGCTGCGACTGCCGCCACAGGAAGGCAGGCTGCGCAGCCGGTTTTATCAGCTTCAGGCGATAGAAAAAGAGTGGATGGAGGATGACGGCAGCGTGGGGATGCAGGTGCGTATGCCGATCGTTGACTGGCGTCGCCTCTGTAAACAAGAACCTGCGCTGGTCGACTATATCGTCTGATCAGAAAGGGGATGCCTGAATAATTCGCCCTTGCATAACAAATATGGAGCATATACATGGCGTGGAATCAGCCCGGTAATAACGGACAAGACCGCGACCCGTGGGGAAGCAGCAAACCTGGCGGCAACTCTGAGGGAAATGGCAATAAAGGTGGTCGCGAGCAGGGGCCGCCGGATCTGGATGATATCTTCCGCAAACTGAGCAAGAAGCTTGGTGGCCTTGGCGGAGGAAAAGGTTCTGGCTCGGGTGGCAATTCCACTCAGAGCTCGCGCCCGCCAATGGGTGGCCGCGTAGTGGGCATCGTGGCCGCTGCGGTAGTCATCATCTGGGCAGCCAGCGGGTTCTACACCATTAAAGAAGCAGAACGCGGCGTAGTCACCCGTTTCGGTAAGTTCAGCCATCTGGTTGAGCCGGGTCTGAACTGGAAGCCGACCTTCATTGATGACGTGACCGCGGTTAACGTGGAATCTGTCCGTGAACTGGCCGCCTCTGGCGTGATGCTGACCTCTGACGAAAACGTGGTGCGCGTTGAGATGAACGTGCAGTATCGCGTGACCGATCCTGAGCGTTATCTGTTTAGCGTGACCAGCGCCGATGACAGCCTGCGTCAGGCGACCGATAGCGCCCTGCGCGGTGTGATCGGTAAATACACCATGGACCGTATTCTGACCGAAGGTCGTACCGTTATTCGTAGCGATACCCAGCGCGAGCTGGAAGAGACCATTCGTCCGTACAACATGGGTATTACCCTGCTGGACGTCAACTTCCAGGCTGCGCGTCCGCCGGAAGAGGTGAAAGCCGCATTTGACGATGCGATTGCTGCCCGTGAAAACGAACAGCAGTACATCCGTGAAGCAGAAGCGTACACCAACGAAGTTCAGCCACGCGCTAACGGTCAGGCGCAGCGTATTCTGGAAGAAGCGCGCGCGTATAAGACCCAGACCATCCTGGAAGCACAGGGTGAAGTGGCTCGCTTCGCGAAGATCCTGCCGGAATATAAAGCGGCACCGGAAATTACCCGTGAGCGTCTCTATATCGAGACCATGGAAAAAGTGCTGAGCCACACCCGTAAAGTGTTGGTTAACGACAATAAAGGCGGAAACCTGATGGTTCTGCCGCTGGATCAGATGCTGAAAGGCGGTTCTGCACCAGCAGCGAAAGGCGACACCAGCGGCGCGAACAACTTGCTGCGTCTGCCGCCAGCCTCGACGGGCAGCGCCAGCACGAACACAACGCCTTCTTCGAACGATGGTGACATTATGGACCAACGCCGTGCTAACGCGCAGCGTAACGACTACCAGCGTCAGGGGGAATAAGGATGCGTAAGTCAGTTATTGCGATCATCGTCATCGTACTGGTCGCGCTTTATACCTCGATCTTTGTGGTGAAAGAAGGCGAGCGTGGGATCAAGTTCCAGTTCAGCAGCGTCGTGCGTGATGGCGACAAACGCCCGGTGATTTACGAACCGGGTCTGCACTTCAAGGTGCCTTTCATTCAGTCCGTGAAAACGCTTGATGCGCGTATCCAGACCATGGATAACCAGGCCGACCGTTTCGTGACCAAAGAGAAGAAAGACCTGATCGTTGATTCCTACATCAAATGGCGCATCAGCGATTTCAGCCGTTACTTCCTGGCAACGGGCGGCGGCGACGTTTCTCAGGCCGAAGTGCTGCTGAAACGTAAGTTCTCTGACCGCCTGCGTTCCGAGATTGGTCGTCTTGATGTGAAAGACATCGTGACCGACTCCCGTGGTCGTCTGACCCTGGAAGTACGCGATGCGCTGAACTCCGGTACAGCGGGCACGGAAGATGAAGTTTCAACGCCAGCAGCAGATGATGCGATTGCCAAAGCGGCTGAACGCGTTCAGGCGGAGACCAACGGTAAAGTGCCGGTGATCAACCCGAACAGTATGGCTGCGCTGGGTATCGAAGTCGTTGACGTGCGTATTAAGCAGATCAACCTGCCGGTGGAAGTGTCCGAGGCGATTTACAACCGTATGCGCGCCGAGCGTGAAGCGGTAGCCCGTCGTCACCGTTCACAGGGCCAGGAAGAGGCTGAGAAGCTGCGTGCCGCAGCGGACTATGAAGTCACCAAGACGCTGGCGGAATCTGAGCGCCAGGGCCGTATCCTGCGCGGTGAAGGCGATGCCGAAGCGGCGAAGCTGTTCGCGGATGCCTTCAGCCAGGATCCTGACTTCTACGCCTTTATCCGTAGCCTGCGCGCTTACGAGAATAGCTTCCAGAGCAACCAGGATGTGATGGTGCTCAGCCCGGACAGCGATTTCTTCCGTTATATGAAGACGCCGACTAACGCAACGCGATAAACTCAGGCCCGTTTGAGTATTCAAACCACCGCTCCAAACGGAGCGGTGGTTTTCTTTTATAAGGAATAAAAATGAATTCAACGATCTGGCTCGCACTGGCTCTGGTCCTGGTGCTGGAAGGTCTTGGACCGATGCTTTATCCGCGCGCCTGGCGTCGAATGATCGCCACGATGAGCCAGCTGCCGGATAATATTTTGCGTCGTTTTGGCGGCGGTCTTGTGGTTGCGGGCATCGTGATCTACTACATGTTGAGGAAAACGATTGGCTGATCAAAAAGTAGGCGCAATCGGCGTATTTTGAGGTCAAAAAGTGCTGTATATCTGAAAAAGCGATGGTAGAATCCATTTTTAAGCAAACGGTGATTTTGAAAAAAATGGGTAACAACGTCGTCGTACTGGGCACCCAATGGGGTGACGAAGGTAAAGGGAAGATTGTTGATCTTCTGACTGAACGGGCTAAATATGTTGTACGCTACCAGGGCGGTCACAACGCAGGCCATACTCTCGTAATCAACGGTGAAAAAACCGTCCTCCATCTTATTCCATCAGGCATTCTTCGTGATAACGTCACCAGCATCATCGGTAACGGCGTTGTGCTGTCTCCTGCTGCGCTGATGAAAGAGATGAAAGGTCTGGAAGACCGTGGTATCCCTGTTCGTGAGCGTCTGCTGCTCTCTGAAGCCTGCCCGCTGATCCTGGATTATCACGTGGCGCTGGACGTCGCGCGTGAGAAAGCGCGTGGCGCGAAAGCGATCGGCACCACCGGTCGTGGTATCGGCCCGGCTTACGAAGATAAAGTTGCACGTCGCGGTCTGCGCGTGGGCGACCTCTTCGACAAAGCAACCTTCGCTGAAAAACTGAAAGAAGTGATGGAATATCACAACTTCCAGCTGGTGAACTTCTACAAAGCTGACGCCGTTGACTACCAGAAAGTGCTGGATGACGTCATGGCAATCGCTGACATTCTGACCGGTATGGTTGTTGATGTGTCCGATCTGCTGGACCAGGCGCGCAAGCGTGGCGATTTCGTCATGTTCGAAGGTGCGCAGGGTACGCTGCTGGACATCGACCACGGTACCTATCCGTACGTAACGTCCTCTAACACCACTGCAGGTGGCGTGGCGACCGGCTCTGGCCTGGGTCCACGTTATGTGGATTACGTGCTGGGCATCATCAAAGCGTACTCCACTCGCGTGGGTGCGGGTCCATTCCCGACCGAACTGTTTGATGAAACCGGCGAGTTCCTGTGCAAGCAGGGTAACGAGTTTGGCGCGACCACCGGTCGTCGTCGTCGTACCGGCTGGCTGGATGCGGTTGCAGTGCGTCGTGCAGTGCAGATCAACTCCCTGTCTGGCTTCTGCCTGACCAAGCTGGACGTACTGGACGGCCTGAAAGAAGTGAAAATCTGCGTAGGCTACCGTATGCCAGATGGCCGCGAAGTGACCACCACTCCGCTGGCTGCTGACGACTGGGAAGGCATTGAGCCAATCTACGAAACCATGCCGGGCTGGTCTGAGACCACTTTCGGTGTGAAAGAGCGTAGCGGCCTGCCGCAGGCGGCGCTGGATTACATCAAGCGCATTGAAGAACTGACCGAAGTGCCGATCGATATTATTTCTACCGGCCCGGATCGTACTGAAACGATGATCCTGCGCGACCCGTTCGACGCATAATCTTCGTGACTGCTGGCCTGCGGGGAGACCCGCAGGCCGGATAAGCGTAGCGCCATCCGGCGACCGCTCCTGGATCTCCGCTTTTTCGCCCCGTCTGTCAAATAAATTAGCCGCTCACTATCTGGCTGGTTTATCATCATTAATGAATATCTCTGCGGTTTAACCGCGTTTTCCCTTTTTCCTGAGGTTGATGTGCAGTTAACAAGTTTCACCGATTACGGCTTACGTGCGCTGATTTACATGGCGTCGTTACCCGAGGGGAAGATGACCAGTATCTCTGAAGTGACAGAGGTCTACGGCGTATCCCGTAATCATATGGTCAAAATAATCAATCAACTTAGTCGTGCCGGATACGTTGCTGCCGTCCGAGGGAAGAATGGTGGGATCCGTCTCGGTAAACCGGCACAGAGTATTCGTGTTGGCGATGTGGTACGTGAACTGGAGCCGCTGTCTCTGGTGAACTGCAGCAGCGAGTTCTGCCACATCACGCCCGCTTGCCGCCTGAAAAAGGCGCTTTCAAAGGCCGTGCAAAGTTTTCTCATGGAACTGGATAACTACACGCTGGCCGATTTGGTTGAAGAGAATCAACCGCTTTATAAATTATTGCTGGTGGAATGAAGAAAATTTCCACCGGAGCTGACAACGGAGGAACCGACATGTCACATGATCCTTTCCAGGAACGCGAAGCCGAAAAATACGCGAATCCTATTCCCAGCCGCGAGTTCATCATTGAACACTTAACAAAACGCGAAAAACCCGCCAATCGTGAAGAACTTGCCGTTGAATTAAACATTGAAGGTGAAGAGCAAATTGAAGCCCTTCGCCGTCGCCTGCGCGCGATGGAGCGTGACGGGCAGCTGGTCTTTACCCGCCGCCAGTGCTACGCGCTGCCAGAACGCCTCGATCTGCTGAAAGGGACCGTCATTGGTCACCGCGATGGCTTCGGCTTCCTGCGCGTGGAAGGCCGTAAGGACGATCTGTATCTCTCATCTGAACAGATGAAAATGTGCATTCACGGCGACCAGATCCTGGCCCAGCCGCTGGGCGCTGACCGTAAAGGTCGCCGCGAAGCGCGCGTGGTACGCGTTCTGGTGCCAAAAACCAGCCAGATCGTCGGCCGCTACTTTACCGACGCGGGCGTGGGCTTCGTGGTGCCGGACGACAGCCGTCTGAGCTTCGACATTCTGATCCCACCTGAAGAGGTGATGGGCGCCCGCATGGGCTTTGTGGTGGTGGTGGAACTCACCCAGCGCCCAACCCGTCGCACTAAAGCGGTAGGTAAAATCGTCGAAGTACTTGGCGACAACATGGGCACTACCATGGCCGTTGATATGGCGCTGCGTACCCATGAAATTCCGTACATCTGGCCGAAAGCGGTTGAAGAGCAGATCGAAAGCCTGCGCGAAGAAGTGCCGGAAGAGTCCAAAGTGGGCCGCGTGGATCTGCGCTCCCTGCCGCTGGTCACTATTGATGGCGAAGACGCCCGCGACTTTGATGACGCCGTCTATTGCGAGAAAAAACGCGGCGGCGGCTGGCGCCTGTGGGTCGCTATTGCAGACGTAAGCTACTATGTTCGTCCGCACACCCCGCTGGATAACGAAGCCCGCAGCCGCGGTACGTCGGTCTACTTCCCGTCCCAGGTCGTGCCGATGCTGCCGGAAGTGCTGTCTAACGGCCTGTGCTCCCTGAACCCGCAGGTTGACCGCCTCTGTATGGTTTGCGAGATGACCATCTCCACCAAAGGGCGCTTAACCGGCTACAAGTTCTACGAAGCGGTGATGAGCTCGCACGCGCGTCTAACCTATACCAAGGTCTGGCATATGCTGCAGGGCGACCAGGATCTGCGCGAACAATACGCGCCGCTGGTCAAACACATCGAAGAGCTGCATAACCTCTACAAAACGCTGGATCAGGCGCGCGAAGAGCGCGGCGGGATCTCGTTTGAGAGCGAAGAAGCGAAATTCATCTTCAACGCTGAACGCCGTATTGAGCGTATCGAGCAGACCCAGCGTAACGATGCGCACAAGCTGATCGAAGAGTGTATGATTCTGGCGAACATCTCGGCGGCACGATTCGTAGAGAAAGCCAAAGAGCCTGCGCTGTTCCGTATTCACGATAAGCCGACCACGGAAGCCATTACGTCGTTCCGCTCCGTGCTGGCTGAACTGGGTCTGGAACTGCCCGGAGGCAACAAGCCAGAGCCACGCGATTACGCCGAGCTGCTTGAATCCATTAGCGACCGTCCTGACGCAGAAATGCTGCAGACGATGCTGCTGCGCTCCATGAAGCAGGCGATTTACGATCCGGAAAACCGCGGCCACTTCGGCCTGGCGCTGCAGTCTTACGCCCACTTTACGTCGCCGATCCGTCGTTATCCTGACCTCTCTCTGCACCGTGCGATCAAGTATCTGCTGGCGCAGGAGCAGGGCCATAAAGGGAACACCACAGAAACCGGTGGCTACCACTATTCGATGGAAGAGATGCTGCAGCTGGGTCAGCACTGCTCCATGGCCGAACGTCGTGCCGATGAAGCCACGCGTGACGTGGCGGACTGGCTGAAGTGTGACTTTATGCTCGATCAGGTCGGTAACGTCTTCAAAGGCGTGATTGCCAGCGTGACCGGCTTTGGTTTCTTCGTTCGTCTGGACGAGCTGTTCATCGACGGCCTGGTGCACGTCTCCAGCCTGGATAACGACTACTACCGCTTCGACCAGGTCGGCCAGCGCCTGATTGGCGAATCTGGCGGCCAGACCTACCGTCTGGGCGACCGTGTGGAAGTGAAGGTCGAAGCCGTGAATATGGACGATCGTAAAATCGACTTCAGCCTGATCTCCAGCGAGCGCGCCCCGCGTAACGTCGGTAAAACCGAGCGTGAAAGGGCGAAAAAAGCCGGTAACGGTAAACCGGGCGGCGGTAAACGTCGTCAGGCGGGCAAGAAGGTAAACTTCGAGCCAGACAGCGCGTTCCGCGGCGAGAAGAAACAGAAGCCGAAGGCGGCGAAGAAAGAAGCCCGTTCAGCGAAAAAACCGTCCGCGAAAACGCAGAAAATCGCTGCCGCCACCAAAGCGAAGCGCGCGGCCAAGAAAAAGCAGGCGGAGTAAATTCTCCCCTCACCCTGACCCTCCCCCCTGCGGGGGGAGGGGAAATACTTATTACGAGAACCATCAATGAGTGAAATGATTTACGGCATCCACGCGGTGCAGGCCCTTCTCGAGCGCGCACCGGAGCGTTTTCAGGAAGTGTTTATTCTGAAAGGGCGTGAAGATAAGCGTCTGATGCCGCTGATCCACGCGCTGGAAGCGCAGGGCGTGGTGATCCAGCTGGCGAACCGCCAGTTCCTGGATGAGAAAAGCGAAGGCGCGGTTCACCAGGGGATCATTGCCCGCGTGAAGCCGGGTCGTCAGTATCAGGAAAACGATCTGCCGGATCTGATTGCCGGGCTGGATAACCCGTTCTTCCTGATCCTCGACGGCGTTACCGATCCGCACAACCTCGGCGCGTGCCTGCGCAGTGCGGATGCGGCGGGCGTGCATGCGGTGATCGTGCCGAAAGATCGCTCCGCGCAGCTGAACGCGACGGCGAAGAAAGTGGCCTGCGGGGCGGCGGAAAACGTTCCGCTGATCCGCGTGACTAACTTGGCGCGCACTATGCGTCTGCTGCAGGAAGAGAACGTCTGGATCGTCGGTACCGCCGGTGAAGCGGATCATACTCTGTACCAGAGCAAAATGACCGGCCGTCTGGCGCTGGTGATGGGTGCGGAAGGCGAAGGCATGCGTCGTCTCACCCGCGAGCACTGCGACGAGCTGATCAGCATCCCGATGGCGGGCAGCGTGTCGTCCCTTAACGTTTCCGTTGCGACGGGCATCTGCCTGTTTGAAGCGGTGCGTCAGCGCGGAGAATAAACAGCAAGGCCGTCCACAGGACGGCCTTTTGTGTTTTCTCCCTCTCCCGTTGGGGGAGGGGCGGAGTGAGGGCACCAAACGGTGACAACCTCACTCTTCTAACGACCGCAAATGGTCGTCCTTCCTCAGCGTCATCAGCGCGAAAATACTTACTACCGCCGTTGCCATCACGTAGTACGCAGGAATATCCAGGTTGCCCGTCTGCTTAATCAGCCCGGTAATAATGAGCCCTGCGCATCCCGAGAAGATCGCGTTCGACAACGAGTAGGCCAGCCCCAGCCCGGTATAGCGCACGCGCGTCGGGAACATCTCAGAGAGCATCGCCGGGCCCGGCCCCGCCAGCATGCCCACCAGACCGCCCGCAATTAATACCACTATCGCTTTGACCGCCAGCGTACTCGACTCCGCCTGCAGGATTTTCAGCAGCGGCAGGGCGAGGATCAGCAGCAGCGCGGCGGCGATAATCATCACCGTGCGGCGCCCGATCCGGTCGCTCAGGATCCCCGACGGAATGATGGTCAGCGCAAAACCAATATTCGAAATCACCGCTATCAACAGCGCCTGGTTGAACCCGGTGTGCAGCGCCGACTGCAGATAGGTCGGCATAATCACCAGGTAGGTATACCCCGCCGCAGACCAGACCATCACGCGGCCAATCCCCATCACGATGGCCCGGAGCGTGGCGGCAGTATCCGCCTGAGCGACAGCCGGTTTGTCCTGCTGCTGCACAAAGCTGGGCGTCTCCTCCATGCTGACGCGAAGCCACAGCGCAACGACGCCCATAGGCAGCGCCAGGAAGAACGGAATACGCCAGCCCCACTCATGCAGGGCTTCAGGCGTGAGGAGGGCGGAGAGTAGCGCCACGATGCCTGCGCCCGCTAACAGCCCCAGCGCCACGGTAAAGGACTGCCACGCGCCATAGAGCCCACGCTTGCCGCGCGGGGCGAATTCCGTCATCAGCGAGACCGCACCGCCGTACTCGCCGCCCGCGAACAGCCCCTGCAGGATGCGCAGCAGCGTAATAATGAGCGGCGCGGCAATCCCGATGCAGGCATAGACCGGCACAACGCCGATGGCGGCGGTAGCGAGCGTCATCAATACCAGCACAATGATGAGCGTCGGCTTACGGCCAATCCGGTCGCCGATGCGGCCAAACACCACCGCGCCCAGCGGACGGAAGAAAAAGGCGATGGCGAATGAGGCGTAGGTGAGGATCAGGCTGGTAAGCCCCGCTTCCCCTTCAAGCTGGAAGAAGTTCTTCGCAATGACGGTCGCCAGAAAACCGTAGACCGCAAACTCATACCACTCGATAAAGTTACCAATGGAGCCTGCAATTAATGCTCGCTTGTGCGCATCCGGTTGCATAACGATCCTCACTGAAAAGGGTAAGAATAAATTATTCAACAAAAGCGAGGTCATGAAATAGTTTATTCTTATGTTCTGTGAGCTATTTCACGAATGATATCAGCGGGATCGTGAACGTGTGACTCCCCTCCCATGCAGCGCGAGCGCGGTCTGTCCATACTTATCGTCATTGCCACTGAAGGAGGGAGACAGTATGCACTGGCAGACTCATACCGTTTTCAATCAACCTGCCCCACTTTCTAACAGCAACCTTTTTCTCTCGGACTGCGCCCTGCGTGACGCAGTCTCGCGTGAGGGTGCCGAATGGGATATCGAACTGCTCGCCAGCATCGGGCAGCAGTTAGGCACCGCAGAGTCGCTGGAGTTGGGCAGGCTGGCAAACGTCAACCCGCCCGAGCTGTTACGCTATGACGCCACCGGGGAGCGGCTGGATGACGTCCGCTTTCACCCTGCATGGCACCTGCTGATGCAGGGGCTTTGCGCCAACCGCGTGCATAACCTGGCGTGGGAAGAGGAGGCGCGTAAAGGGTCGTTTGTCGCGCGGGCCGCACGCTTTGTGCTTCATGCGCAGGTGGAGGCGGGCACGCTGTGCCCGGTCACCATGACGTTCGCCGCCACGCCGCTGCTGCAGCAGGCGCTTCCCAAAATATTTCACGACTGGCTGACGCCGCTGCTCAGCGATCGCTACGATCCTCATCTTGCTCCCGGTGCGCAAAAGCGCGGCCTGCTGATCGGCATGGGCATGACGGAAAAGCAGGGCGGCTCGGACGTGCTCAGCAATACCACCAAAGCGGAAAAATGCAGCGACGGCAGCTACAGGCTGGTGGGGCACAAATGGTTTTTCTCCGTCCCGCAAAGCGATGCGCATCTGGTGCTGGCCCAGGCGAAGGGCGGGCTGTCCTGCTTTTTTGTGCCGCGCTTTTTGCCTGACGGACAGCGCAACGCCGTCCGGCTGGAGCGCCTCAAGGACAAGCTCGGAAACCGCTCCAACGCCAGCAGCGAGGTGGAGTTTCTTGACGCCTCCGCCTGGCTACTGGGTGAAGAGGGCGAAGGGGTACGGCAGATCCTCAAAATGGGCGGTCTGACGCGCTTTGACTGCGCGCTGGGCAGCCACGGACTGATGCGTCGGGCGCTCTCGGTGGCGCTGTACCATGCCCATCAGCGTCAGACCTTCGGCAAAAATCTTATCGATCAGCCGCTCATGCGCGAAGTGCTAAGCCGGATGGCGCTGGTGCTGGAGGGGCACACGGCGCTGCTGTTCCGCCTGGCCCGCGCGTGGGATAAACGCGCGGATCCGCAGGAGGCCGCCTGGGCGCGGCTGTTTACCCCGGCGGCGAAATTTAGCGTCTGTAAAGCGGGCATCCCGTTTGTCGCTGAGGCGATGGAGGTGCTGGGTGGGATCGGTTATTGCGAAGAGAGCGAACTTCCCCGCCTGTACCGAGAGATGCCGGTGAACAGCATCTGGGAAGGGTCAGGAAATATCATGTGCCTGGACGTGCTGCGCGTGCTGGCGAAGCAGCCCGGCATTCACGATCTGCTTGCCGACGAGTTTGCGCAGGTGAAAGGGCAGGACAGACACTTCGACCGCAGCTGGCGACAGCTTCAGCAAAAACTGCGTAAACCGCAGGAGGCGCAGGGGCGGGAGATCGCGCAGCAGCTTTTCTTGCTGGGTGCCGGAAGCCAGATGCTGCGGCACGCGTCGCCCCCGGTGGCTCAGGCGTGGTGCCGCATGATGCTGGATACCCGTGGCGGCACGCTGATGAGCGAGCAGATACAAAGTGACCTGCTGCTGCGCGCCACGGGCAGAGTTGGCTAGCCTTTTAGCTGGAACAGGCTCACCAGCTGAGCCAGGTGTGAACCCTTCTCGCGCAGCGTTTGAGCGGTTTGCTCGCTGCGTGAGATGCGATCGGCATTGATATGCGAAGCTTCGCCTATATGGGTCATGGCGAGGTTCACCTGGCCGATACCGGCGGACTGCTCGCGTGAGGCATGGTTAATCTCGGTGACCAGCTGGCTGATGTTATCGATATGAATGATGATGTCATCCATCGCCAGGCGCGTCCGTTCAGACAGCGCATGTCCCTCACTCACTTTTCTGAGCGTATCGCCAATCAGCTGTTCAATCTCCTTCACCGCGTTAGCGCTGCGTCCCGCCAGCGCGCGAACTTCCTGCGCGACTACCGCAAACCCTTTGCCGTGCTCGCCTGCGCGGGCCGCTTCCACTGCCGCATTCAGCGCCAGAATATTGGTCTGGAAAGCGATGGATTCGATCACTCGCGTGATGTCTTCGATGCGTTTTGACGCTTCGCGAATATCGTCCATGGTCGATACCGCGTGGGTGACCGTCTCACCGCCCTGATGGACCGCGAGCGAGGTTTCACCCACCAGCTGCTGCGTTTGCTCCATGTTGGCGGCATTTTGCTGAACGGTGGCGGCCAGCTGCTCCATGCTGGCAGACGTCTCTTCCACGCTGCTGGCCTGCTTGTTGATCTGCTCTGAAATCTCGCCAGTGTCGGCGGCCAGCGCGTTGGTGCCCAAATGGATCTCGCCTGCGGCCTCACGGACCTGCAGGACAATTTTTTGCAGGCCGCCGCCGATGCCGTTGATCGCATCGATCAGCTGGCCAACTTCGTCCTGACGCGTAACCGGCAGGCTGGAACGGAGATCCCCTGCGGCATATTGACGGGCAAGATGGATCACATTGCGCAGCGGTCGAGTCAGCATGCGGCGAATAATGACCACGAACAGGCCAGCAAAAAGGATGGATAAGACCACGCCGGCCAGCAGGAAACGATCGCGCATGGCGTTGACGCTTGAGAGCAGCACCGATTTATCCACTTCGCCCACGATAGTCCAGTTCCAGCCTGGCAGCGGGGTATACGCCATTTTAAGCGTCCGGCCGTCGTCGCTTACGCGCTCCAGCGTGCCGGGTTTGTCACTCAGAAGCTGTTGCTGGGTCGCGCCGTCCCACTTCGGCAGCTGTCCCTCTTCGCTGGTATGGAACAGGTATTGCCCGCGCGTTTTGCCGTTGCTGCGATCCAGCACAAAGAAGTGACCGCTCTCGCCCAGGCGGCGGTTAAGGATTTTCTCGCGCATGACGTTCCAGGAGTGGGTGATGTCCACCCCGACAAAGACGATCGCAATGACCTGTCCTTCGGCGTTTTTAACCGGCTGGTACTGGGTGATGTAGCGTTTGCCAAACAGCAGCGCCAGGCCGCGGTAGACTTCACCTTTGTTGACGGCGGCAAAGGCCGGGCTGGCGTTATCCAGCACGGTTCCCATCGCCCGCTCGCCATTCTCTTTGCGCAGGGAGGTCGCTACGCGAACAAAGTCGTTTCCGCTGCGTACAAACAGCGTCGAAATGGCTCCCGTACGATTCAGGAACTCGTCCGAAAGCGTGTTATTTTCATGCAGCCCGGTGTCTCCGCCTTTCAGAAGCGGAACGCTAAGTCCGTTAATCGTCTGGGGTTGGGAAGTATCAATATTCAGGGGCTGCGGTAAAAAGGTGGTAAACAGCCGGGTATAGCTCTCCACTTCTTCACTCAGGCTGGTGTTAAACATCTGCACCATGTCGACCATGCCGGTGGACTGATTATGCAGGTCTTCGACCGCAAGGGCTTCAAGCTGCTGGCTGGCTTTTTGGCTGAGCAGAAAAGTGAATAGCAGAAACAGCGTGGCGACACTGACGCCCGTCAGCAGCGAGAGTTTCGACCCCAGGCCCGCACGGTGGAAAAAATTGATCATAAATTGCTCATCATTGAAAAGTTATGGTTCTTCAACGGCAGAGCGGGGATTACGTTTACTGTTTTAATGTAACAAAATGTTATTTAATTGTTCTTTATTGGTTTTATATAAGATAAAAAATTTGCAAAAACGAAAAGCCACTAAAAATAAGTGGCTTTTATCGGGAGGGAGTTTACACGTAGAGAATGGCCTGTACCCGCCAGCGGTCGATATGGTTATCTTCCTGCATCTGGATGATGCGATACCATGAAGCACCCTGCTCATCGGCCTTTAATGCCACGACACGTTCAACGTCTTGCGGGCTCCCCGAGATATTATTCACGGAGATCTGGCCAATTTCATTCAGGCCAGTCACACAATCAGCACTGGCGAATTCTGCTGACTGCGCGGTAGTGCTCAGCAGGCCTGCTGAGAGCAACAGTGAGGTCAAAGCAAGAGTTCGTTTCATCGTCAGCTCCATTTCACATATATCCGGTATCCGCCGGGCAATCCTTCGCTAATAAACTCCCTTCCATTGATGCGGGCGTGGAGTTTATTGTGGACAGGAAAATGTCTATGGACGCAAAGCAGTGTAAATCTCGTTCAAAGGAAAACCATTATTTACGGTACAAAATGGCCTGTGAATACCACTGTCCCGTTATGATGGTTTCGTCGATCATAATGATGACGTAATAATCTGCTTTGGCGGCGACGGCCTGTGCTTTTATTGCCGATTCTGCGTCATCCGGAGAACCGCGAACCAGCGCGGAGATGGTGCCCATTCGTTGTAATCCTTCCGTCTGATTACGACGAATCTCCTGTGGATGATCGGCGACTGGTGGAGCGGGTTGCGGCGTTCCCTGCAGCGCGCTACAGCCACTCAGCAGAAACACCAGCAATAAAGCAGCAAACCTGCGCATAACCATATCTCGTTTCCTGATAGCCATAGTGTAGTTGTCTGTGAATTTAGTTTTGGGGGAATGTTCCCGAAGTGTTATCTGGGACGTATATTTCGAATGAAAATGACGCGAAAGCGTAACCCAGTTCTCAACATTATGAATCATAGATTCGCACAGGGTCGACAATGATTGAAATTGAAATACGCCACCTCGGCGACCATGAAATTTTACACGCGATGCCGGCGGGTAAACGTGATAAACCGCTGCCTGTTGTAGTTTTTTATCATGGGTTTACCTCATCGAAGCTGGTTTACAGTTATTTTGCGGTAGCGCTGGCGCAGGCGGGTTTTCGCGTGGTGATGCCAGATGCACCCGACCACGGCGCACGCTTTACGGGTAATGAGCAGGCGCGGCTGGGTCAGTTCTGGCAGATTCTGCACGGGAGTCTGACCGAATTTACCGGGCTGCGCGATGCGCTTTATGAGGCAGGACTGGTGGCCGACCATCGTCTGGCGGTAGCCGGGGCATCAATGGGCGGTATGACGGCGCTGGGGATTATGACGCATCATCCTGAAGTGAAGTCGGTCGCCTGCCTGATGGGCTCGGGCTACTTTACATCGCTGGCGAAGACCCTTTTTCCCCCTCAGGATTTAACGGAAATGACCGCGACGCTGGCAGAGTGGGAAGTGACCCGGGCATTGCCGCGCGTGGCCGATCGCCCGCTGCTGCTGTGGCACGGTGACGCGGATGATGTGGTCCCGCCCGAGGGAACCTTCCGTCTGCAGCAGGCGTTAATCAATGAAGGGCTGGACGGTAATCTGACCTGTCTGTGGGAACCGGGCGTCCGCCACCGCATTACGCCAACGGCGCTGGACACTACAGTGGCATTTTTCAGCCAGCATCTTTAGACGCGCAGGACTTTCACCCCCAGATCTTCCAGCTTCTGGAGGATCTCCGGGTTGGCATTTTTACCAGTGATCACCATGTCGATTTGCTCGGCACGGCTGAACAGCATGCCTGCGCGCTCGCCCACTTTGCTGCTGTCGACCAGCACAACAAGCTTGCCTACCACGTTAAGCATGTTTTGCTCCGCCATGGCGGTCAGCATATCGGTTTTATACAGCCCATCCGTGGTCAGGCCTTTACCGCTGGTGAACATCCAGTGTCCGGCGTAGAGGCTATTTTCACTGTCCTGTGGGCTGAGCGTAATGGACTGGCTCTTATTGTACTGACCGCCCATGATCACTACGCTTTCATGCTCCTGGTCAATGAGATAGTTGGCCAGCGGCAAATAGTTAGTGATGATTTGCACCGGTTTGCCACACATCTCTCGCCCCAGTAAAAACGCCGTGGAGCCGCAGTTGATCACGACGCTTTCGCCAGGGTTGACCAGCTGTGATGCTGCTCTTGCAATCCGCACTTTTTCATCGTGGTTCTGCGCCTGATGAATATTCATCGGCGTCCAGCGCGGACGCTGCTGGCTAATGGCTTCCGCACCGTTACGGACTTTTTTCAGTTTGCCACTTTCATCCAGCTTGTTGATGTCCCGTCGGGCGGTTGCCGGAGAAATGCCTAATCGTTCGATCACTTTCTCAACGGTGATAAACCCTGTTTGCGCCAGGAGTTCCAGTAAAATTTGATGTCGTTGCGCTTCCGTCATGAGCTATTCCGATAAGAATTGATTTGAAAAGATGATATTTGAAATAGCGTGAAATTACTAAAATAAATATGACATCGCCAGACACAAGGTCTGGCGATTTGACTTCACAATCAGAGGAAGGACTTGAACGGCAGGTCAGGCTCAATGGTGAAGCAATCATCGAAACCACGTGGGTAGTGATATTCCAGATTATCTTTGTCCAGTGGCCAGGTGAACTTGCCTCCGACCTGCCAGATGAACGGCTTGAAGCCATACTTCAGGCGGTCTTTTTTCATTTCCCACAGCGCGCGGATTTCCTGCGGGTCTGCCTGGAAGTTTGACCAGATATCATGGTGGAACGGAATAACCACTTTGGTGTTCAGCGCTTCCGCCATGCGCAGCATATCGGCGCTGGTCATTTTGTCGGTGATGCCGCGTGGGTTCTCACCGTAGGAGCCCAGCGCCACGTCGATCTGGTGCTCGTTACCGTGCTTCGCATAGTAGTTGGAGTAGTGGGAGTCACCGCTGTGGTACAAAGAACCGCCAGGGGTTTTAAACAGGTAGTTCACCGCACGTTCGTCCATACCATCTGGCAGCACGCCTGCTGCTTTCTGATCGGCAGGCAGGGTGATCAATGCTGTACGGTCAAAGGCATCCAGCGCGTGGATTTCAATGTCTTTAATTTTTACTACATCGCCCGGTTTCATCACGATGCAGCGCTCTTTCGGCACGCCCCAACCGATCCACAGATCCACGCAGGTCTGCGGCCCAATGAACGGCACATCGTCCGCGCAGTTTTGCATCACCGCTGCAGCCACGTTCACGTCGATATGATCGTTATGATCGTGGGTAGAGAGGACGGCGTCGATCTGACGAATGGCAAACGGATCGAGCACAAACGGCGTAGTACGCAGGTTCGGCTGCAGTTTTTCCACGCCCGCCATGCGCTGCATCTGATGACCTTTTTTCATCAGCGGGTTGCCGTGGCTCTGTTTACCGGTGCCGCACCAGAAATCGACGCAGATATTGGCGCCACCTTCTGATTTCAGCCAGATACCGGTACAGCCCAGCCACCACATTGCAAATGTACCAGGAGCAACCTGTTCCTGCTCGATCTCTTCATTCAGCCAGCTACCCCATTCCGGGAAGGTGCTCAGAATCCATGATTCACGGGTGATGGTGTTCACTTTACTCATCGTTTTGACTCCTGGTTTAATCAATATTAATCACAATATGATTTGTTGTGATTGATGCTGGCATCATTTGACGCGTTTTGCAATGGTGGAAATGGTGAATTTTATCTGTTCGACTTCACGGATTATCCGCTTTTTACTTGTTGGACTATTCAGCATTAATTATTAAGCGAATGAATTATAAAGATTAATTTATTTTTCATGTACGATGGTGAAAATCATTACTAACACCATGGAAATAATTTGCGTGATACGTCACAAATAATCAAATCCAATCTTGTGGTGATTATTTGTGATTACTAGAGTGATGGCACCAACCACACAGGGATTGCCCCTCGTGTTCTCATTTCTGGAGAGAGTTATGGAGATCCTCTACAACGTCTTTACCGTGTTCTTTAATCAGGTAATGACCAACGCCCCGCTGCTGCTGGGTATCGTGACGTGTCTGGGCTATATCCTGCTGCGAAAAAGCGTCAGCGTGATTATCAAAGGCACCATCAAAACCATTATTGGTTTTATGTTGCTGCAGGCGGGTTCAGGCATTCTGACCAGCACCTTTAAGCCGGTCGTCGCCAAAATGTCGGAAGTGTATGGCATTAACGGCGCTATCTCTGATACCTACGCATCCATGATGGCGACCATTGAACGCATGGGTGATGCCTATAGCTGGGTGGGGTATGCGGTTCTGCTCGCGCTGGCCCTGAATATCATTTACGTTCTGCTGCGCCGCATTACAGGCATTCGCACCATCATGCTGACCGGCCATATCATGTTCCAGCAGGCGGGGCTGATTGCGGTTTCTTTCTATATCTTCGGCTACCCAATGTGGACCACGATTATCTGCACCGCGGTGCTGGTTTCGCTCTACTGGGGTATCACCTCCAACATGATGTACAAGCCAACCCAGGAAGTGACTGACGGTTGCGGCTTCTCCATCGGTCACCAGCAGCAGTTCGCCTCTTGGATTGCCTATAAAGTTGCGCCGTACCTGGGCAAAAAAGAAGAGAGCGTTGAAGACCTCAAGCTTCCGGGATGGCTGAATATCTTCCACGACAACATCGTTTCAACGGCGATTGTGATGACCATCTTCTTCGGCGCCATTTTGCTCTCCTTCGGCATTGACGTCGTTCAGGCGATGGCGGGTAAAACCCACTGGACGGTCTATATCCTGCAGACCGGCTTCTCCTTCGCGGTGGCCATTTTCATCATCACTCAGGGCGTACGTATGTTCGTCGCCGAACTGTCGGAAGCCTTCAACGGTATCTCCCAACGCCTGATCCCTGGCGCGGTGCTGGCGATTGACTGTGCTGCTATCTATAGCTTTGCGCCAAATGCGGTGGTCTGGGGCTTTATGTGGGGCACCATCGGCCAGCTGATTGCGGTAGGCATTCTGGTCGGCTGCGGCTCTTCAATCCTGATTATTCCTGGCTTTATCCCGATGTTCTTCTCCAACGCCACCATCGGCGTGTTTGCTAACCACTTCGGCGGCTGGCGCGCAGCGCTCAAGATCTGCCTGGTAATGGGCATGGTTGAAATCTTCGGTTGCGTGTGGGCGGTCAAGCTTACCGGTATGAGCGCCTGGATGGGCATGGCGGACTGGTCAATTCTGGCACCGCCGATGATGCAGGGCTTTGCCTCCATCGGACTGGTCTTTATGGCCGTCATCATCCTGATTGCTCTTACTTATATGTTCTTCGCTGGCCGTTCGCTGCGAGCTGAAGAAGATGCGGAAAAACAAACAGCAGAAGTGTCTGCTCATTAAGGAGTTTCGATTATGACCGTACGTATCCTGGCTGTGTGTGGCAATGGGCAAGGCAGCTCCATGATCATGAAGATGAAAGTGGACCAGTTTTTAACCCAGTCAAACATCGACCACACGGTGAACAGCTGCGCAGTGGGTGAATACAAAAGTGAACTGAACGGCGCGGACATCATCATCGCCTCTACCCATATCGCCGGCGAAATTAGCGTGTCGGGCAATAAATATGTGGTAGGCGTGCGCAACATGCTGTCGCCTGCGGATTTCGGACCAAAACTGCTGGAAGTGATTAAAGAACACTTCCCACAAGACGTGAAGTAAGGACGCCACATGAAACTACGTGATTCGCTGGCAGAAAATAACTCCATCCTTTTGCAGGCGGAGGCCAGCACCTGGCAGGAGGCGGTGAAGCTGAGCGTGGATCTGCTGGTTAAGGCTGACGTTGTCGAGCCGCGTTACTACCAGGCCATTCTTGATGGCGTGGCGCAGCACGGCCCTTACTTTGTGATTGCGCCAGGCCTGGCCATGCCGCACGGCCGCCCTGAAGAGGGCGTGAAAAAAACCGGCTTTGCCCTTGTGACGCTGAAAACGCCGCTGGTGTTTAACCATGAAGATAACGACCCGGTCGACATCCTGATCACCATGGCCGCCGTGGATGCCAACACCCACCAGGAGGTGGGCATCATGCAGATCGTCAATCTGTTTGATGACGAAGCCAATTTCGACCGTCTACGCGCCTGCCATACCGAGCAGGAAGTGCTGGATTTAATTGATAACGCCAATGCGGCGGCAGTCTAAGAGGAATTGAACATGTCATTACCAATGTTGCAGGTTGCGCTGGATAACCAAACTCTGTCTCACGCTTACGAAACCACCCGCCTGATTGCGGAAGAAGTCGACATCATTGAAGTGGGCACCATTCTGTGCGTGGGCGAAGGCGTACGTGCCGTTCGCGACCTGAAGGCGCTTTATCCGCATAAAATCGTGCTGGCGGATGCCAAGATCGCCGATGCAGGCAAAATCCTTTCCCGCATGTGCTTTGAAGCCAACGCCGACTGGGTCACCGTGATCTGCTGTGCGGATATCAACACCGCCAAAGGCGCGCTGAACGTAGCGAAAGAGTTTAACGGCGACGTACAGATTGAGCTGACCGGCTTCTGGACCTGGGAGCAGGCCCAGGAGTGGCGCGACGCGGGCATTCAGCAGGTGGTGTATCACCGTAGCCGTGATGCGCAGGCTGCAGGCGTGGCGTGGGGCGACGCGGATATCAGCGCCATCAAACGTCTGGCGGATATGGGCTTCAAAGTCACCGTCACCGGCGGTCTGGCGCTGGAGGATCTGCCGCTGTTCCAGGGTATCCCGATTCACGTCTTTATTGCCGGTCGTAGCATTCGCGATGCGGCGTCTCCGGTGGAAGCGGCGCGTCAGTTCAAACGCTCAATCGCTCAGCTTTGGGGCTAAGGAGCGGGTATGCTGTCAAAACAGGTCCCGCTTGGCATCTATGAAAAGGCACTCCCTGCGGGGGAGTGCTGGCTGGAGCGGCTACAGCTGGCAAAACAGCTGGGTTTCGATTTTGTCGAAATGTCCGTGGATGAGACGGACGAGCGCCTCTCTCGCCTCGACTGGAGCCGCGAACAGCGCCTTGCGCTGGTGAGCGCCGTTGCGGAGACGGGCGTGCGCGTGCCGTCCATGTGCCTGAGCGCCCACCGCCGTTTTCCGCTCGGCAGCGAAGACGATGCTGCGCGCGCGCAGGGGCTGGAGATCATGCGTAAAGCCATTCGCTTTGCGCAGGATGTCGGTATCCGCGTGATCCAGCTGGCGGGTTATGACGTTTACTATCAGGAAGCCAACGATGAAACGCGCCGTCGCTTCCGTGACGGCCTGAAAGAGAGCGTCGAGATGGCAAGCCGCGCGCAGGTCACCCTGGCGATGGAGATCATGGACTACCCGTTGATGAACTCCATCAGCAAGGCGCTGGGCTACGCGCACTATCTGAATAACCCGTGGTTCCAGCTTTATCCCGATATCGGCAACCTGTCGGCATGGGATAACGACGTACAGATGGAGCTGCAGGCAGGCATCGGGCATATCGTGGCGGTGCACGTCAAAGATACCCGTCCTGGCGTATTTAAAAACGTACCGTTCGGCACCGGGGTGGTGGATTTCGAACGGTGCTTCGAAACGCTCAAACAGACAGGCTATTGCGGGCCTTACCTGATTGAGATGTGGAGCGAGACGTCGGACGACCCGGCTGCGGAAGTGGCGAAGGCGCGGGACTGGGTGTGCGAACGTATGGCGCGGGCAGGGTTGCTGGAGGCTGAACATGCTTAAGCTTAAACAGCAGGTCTTTGAAGCCAACATGGATCTGCCGCGCTATGGTCTGGTCACGTTCACCTGGGGCAACGTGAGCGCTATCGATCGCGAGCAAGGTCTGGTAGTGATCAAGCCGAGCGGTGTGGAGTATGACACCATGAAAGCTGAAGATATGGTGGTGGTGGATCTCGAAGGGCGTGTCGTTGACGGCAAATGGCGGCCTTCATCAGATACCGCAACCCATCTGGCGCTGTATCGGCGTTATCCGTCCCTTGGTGGCGTGGTGCATACCCACTCCACGCACGTGACTGCTTGGGCACAGGCGGGCCTGCCCATACCGGCACTTGGGACGACGCATGCGGACTACTTCTTTGGCGACATTCCCTGCACGCGCGCATTAACGCAGGCTGAAGTGGAAGGCGAGTACGAGCTCAACACCGGGAAGGTCATCATCGAAACGATGGGCGAAAGTGAACCGCTGCATACGCCGGGAATTGTGGTGTACCAGCACGGTCCGTTCGCCTGGGGTAAAGATGCTCGCGACGCGGTACATAATGCCGTGGTGATGGAAGAGGTGGCCAAAATGGCGTGGATTGCCCGCGACATCAATCCACAGCTTCAGGGCATTGATGATTACTTGATGAACAAGCATTTTATGCGGAAGCATGGCCCGAATGCCTATTACGGGCAGAAGTGAATAAGCGCTCCGGAATACCAAAAACAGTTGTAACCGGTGGTATTCCGGAGCCATTCACAAAAAAAAGCCCCCGGGCAGGGGGCAACGTCAACTATGACTATGTTCTCGTTGTTGACTTTCCTGGTGCTAGCGTTAAAGCGTTATCGGTAAATATCTGCACTGGCGTGCATATTGCCGTTGCTGCCGGGCTCACGGGTTAACATCACGTGGTAATAGGTTGCGCCCTGCGCATCGGTTTCTTCATTAAGGGCCTGATCGGCTTCACTTTCCGTGGCGAAATTATGATTGATGTAAATGACGCCCAGGCTTTGCACATCATCCATGTTTCTGGCCTGTCGGCTGTCTATCTTGATGGCTGCCATCGCGTTTGCACTGAGCAAAAGCGCCGCCATCATGGCTAATGCGATTTTTTTCATGATATGCGCTCCACGACTACGTGCTGCGAGAGGGGGGATGCTCCTTCTTTAATTCAGATGACCTCTGATTAAAGTGTAATCACTCATCCGGCGGGGATGCGTGACCATTTCTGATGCAGTTGTTCAAAAAAACAGCGCTTCCGGGTGTGACCAATTTTAAATCACCCACTTAGACCCGCTTCGCGCTTTGTGCGAATTATTTGTGCAATCAGCTTGAGTTTCCAGGGGCGCGCAAGTATTATGACGCGTCAATTTTTCAGCCGACCTTTAACACGTTCCTTGCCTCCCCGGGCCTCGGCTGACCCAGACAGGAGGCTGAATAATCCGTAAGGAGCAATTCGATGCGTCATTACGAAATCGTTTTTATGGTCCATCCTGACCAGAGCGAACAGGTTCCGGGTATGATCGAGCGTTACTCTGCTGCCATCACTGGTGCAGAAGGTACGATCCACCGTCTGGAAGACTGGGGCCGCCGTCAGCTGGCTTACCCGATCAACAAACTGCACAAAGCACACTACGTTCTGATGAACGTTGAAGCGCCGCAGGAAGTGATCGATGAACTGGAAACTACCTTCCGCTTCAACGATGCCGTTATCCGCAGCATGGTTATGCGTACCAAAAACGCAGTTACCGAAGCATCTCCGATGGTTAAAGCGAAAGACGAGCGCCGTGAGCGTCGCGATGATTTCGCAAACGAAACCGCAGATGATTCTGATGCTGGGGATTCTGAAGAGTAATTTCTGATGACCAACCGTCTGGCGTTGTCCGGCATCGTATGCAGGGCTCCCCTTCGAAAGGTCAGTCCATCAGGAATTCCGCATTGCCAGTTCGTGCTTGAGCATCGTTCTGTGCAAGAGGAAGCCGGGTTTCACCGGCAGGCGTGGTGCCAAATGCCCGTTATTATTAGCGGACACGAAAACCAGGCCATTACTCACAGTTTAACGGTCGGTAGCGCAGTAATCGTTCAGGGGTTCATCTCTTGCCACAAGGCAAAGAACGGCCTGAGCAAAATGGTTCTGCATGCCGAGCAGATTGATTTGATAGATTCTGGAGACTAGCCATATGGCACGTTATTTCCGTCGTCGCAAGTTCTGCCGTTTCACCGCGGAAGGCGTTCAAGAGATCGACTATAAAGATATCGCAACGCTGAAAAACTACATCACCGAAAGCGGTAAGATTGTCCCAAGCCGTATCACCGGTACTCGTGCAAAATACCAGCGTCAGCTGGCTCGCGCTATCAAACGCGCTCGCTACCTGTCCCTGCTGCCGTACACTGATCGTCATCAGTAATCGGGCACGGTCCATTAATACGACTTTAAGAGGATAAGGTAATGCAAGTTATTCTGCTTGATAAAGTAGCAAACCTGGGCAGCCTGGGTGATCAGGTTAACGTTAAAGCGGGTTACGCACGTAACTTCCTGGTTCCACAGGGTAAAGCTGTTCCAGCTACCAAGAAAAACGTAGAGTTTTTCGAAGCACGTCGCGCTGAACTGGAAGCCAAACTGGCTGACGTTCTGGCGGCTGCTAACGCTCGCGCTGAAGCAATCAACGCACTGGGCACCGTTACCATCGCGTCTAAATCAGGCGACGAAGGTAAACTGTTCGGTTCCATCGGTACCCGCGATATCGCTGATGCAGTAACTGCTGCAGGCGTTAAAGTGGCTAAGAGCGAAGTTCGTCTGCCGAACGGTGTTCTGCGTACCACTGGTGAGCACGAAGTTGACTTCCAGGTTCACAGCGAAGTGTTCGCTAAACTGGTAGTTAACGTTGTAGCTGAGTAATTTTTTACTCTGCTCACGTTGAAACGCCGGCCTTGTGCCGGCGTTTTGCTTTTTACAGAACCGGGCCTTAACGCGCCCTTATAAAACTGCCGTCTGGCTGGCGGGTAAACAGCACCTGTTGTCCATTTCCCGTATCAATCGTTAACCCTGTCACCACCCCGCTGGCATTCTGGCGAACCTGTACCATCTGGCCATTCTGCAGGTTACTGAGCGGTTTACCCGCACCTTCCACCTTCGCCATGGCATAAACGTCGGTTGGCGGCAGATTGTGGTCGCGGAACAGCTGTGCCAGAGTTTTGCCCGGCTCTACGCGATAGGAACGCCACTGTTGCTCAATGCCGGTAGGCTGTTGCGTCTGAGGCTGAGACGGGGCGGCGGCTTGCTCCTGCGGCTGTTCATCCTGAATGGGTTCTGGCTCAACCGGCGCGACCTGACCCGGATCGTTAGACGGTGTCACAAGCTGTGTCTGCATCGGCTGTGCGTCAGGCTGCGGCCGCGTTTGCGACTGAATATCCAGCTGAGCATTGCGGGTGACGGGGGCGGTATCAACATCATCGCCCCCGGAAGGAAGCAGGAAGCCCACGATCACCATCAGCGCGCCAATGATGATCCCTCTGCGATGCAGAGGAGGCAGCGGGTCCATGATGCGAAAATTGTCCGGCGCCTGCCAGATTTTCGCCAGGGTAGGTTTCAGTTCAAATCGCCCGGGCATGGCACTCCTCCTGCTCCGCGTATTTTTTATCCTGTGCCCCGAAGTATAGTTTGCTAACTGCCTGAACGGCGTAGTAAACCCGACATCCGTGACATCAGTTCGGGATTAATCCTGGTTCTCTCTATTGTTTCTGTTTCGTCGCGGTTTGTCACCTTAACTTCAGACAAAGTTTTACCCATAAGGGCATGGCTGATATGCTGCCCGCTACTTTAAATGTGATGGAAGGAAAACCCATGACCACCCCGACTTTTGACACTATCGAAGCGCAGGCAAGTTACGGTATCGGCTTGCAGGTAGGACAGCAGCTGAGCGAATCCGGCCTGGAAGGTCTGTTACCAGAAGCGCTGGTGGCGGGTATCGCTGACGCGCTGGAAGGCAAACAGCCTGCCGTTCCGGTAGACGTTGTGCACCGTGCGCTGCGTGAAATCCACGAACGTGCTGACGCCGTGCGTCGTGCGCGNCTTCGAAGAGATGGCGGCCGAAGGTGTGAAATATCTGGAAGAGAACCGTGAGCGTGAAGGCGTGAACAGCACCGAATCCGGTCTGCAGTTCCGCGTGATCAATCAGGGCGACGGCGCAATCCCGGCGCGTACCGACCACGTTCGCGTGCATTACACCGGTAAACTGATCGACGGTACCGTGTTCGACAGCTCCGTGGCGCGCGGCGAACCGGCTGAGTTCCCGGTGAACGGCGTGATCGCAGGCTGGATCGAAGCTCTGACCCTGATGCCGGTCGGTTCCAAATGGGAGCTGACCATCCCGCATAACCTGGCCTACGGCGAGCGCGGCGCTGGCGCGTCCATTCCGCCATTCAGCACCCTGGTCTTTGAAGTCGAGCTGCTGGAAATTCTGTAATCGACTTTTCTTATTTCCTCTCTCCGGTTGGGGAGAGGAAAATAGCGTAAAAACCTATAGTTACGGTGCTATCAATATTTTATCTTGCAAACGAAACTGTTGCGTGTATTTTTGTGAGCTGTTTCGCGCTGTATGAGTGATATGACACTCACTTTCAACATATTATTAACATAATATCTAAATCATAGTATTCATCCCGCCGATTCTTACCTAATATCGATAAACCCTTACAAAGGGACCGTCATTTTTTTGACGTTTTTAAAGGCCAGAAGAGCCTTAACAACACAGACAGGCATAAACAGGAAAATTACATGGTAGATCAGGTCAAAGTCGCCGCTACAGAAGAGGCGACGTCTGAACAGTCGCTACGGCGCAATCTCACAAACCGTCATATTCAGCTCATTGCGATTGGGGGTGCCATCGGTACCGGGCTGTTTATGGGGTCAGGCAAAACCATCAGTCTCGCCGGGCCGTCGATCATCTTCGTTTATATGATCATCGGTTTTATGCTCTTCTTCGTGATGCGTGCAATGGGTGAATTGCTGCTCTCGAACCTCGAATACAAATCCTTTAGCGACTTCGCTTCTGACCTGCTCGGGCCGTGGGCGGGCTATTTCACCGGCTGGACCTACTGGTTCTGCTGGGTCGTCACCGGTATGGCGGACGTCGTGGCGATTACCGCCTACGCGCAGTTCTGGTTCCCGGGGCTGTCGGACTGGGTCGCCTCGCTGGCGGTCATTGTTCTGCTGCTGAGCCTTAACCTCGCCACCGTTAAAATGTTCGGTGAGATGGAGTTCTGGTTCGCGATGATCAAAATCGTGGCGATTGTCGGCCTTATCGTCGTGGGTCTGGTGATGGTGCTCACCCACTTCCAGTCGCCAACGGGCGTTCAGGCGTCGTTTACCCATCTGTGGAATGACGGCGGCTGGTTCCCGAAAGGTATTAGCGGCTTCTTTGCCGGCTTCCAGATCGCGGTTTTTGCGTTCGTGGGCATTGAACTGGTGGGCACGACGGCAGCGGAGACCAAAGATCCCGAGAAGTCTCTCCCGCGCGCGATTAACTCTATTCCGCTGCGTATCATCATGTTCTACGTCTTCGCGCTGATCATCATTATGTCCGTGACGCCGTGGAGCTCCGTGGTGCCAACCAAGAGCCCGTTCGTTGAGCTGTTCGTGCTGGTAGGACTGCCTGCTGCCGCGAGCCTGATTAACTTCGTGGTGCTGACCTCTGCTGCCTCGTCTGCCAACAGCGGCGTATTCTCCACCAGCCGTATGCTGTTTGGTCTGGCGCAGGAAGGCGTGGCGCCGAGCGCGTTCGCCAAGTTGTCGAAGCGCGCGGTACCGGCAAAAGGGTTGACCTTCTCCTGCATGTGCCTGCTGGGCGGCGTGGTGATGCTCTACGTGAACCCAAGCGTGATTGGCGCGTTCACCATGATTACCACGGTCTCTGCGATCCTGTTTATGTTCGTCTGGACCATCATCCTCTGTTCATACCTCGTGTACCGCAAGCAGCGTCCGCACCTGCATGAAAAATCGATCTACAAGATGCCGCTGGGCAAGCTGATGTGCTGGGTGTGCATGGCGTTCTTCGTCTTCGTGCTGGTTCTGCTGACGCTGGAAGATGATACCCGTCAGGCACTCATCGTCACGCCGCTGTGGTTTATCGCGCTGGGGCTGGGGTGGGTGTTTATCGGTAAGAAACGTATGGCAGGCGTAAGGTAAAAGCAAAACGGCAACTTCGGTTGCCGTTTTTAGTTTTTCTATTCCCCAGCTAATGCCCGCGGGAACAGAACGTTGTTCTCAAGGCTGATGTGTTCCATCAGGTCGTCAATCATTTCATTAATGCCGTTGTACATCGCTTTCCACGTTGTGCACGCTTCTGGCGGCGGCGTGACGTTGTGGGTGGTGTGTTTGATCACTTCCAGCAGTTCACCCGCATCATCATGCTCGCTTTCCATCACGCTGATAGGCCCCATCGCCTGGCTTCCCATTCCCTGCTTAATCATCGGGAAGAGGATCTGCTCTTCTTTCATCATATGGCTGGAAAGCTCTTCGTGCAGAAGGGTCAGGTACTTCGCCAGACCGCGCGGTACGGAAAGTTTGTCGGCATGCACGCGCTCAACTTTGGTCGCCTGAAGGATCAGCTCCGGCAGCTGTTCACGGTGACGGTCATGATAACGCACGATGATATGGTCGATGATTTCCACGAGCGGGGCGGTTCGCCAGTCTTTGTCGACGGGCTGCTCGGCCAGCTGCGCCAGCTCTGCTTCAATCACCTCAACGTCCAGCTCTTTACGTGAGGCCGCACGCGCCAGAGTTTGCTTACCGCCGCAGCAGTAATCCATATCGTATTTACGGAACAGCGCAGAAGCGCGAGGAATGGAGAGCGCCAGCTCGCCAAGGGGTTGGTCGCGAAAGGCCATAGCAGTTACCTCGTCATTAATAATATAAGATGCATGTTAAATGCATCTTTATGGCGGCGCTATAACCCTTTAGAGGGACGGGTAAAAATGCGATGCGGATCACAAAAAATTATCTGATTTAACTCTCTGAATGGGCTCAGGAAAGTGGTTTCGAAACTTTTTAAAGGTGTAGAAACAGTAAACAACCCGCCGCGCCTGCCGATATATCCACGTCAGACAAACCTGCATATAACAAAGGCAACGCATGTTTAAACGTATAAAAGTCATTACCCTTCTGATTTCGGTGCTGCTTGTGCTCGGCATCATGCAAGTGATTTCCGCGGGTATCTTTATCAACGCGCTGAATAACGATAAAGACAATTTCACCGTGTCGCAGCTCTCCAGCAAGAACGTGGCGGAGTTTACCGATGCGTGGATCAGCCTGAACCAGGCGCGCGTGACGCTGAACCGCGGGATGCTGCGTCTGCAAAGCAGCATGGCCTCTCAGATTAACGGTGGGCAGCTCAATGAGCTGGTCAACACGGCGAAAAATCTGCTCGCCGATGCGCAGGTCCATTACGATAAATACTATGCCCTGCCAAATACGCCGGGCCTGGACGAGAACCTGGCCAAGCGTCTGGAAGAGCAGTACCGCATTTACTCCTCAACGCTGACGCAAATGAACGTTCTGCTGAGCCAGGGCAATCTGGAAGACATGTTCAAGCAGAACGCGGAGCAAAAGCAGACCGCGATGCAGGCGGTTTACCGTGAATGGCGTGAAGCGCAGGCAACGCTCACCGATAAAGGCATCCAGGACAATGAAAGCGACTACAAGCGCATCCTGTGGATCCTTTCTGCGGTTATGCTACTGGTGATTGTGGTGATTATCTCCAGCTGGGTAGCCATGCGCCGCGTGCTGCTGCTGCCTCTGGAAGAGGTGATTAACCATATTCGCGCCATTGCGGCAGGGGATTTAACCCAGCCGATTCAGGCTGAAGGTAAGAACGAGATGGCTATCCTGGCGCGCAACGTTCAGGAGATGCAGACCTCGCTGGCGAACACCGTGGGCGTGGTGCGTGAAGGTGCGGATACCATTTACACCGGTGCCGGTGAAATTTCTGCCGGCAGCAACGATCTCTCTTCCCGTACCGAGCAGCAGGCCGCGTCTCTGGAAGAGACGGCAGCCAGCATGGAACAGCTGACGGCAACCGTGAAGCAGAACGCCGATAACGCGCGTCAGGCTTCCCGTCTGGCGCTGGACGCCTCCTCGACGGCGAAGAAGGGCGGTAACGTGGTTGAAGGCGTGGTGCGTACAATGGACGAAATCGCCACCAGCTCCAGTAAAATCGCGCAAATTACTAACGTGATCGACGGTATTGCCTTCCAGACTAACATCCTGGCGCTGAACGCGGCGGTGGAAGCGGCGCGCGCGGGTGAGCAGGGCCGTGGTTTTGCTGTGGTGGCAGGGGAAGTGCGTACCCTCGCTCAGCGCAGCGCCCAGGCGGCGAAAGAGATCAAAGCGCTGATCGACGATTCCGGTGAACGCGTGAACGCGGGTTCCCAGCTGGTTAACGAAGCCGGGGAGACGATGGCCGAGATCGTCAATGCGGTCACCCGCGTCACCGACATCATGGGTGAAATTGCCTCGGCCTCTGACGAGCAGAGCCGCGGTATTGACCAGGTGGGCCAGGCGGTAGCCGAGATGGACCGCGTGACCCAGCAGAACGCCTCGCTGGTAGAGGAGTCTGCGGCCGCGGCGGCGGCGCTGGAAGATCAGGCTGCACGCCTGAACGAAGCGGTGGCGGTGTTCAAAATCACCCGCAACCAGGCGGTCAAAGCGGCACCGGTGAAAACCTACGTGCCAAAAGCGCAGCCTGCAGCGGCGGCGTCTGAAGGGAACTGGGAAACGTTCTAACCTTCTGAAGCCGGAACGACCTTTGGTTTTTCCGGCTTCGCCCTTACCGCCATCACCACCCCCACCACCAGCAGCGCGATCCCGCAGGCCGTGAATAGCGGCGGCACGCTCTGGCGCATCAGGAAGGTATAAAGCAGTCCGGCCAGGGTTTCGAAGACAATCAGCGGCCCTAAGATCACCGTCGGCAGCTTCTGGCTGGCAATGTTCCAGCACAGCGCGCCCACCCATGAGCACAGCACCGCAATCGCCACCATCAGGCCGATAAACACCCACGGTCTTGGCCCGAAGGGCTGGGCGAAGTCTGGCTGTTGATGGCCTAACCAGATGCACGCGCCGGCATAGCCCACCAGTGAGACGGGCAGCGTGACCAGCGCCTGCGCCGTCGCCCACATCATCGGATGCTTGTCCGGGTTCTCCCGCAACCAGCGCGCGTTGCGCAGGGCATACCATGCCCAGCACGCCACGGAAATGAACGCCAGCACAATGCCAGAACCGTAACGCCACAGGTCAACATCCGCCTGCCCGTGACGCAGCTCGGCAATATTGACGCATACCAGCCCCACGGCGGTGCATACCAGCGCCGGCGCCATTTTTGACCACGCCAGTTTGCCATCGCGGTGGCTGTAGAGCAGGTTAGCAAAGACGGGGATGACGACCGGCAGCGTGCCGATAATCATGGTCGATACCGGCGCACCGGTACGCTGAATGGCACTCGCAAGGCAAACGTAGTAGATAAGATTGCCCATCATGGTCAGCGCCAGCGCGGTGCCCCAGTCCTGACGGCTGAGCTGACGCAAGCGCGCGCGACCCAGCCACGCCATGGGCAGAGCAATCAGCCCGAGCGCCAGATAACGTCCGGTTGACTGCAGTATTGCCGGATACTCGGGCACGATCAGCGGGCCGACAAAAATCAGCCCCCACATCATCCCGGCCAGCAGGGCATACAACACTCCACTAATCATTTTTCCATCCACAGGTATTTACGCTGTATGCAGTGTAGGAGGGGGAAATGCGCGCGTATTGTATGAGATTGCGCTTTAGCGCCGGGTGACCTGCTTCTGGTAGCGCACGGGCGTAATGCCGTATCGGCGGGTAAACGCGCGGGTTAAATGGGACTGGTCGGTCAGCCCGGTCGCGGCTGCCACTTCGGCGGCGGGCATGCCGTGGGTGAGGAACGCTTTGGCGCGCCAGAGGCGAATGGCCATCAGCATCTGATGCGGCGTAACGTGAAAATGGGCTTTGAACTGGCGCTGGAAATGGTACGGGCTGAGTGAAACGACGCTGGCCAGCTCGTCCAGCGTCAGGGCGTGCATGTAGTTGTCGTGCAGGTACTCGCGCACGCGTTCTAAGCGGTGCGCGCCTTCCTGAATCACCGGCGCGTGATGGGCCAGCGGCTGGAAGGTCTCAATCAGATCCAGCAGTAATCCTTTTTGCGCAAGCGGATCGTCCGTGTGCCACAAGCCGTAGATGAGCCTGCCGATTTGCTGCGAGCGCAGCGGGTCATGACGCGTGACATCGCTAAACCACCAGTGCCGGAGGCCGGTCACCTCTTCCAGCAGATCGGGTTCGATATAGACCATCCGGTAGCGCCAGCCGCCTTCGGTGGCGGATTCGCCGGTATGGATTTCGTCTGGGTTCATGGTAACGACGGATTTTTCCGCCGCGAGATGCTGGGTACCGCGATAGCGAAAGCGTTCGGCACCGGTTTCAATCGTGCCGATCCCGAAGGCTTCATGGGTGTGAGGCTCAAAGGCGTAGTCAGAAATATGCGCGTGATAAAGCTCCAGGCCCGGCAGCTGCGCCAGATGGCGAAAGCGCGCGCTGTCTCTTTCATCATTAAACTGTTCCGGTACGCCTTGCACGTTGAGCCTCCTCGTGGTCATCTTTTCATTATCAGAGATGACCGGGGTTTATGCACTAAACATCTTTGCCCGGACGGTCTTACGGTAATCCCCCGGTGAAACCGTTGTTTTATGCTTAAACTGGCGATTAAAGTGCGCAATATCCTGATATCCCACCGCATTCGCAATCTCCTGAATGCTCAGATTGGTGGATTGCAGCATTGTCATGGCGGATTCAATTCTGGCGGTTAATAAATACTGCAGGGGGGATATATCGGTGGCATTTTTAAAGCGGCGATTAAAGTTGCGCAAACTCATGCCAGCCATATCGGCAAGATTTTGCATGGATATATCCGAGGCGCAGTTGGCTTTTATCCAGATTTGAATTTGAACAATATCTTCATCCGGATGGGGTTTGTTTTCTTCACTGTAACACTGGCGATCAAACTGACTCCGAATTTCATGGAAAAAGGTCCGTTGGGTATGTGTGGCTACACGTTTCCCGTATATCGTTTCGATGAAATGGATGGTCAGATCTGAGAGGGCTTTGACGCTGGCGGCACAGTAAATATTATCGGCCTGCGTGAGAAAATGTTTGGTTTGTAATTTTACGTTGGGGTAGTCACGCGAGAACTGTTTGAAGTAGTGCCAGTGGGTGGTGGCGGGTTTCCCGTTGAGCAATCCCGATTCCGCCAGGAAACAGCAGCCCGTTCCGACGGCCGCGATGCGGGTCCCTCGCGCCGCCTGTTCGCTAAGCCATGCCAGGAGTTCAGGCTGTTGTCTGACCACTGCACGAGGATTGCGCCACAGGGCAGGAAGATAGATAACGTCATAGTGCCTGTCTGCGGCAAGAGTGGTATCGGCGGTAATGCTAAAGCCACTGTGCGTCAGGATGGGCTCGCTGTTTATGCCAATGGTATTCACCTTCAGAATATTCTCCGGGCGACAGAGCCTGAATGAAGACGTCTCCGGTTTGTGCGTGCCTGCGTGGGATGTTGTTTTTTGCTCGGCTAAATAGCTACTGGCTGCCGCTTTCCACATTTCAATCGGAAGACTGAGACCGGAACTTAGCATGCGTTCACATAACACAAATCCTATTTGTGTATTTGTCATTTTTGATTAATACCTGTTTTGACTATTATTTTTGGTAGCTCATCGTTGTCCTGGCCAAAAAAGTCAGCATTTTGGCTGGATTTTCATATTAGCTTTTGTTGGTAATTTGTAAACTAATATCTGAAATTATCGCACTTACTTAACAAAATAAATCCACGACCACGAGAGGATCAATTATGGTGAAATTACCCGTAATAACGGCTTTTGGCGGCTATGGTCCAGCTGGTCGTAGTTCTTCACATCATGCATTTCGTCGAATGATTATTGAGTCATTATCGGAAGAGGAAAGGCAGGAGACGTTATTATCGTTAGCCATTCTGATGGGCGTGCTTAAATATGATGAAGGTGGGTATTGCGACATTTCCGGTAAAAGATTTACGCCTGCTCAGGCCGCCGCGAGGATAAAAGACGAGGCGCTTGAGGGAACCCTTATCAGAAAAATTACGCGCGACTATTTTGATGTCGATGCTATCGCCAGCCATGCAAAATTGAATATGGTTTCAGGCGAAGAGGGATTCAGTTTTAATATATCTGCCAGACAATTACCTCAACCCTTACCGGCGGGATGGCAGGTTGAGGAATTAGCGGATCAGCGTGTCCGTATCACCGTTCAGGGAGAGATGGACTGTAAAATTGAGGCGTTGCTGCGCACGGAGGTGCAGGCTGCCGGGCTGTTGCCGCAGGGATTCCGCCCGGGCGATCATTACAATTCGCAGTTTCATCCGCGGGCGTTACAAATGGCGATTGTCGGGGCGTCAGACGCCATCAACGCCCTGGGGATCCCGTGGCGAGAGGTACAGGCCAAAATCACGCCGGATCAGCTCGGCGTCTATTCGGGCAATATCATGGGGCAGCTCGACGATTATGGCTTTGGCGGGATGCTGCAGTCGCGCCTGAAAGGCCATCGCGTCAGCGCCAAGCAATGCCCGCTGGGCCTGAACAGCATGTGCGCCGATTTCCTCAATGCCTATGTGCTGGGTAGCGTCGGTCATACCAGCGCCACGCTGGGGGCATGCGCCACGTTTCTGTATAACCTGAATGCGGCAGTTGAAGATATTAAAGCAGGGCGTATTCGCGTAGCCGTTGTTGGCAGCGCCGAAGCGCCGGTGACCTCAGAAGTGATTGAAGGATTCGATGCCATGGGCGCCCTGGCAACGGAGAGCAAGCTTAAGCATATTGATGAAACGGAAACGGCCGACTGGCGCAACAGCAGCCGCCCGTTTGGCAACAGCTGCGGTTTTGTTATCGCGGAATCCAGCCAGTATGTCGTGTTAATGGACGACGAGCTGGCGCTGCAGCTTGGCGCGGAGATCCACGGTTCGGTGGGGAATGTCTTCATCAACGCTGACGGCTTTAAACGTTCTATTGCGTCGCCGGGGCCGGGGAACTACATCACCATGGCGAAAGCCGTAGCCTCTGCGGTATCGATGGCTGGGATGGAGACGGTGCAAAAGGGATCGTTTATTCAGGCGCACGGCTCAAGCACGCCGAAGAATTGCGTCTCCGAGGCGGATATTTTTGACCGCGTTGCGCAAGCCTTTTCGATTCGCGACTGGCCGGTGACGGCGGTGAAATCGTATCTCGGTCACTCTCTGGGCCCCGCCAGCGGCGACCAGCTCATCAGCTGCCTCGGCGTCTTCCGCTATGGTATTTTGCCGGGAATTAAAAGCGTGTCCCACATCGCGCCGCAGGTGAATAACGCGCGCTTAACCATTCCTCTTGAGGACTGCAAATTAGAGGAAGACCAGGGACAAATCGCCTTTATTAATTCAAAAGGCTTTGGCGGAAATAATGCCACGGGGGTGGTTTACTCGCCAAAGCTGACCCATCAATGGTTGCGCAAACGCTATGGGGATGCGGTGTTTGTGGATTATCAGCAGCGTAACCGCCAGGTGCGGCGTCAGGCGAACGCGTACGACGAGGCGGCGTCGCAGGGTGAACTCAATGTCATTTATCTGTTCGGCCAGCAGGGGATAAATGAGGAAGATATTAAGATTGATATGAATGGCATCACCATTCCCGGATTTGAAAAACCGATAACGTACGCAACGGATAAAGAATACCCGGACTTTTAATCGTTATATCTGTTTTTATTATTAATAAATAAAGGTGCCTGTATTTCCTCAGGCGCCTTACCTTTGTGCAGCGCTAAACAGGAGAAAGAAAGTGGCTAATCTCAGTGCAATACTGATTGCCTTTGGCTGGAGCGGTATTGTCGTCGGCATAATGATGGGTGGATTAATGGGTATGTACGCCTTTAAGGGACCCTTTCGCGCCCCTAAAGGGCATGAAAATTATACTGATTTAAATCGCAGAATGTTAAGGCTGGCACATATTGCCTTTATTATGCTGCCATTAATATCCATGCTCTATGGCATGTGTATTGATGACCTCGCCGTGTCTTATATCTATAAATATTATGCCGTTATTTGCATGATGATACTTTCGGTGGGTATTCCGGTTCTCCTGATTGCGTCGTGTTTTTATCTGCCATTTAAATATGTGCAGGTAATACCGTTTAGCTGTGGAATGTATGCGTTAGTCGTAATGGCAATTGGCAGGGTTTCAGCCCTGTAAACTATCACCTACCTGAGAGATAAAAATGAAAACGTTACTGAATACCCGCCAGCTGGGTCGGGACGCTATTGTCGCGACCGTAGATAAGCACGTTTATACAGAAAACCGCGCATTTGCCAACAGGCTTATTGACCGGATTGAATCCCATCCGCTGATGCGCAGCCCTATTTTGGCAAAAATGAACAGCGGTGAAGTTGATATTCAACAGATGCGTGTATTCCACCTGGAGTTTTATCACGCGTTTGCGCAAGTCTTTACCGATGCCGTTATTGAAGCGTTAAGCGCGGCGAAACAGCTGGAAGCGCCGCTGGGCGCTCAGGCGAAAATGGCGGCCCGTTTTCTGCTGCAAATCAACCTGCTGGATGAGCTTGGCTTCCACCCTGGCGAAGACGCCGAAGGCAATTACAACGGTCAGCCCGCGCTGGCGCACTACGTCCAGTTCTTCACGACCATCCAGCAGTTGGGGATGACGGAGCACGAGGTGAAATCCTGGCTGCCGATGTCCAGCTCCCTGGCCTGCCGGGCGACCTTTGAAAACGCCTATGGCGACTATACCCAGCTGGTGGGGTTGCTGGCCGTGGCAGAGACTGTCTTCCACGACTTCGCCACGCCGTGGGCCAAAGGTGTTGATAAAGCAACGGATATTGACGTCACGCAGGGCTATCACAGCATCCATGTAGAAAGCGAAACGGGAGAGTCCATTGAAGATGGTCACTCCGAAGATGCCTGGATCCTGTTCTGCCAGGCGCTGACGGAAGACCGCTATGCCGAGATGGAACAGCGCGTCGATCTCTGGCTGAAGGTATGGAACGACTTCTGTAACGATCTGCTGGCTGGCCGCGCCGGAAAATAATCTTTTCACCCTCACTACATTTGAAAATATAGAGCGAATTATGATGCCGTCTCATCAGTTGTTTAACAGGGGATATCATTCCTTCAACCAGCTTTTGCCCGAACTTGCTGTTCAACAAACTACTCAGACGGCATTTGAATTCGTCCGCAGCGCCAGTGATATTCAGAGCCAAAGCTATGACCAGTTACACCAGCGCGCCGCGTCGCTTGCACACGCATTACTGCAATACGGGCAACGGGGCGACCGGGTAATATTGCTTTATCCGGATGGCGAAGATTTTATTGGCGCTTTTTTTGGATGCCTTTATGCCGGCAGGGTGGCAGTTCCCGTCCCGATGCCCGCAAAATCATCAGGAAGCGCGTGGGAGCGTTTTGCCGGAGTATTACGTAATGCGCAAACGGAATGTATTGTTACGACAGCAAAGGGAGCAGAAACGCTAGGCCAGCTATCACTTCCGTTATCCCCGCTTATTTTTACCTTCGACAAACCAGACACAGCTGCGCTCCCTGCGGGCTATCGTCTGCATCCTCTTGATCGCACGTTCTCCGGGGCATTTCACCCCGTTCCGGTAGCGGAAAACGATCTGGCTTTTTTACAGTACACCTCGGGTTCGACGGGCTCTCCGAAGGGCGTGATGGTGACCCATGGCAACCTGTGGGCCAACTCGCATGCCATTCACCGCTTTTTCGGCCATCACAGCGAAAGCCGGGGCACGATCTGGCTGCCGCATTTTCATGATATGGGGCTGATTGGCGGGCTACTGCAGCCCGTGTTTGGCGCATTCCCCTGTCGGGTGATGTCGCCCATGATGTTAATGAAAAATCCCCTTAACTGGCTCAAACATATTTCTGACTATCAGGCGACGACCTCCGGCGGCCCTAATTTCGCCTACGATCTGTGCGTGCGCAAGATTGGCAGAGAGCAAGTTGAGGCATTAGATCTTTCTCGCTGGGATGTGGCTTTTTGCGGCGCAGAGCCGATTCGGCCCGCCACGCTACAGCAGTTTAGCGAACACTTTGCGCCCGCAGGGTTTCGGCCCGGCGCGTTCCTGCCCTGCTACGGCATGGCGGAAACCACGCTCATCGTCACCGGGATGGAGAAAGGACAAGGGCTCCGCGTTTCCGACGAGGCCGGTACGGTGAGCTGCGGGCAGGCTCTGCCGGATACCGAGGTGCGTATCGTCGATCCCGATCGCCATCAGCCGCTTGCTGATGGTGAGAGCGGGGAAATATGGCTGCGTGGTCCGAGCGTTGCCGCAGGATACTGGGACAATGACGCCGCCACACGCGAAACCTTCCAGGCGTCTCTGGCTGGCCATCCGCACCCGTGGCTGCGCAGCGGCGATATGGGTTTTCTCCAGTCCGGCCATTTGTACGTCACCGGACGACTCAAAGAGCTGCTGATTATCAACGGTCAGAACCACTACCCGACGGATATTGAAGAGACGATCCGCCAGGCCGATCCCGCGCTGGCGGAAGCGACGGTTTGCGTGTTTGCCAGTGAAGACGAGCGCCCGGTTGCGCTGCTTGAGCTGATGACGCGCCATAAAAACGATCTCGATATGGCGACGCTGGCACCGTCCGTGACCGCGGCGGTGGCGGAGCGGCACGGCATCACGCTGGATGAACTGCTCCTTGTCGGGCGAAGGGCAATTCCCCGCACCACCAGCGGGAAACTACAGCGCACCCGCGCGAAAGCGATGCACCAGCAGGGAACCCTGGAAGTAGCCTGGCGCAGCTGCCAGGACGCGTCGAAACCTGTTGAACTCGCGGGGGAAACCCCACCCGCGCTGGCGGCGCTGATAGCCGGGATAATCAGCAGCGCGATGAACACGACGATCGGCGAATCCCAGTGGGACGAGGCGTTTACCGGCTTTGGCATGAGCTCTCTGCAGGCGGTGGGCGTGATTGGCGAGCTTGAACAGCGGCTGGGCCGCGAGCTCTCTCCCGCGCTGATTTATGACTACCCCACCATCAATCGGCTGGCGGCCGCGCTGGGGCAACCCGCTGCGGCCCGGCCGGTCAGCTCAGCCGTCGCGGAGAGCGCCATTGCGGTGATTGGCATCGGCGTGGAGCTGCCGGGACATAGCGGCGTGGAGGCGCTGTGGTCGCTGCTGCAGCAGGGCCACAGCACGACCGGCGAGATCCCGGCGCACCGCTGGCGTACCTCGTCCCTTGACGGTTTTAACCGTAAAGGCAGTTTCTTCGACGAGGTCGACGCGTTCGACGCAGGCTACTTCGGCATCTCTCCCCGTGAGGCCGTCTATATCGATCCGCAGCATCGTCTGCTGTTAGAAACCGTTCAACAGGCGCTAACCGATGCCGGCCTTAAGGCGTCCTCCCTGCGCGGTAGCGATACGGCGGTCTTTGTTGGGATCAGCGCCAGCGACTACGCGCTGGCCTGCGGCGATAACGTCTCGGCCTACAGCGGCTTAGGCAACGCGCACAGTATCGCGGCCAACCGAATTTCTTATCTTTATGATTTAAAAGGTCCAAGCGTCGCCGTCGACACGGCCTGTTCTTCCTCGCTGGTGGCGATAGAGGGGGCAATGCAGAGCCTGCGGGCCGGACGTTGCGCTCTGGCCATTGCCGGAGGCGTTAATCTGGCGCTGACGCCACATTTGCAAAAAGTCTTCACCGAAGCCCAGATGCTGGCCCCCGACGGCCGGTGTAAAACCTTCGACGCCCGCGCGGATGGCTATGTTCGTGGCGAAGGGTGTGGCGTCGTGGTGCTTAAGCCGCTTTCACAGGCGCTGGCGGATGGCGATCGGGTTTATGCCACGCTGGTGGCGAGCGCCGTGAATCAGGACGGCCGCAGCAACGGCATTACCGCGCCAAATGGCCCATCGCAGCAGGCGGTCATCCTGCAGGCGATGGCGGACGCCGGGTTGGACAGCGACAGCATTGACTATATCGAAGCGCACGGTACGGGAACCGCGCTTGGCGATCTGATTGAATATCAGGCGCTGGAAGCGGTGTTTGCGGACCGGAAAAAGACCGCACCTGTCCAGGTGGGTTCGATCAAAACCAACATTGGCCACCTTGAGGCGGCGGCGGGCGTGCTGGGCGTGGTGAAAACGTCTCTGATGCTGCACTTCCGGCAATACGTACCTCACCTCAATTTTCAGCAGAAAAACCCGCATATTGCGGCGATTAGCCGTCATGTTGAGGTGAGCGGCGCGCAGCCTGCCTCATGGCATGCCGATGGCGAAGCGCGCTATGCGGGCGTAAGCAGCTTTGGCTTCGGCGGTACCAACGGTCATGTGATTTTGCGCAGCGCGCCAGCGGTGGAAAAACGCCAGGAGCCCGCTGCGCCGCACGGCCTGCTTCTGGTCGGTTCACATGATAAAGGGGCGTTTACCCTTCAGCGGGAGGCGGTCAAAAAAGGGTTATCGACGTGCCAGGAGAGCGATATTGCCACCTGGTGTCGGCTGGTGAACACCCGCTACGACGCGGCCCGCTATCGCGGCGTGGCGTATGGCGCGGATCGCTCCCAGCTGGCGGAAAGCCTTGCGCAGCTCACCGTCTGCAAGGTGGGTAAAGCCCAGCCCCAGGTCTGGCTCTTCCCGGGGCAGGGCACCCAGCAAATCGGCATGGGTGCCGAGCTGTATCACCATCTGCCGCACTATCGCACCCAGTTTGACGCGCTGGCGACGACTATTCAGCAGCGCTATCAGATTGATATTACGCAGGCGCTGTTTGCCCGTGACGACAGCTGGCAGCGCTGCGCCAGAACGTGTCAGCTCTCATTATTTGCCTGTAGCTACGCGCTTGCTCAGAGCGTGATGCAGTTCGGCCCGCGTCCGGCTGCCGTAATGGGGCACAGCCTGGGAGAGTACTGCGCGGCGGTTATCGCTGGCTATCTCTCGCTGGACGACGGGCTGGCAATGGTTCATCAGCGCGCGCTGTTGATGTCAGCCCTGACGCAGGAAGGGGCGATGGCTGTCGTCTTCAGCGGCGAAGCCGACGTCCGTCAGATGATTTCCCCCTGGACGGGCGACATTGATATTGCCGCATTCAACACGCCGACATTGACCACCATCGCAGGCAGTCGGGCGGCGATTGACGCCTGCCTTCAGGCCATATCTTCAAAAGGCGGTCACGCCAGAAAAATTAAAACTGCCAGCGCATTTCACTCCTCGATGATGGATCCGATCCTCGGCGCCTGGCGCGAGTGGCTGGTCAACAACGTCACCTTCACCCGCGGGACGATCCCGTTTTACAGCAACCTGAACGGTGAGGCGTGCGACCGCACCGACGCCGACTACTGGACCCGGCAAATTCGCCAGCCCGTGAGTTTCCTTCAGGGCGTGCAAAACGTGCTGGCACAGGGTGAGTTCACCTTTATCGATCTGAGCGCGGACGGTTCGCTGGGCAAATTTGTGACCGCAACTGACCGCCGTCACCGGGTGCTGGCCGCAGGCGACCGGCGACATGAGTACAAATCACTGCTGACGCTGCTGGGTACGCTGTGGCAGCAAGGGCACGACATCAACTGGAGCGGGCTGTACCACGCGACCACGCGGGAGGCGCTAACCCTGCCCGCCATCCAGTTCTGCCGCAAACGTTACTGGCTGGCGGGTGAGACGCCAGCGCAGACCCCATCTGCAAAAGAGGACGCTATGTCAAATCAACACCATTTAGCCGCTGAAATAAAAGCGATTATTGCCGGTTTTCTTGAGGCGGATCCCGCCGCGCTTGACGACTCTCTGCCGTTCCTGGAAATGGGGGCGGACTCGCTGGTGCTGCTGGATGCCATCAATACCATTAAAGACCGCTTTGGCGTAGCCATCCCGGTGCGGGCGCTGTTTGAAGAGCTCAATACGCTGGACGCGGTGATCGGATATGTGGTGGAGCACGCGCAGCCGGCGGCTTCGCTCACCACCCCGGAAACCGCCGGCCTGGCGGCACAGCCTGTCGCGGCACCGCAGGGTACCAGCAGGCCGGTGCCTGATACGGTTCAGGATCTGATTGCCCGCCAGCTGGAGCTCATGTCCCAGCAGCTAAATTTGCTTAACGGCACGGCGCAGGCTCTCCCGATGCCAGCCGCACCCGCGACGCCGGACGTTATCGCGCCTGCGCCCGTCGTGGCCCCGACCGCACCGGTGAAGGCCAGCGCGCACAACAGCTGGTTTAAAAAAGAGACCAAAAAGGTCTCCCTCGGCGCTGAGCGCGACCAGCATCTGGCGCAACTCACCGAACGGTTTGTCGATAAAACGGGCGGGTCAAAACGCAATGCCCAGCAATACCGCGCCGTGCTCGCGGATAACCGGGCCTCTGCGGGCTTTCGTTTATCCACCAAAGAGATGCTTTACCCCTTAGTGGGAGAGCGCTCTCAGGGTTCGCGCATCTGGGATGTCGATGGCAACGAGTATATTGATTTTACGATGGGGTTTGGCGCTAACCTGCTGGGACATGCGCCGGACTGCGTGCAGCAGGCCGTTGCCGACCAGCTGGCGCGGGGCATGCAGATTGGTCCGCAAAGCGCCCTGGCGGGCGAGGTGGCAACGCTTATCAGCGAGCTGACCGGCCAGCAGCGCGTGGCATTTTGTAACTCCGGCTCCGAAGCGGTAATGAGCGCCGTGCGCCTGGCGCGGGCCGTGACGGGGAAAAATAAAGTCGCGCTGTTTAGCGGCTCGTATCATGGCGTGTTTGACGGCATTCTGGGGCGACAGCAGGGGGGAGAAACCCCCGAGCGCGCGACGCCGATTGCCGCAGGCACGCCGCCATCGCTGGTGGACGACCTGCTGGTGCTCGACTACGGCAGCGAAGAGAGCCTGGCGCTTATCGCCCGCTATGCCGCCGAGTTGGCGGTGGTGATCGTCGAACCGGTGCAGAGCCGTTATCCCGATCATCAGCCACGCGACTATCTGCATACCCTGCGTGAACTGACGACAACCCACAACATTGCGCTGATGTTTGACGAGGTGATCACCGGTTTCCGTCTGGCTGCCGGCGGCGCGCAGGCGTATTACGGCGTTCAGGCGGATATCGCCTCCTACGGAAAGATTGTCGGCGGCGGTATGCCGATCGGCGTGATTGCAGGCTCTGCGCGCTTTATGGACAGTATCGACGGCGGATTCTGGCAGTATGGCGATGACTCCTGGCCGCAGGCTGAACTGATCTTCTTTGCCGGTACGTTCTCCAAGCATCCGCTGACCATGGCGGCAAGCAAAGCCGTGCTGGAGTACATCAAAACGCATCCGGCGCTGTATGACGACATCAACCAAAAAACCGCGCGTCTGGCGATGTCGCTAAATACCTGGTTCTCAGCGACCGGCACGCCGATTGAGATCGTCTCAGCCGGCAGCCTGTTCCGTTTCAAATTCAACGGTAACTACGACATCCTCTTCCACCACCTGATGCTGCGCGGCATTTTCATCTGGGAAGGGCGTAACTGTTTTGTCTCGGTCGCGCACGCGGATGAGGATATCGATCGGTTTATTGCGGCGGTGAAAGAGAGCGTTAACGCCATGCGCGTGGACGGCTTCTTTGGGGAGGCGGGATTGCGCCCCGACACGCGTTATGCCGTTGCAGACAGCCAGCAGCGTTTTCTGCAGCTGGCCGCGCAGGATGAAAGCGGGCTGTTGGCCGGGACGATCGGCGGCGTGATCGAAACGCCGCGCAATGTAGATGGCGACATCATGCGCGCCGCCTGGCAACTGCTGTGCGAGCGCCATGACGCGCTGCGTATGCAATTCACCGACGCGGGTGACCTTCAGGTGGCCCTGGCGCCCATCGTCGATATCTGCGAGGAAAACGCTGCGCCTGCCGCCTGTCTCGCTGAATTTGCTGCGCGTCCTTTTGATCTTACCGCCACGCCGCTGGCTCGCCTGCTGCTGGTCCGCCACGAGGGGAAAACCACGCTCGCCATCTCGGCACATCATACGGTGGCGGACGGCTGGTCGTTCATGGTGATGCTGCGCGAGCTGTTGCATCTTTACGATGCCCTGGCGTCGGGTAAACGTCCTGACCTGGCGGCAGCAGCAAGCTATCTGCAGGCTATCCGCGCGCAGAACATCGTCAGCGAGGCTGAGCTACCTGCGCGTCTTGCGGCGCTTCCAGCGCGCCGGGTAACGCCGGAAGTTCTGAGCGTGCAAGATCCCTCCCTGACGTATCAGGGGCAGCGGCTGGTACAGCGCCTGTCGTATCCGGGCCTGACCGGGCAGCTTCGCAAAGCCTCCGCCGAACTGCGGGTGACCCGCTTCGCGATGCTGAATGCGCTCTTTACCCTGACGCTTGAGAAGGCGTTCGGCCATTCCCCGGTGCCGGTCGGCGTGCCGGATGCCGGGCGGGACTTCGGGCAGGGGGACGCGCTTGTCGGGCAGTGCGTCAGGCTGTTGCCGCTATGTATCGACAGCGCTGCCTGCGCGTCGGTGTCCGGGGTCGCCAGGGCAATCCATGACGGTATCCTCGCGCAGCGCGGCGAGCCCGCACTGCCGTCACGCTGCTTCCACGGTCAGGATGCGCCGCTTCCGCTGCTGGCGACCTTTAACGTCGAGCCGCATGCTCCGCTGGCTGAGATGCGTCAGTGGGAAGCCAGCCTGTCGCTGCTCCCGATCGGCGCCGTCGAATTCCCGCTGATGGTTAACATTCTCGAGACGAAAGAGGGGCTGTCCGTCGAGCTGGATTACCAGATGCGCTATTTCACCGAGGAACGAGCCCGCGCGCTACTGGAGCACTTCCTGAAGGCGATAACCGTGCTGGCCGAGCAGGGAGAAGAGGCTGTTGAAGCATTATTCTCGTCGTCAGAGGCGCTGGCCGCATCATGAAAAAGCTGACGATTTTCGTCCTCGCGGGCGCCGTGCTGGCGTTCGCCGTTAATCTGCTGATCGATGCCGGACTGTTTTACCGGGTGCAGGAGAGCGGCGGGGAACAGTGCCAAAAAATAACGGGCATTGAGGGCGCGGAGGATATCGCTCCCTTATCGGATGGCGGGGCGATAGCCAGTAGCCTCAACCGACACGGCAGCGCGCCTGGGGCGCTGTATTACCTCAACGGCAGCGACCGGCCGCGGCGATTGGCCGGCGACTATCCGGATGTTTTCTTCCCGCACGGCATCGATGTCTGGCAGCAGGAGGGCGAGACGTGGATCTACGTGGTGAACCACCGCCCTCAGGAGGACAGCATTGATGTGTTTCGCTTTAATCGCGCGCAGATGCGTCTTGAGTATCAGCCCGCCCTGTCGCGCGCTGTCGGCAACAACATCAATGATATCAGCGTCATTGATAAAACCCGCTGGCTGCTGACGCGGGACCACCGCTGGAAGGGCTTCGCGGGACGCCTGGAGGACTATCTGCGGCTGCCGCTCTCCAGCGTCCTGCTGGCAGACGGGGCGGGGCTGCATACCCTGATCGATGGCCTGCATTTTGCGAACGGCATTTACTACAACCGACCGCAGGGGCGTCTGTACGTGGCGGAAACCACCCGCGGCGCGGTGAGCAGCTGGGCGTGGCAACCGAACGAGGCTGCGCCCGTCCTGCTGGGGCGCGTCAGCGGTCTGCATGGCGTCGACAATATTCTGCCGGACGGGCAGGGAATGCTGGTGGCGGCACACCCGCAGCTTCTGAAGCTGGCCGCCTATCAGAAAGATGCCCAGGCGCGTTCACCGTCCATGGTGTGGCGGCTGACAACCGGCCCGCAGGGAGAGATCGCTCAGGCCGGTATGCTCTATCAGAGCCACGGCGAGGCGCTGGCGGCAATCAGCGTCGCCGCGCCGGTGGGCGGAAAGGTGATGATGGGCAGCGTCTTTGACGACGGGCTGCTGCTGTGCGGGGGGCAATAAGATGCTGAAGAGATGGTTTTCCCGACGCGGTCATTTTCAGGGGACGCTTGAGGGACGGGAATTCCCCCTGACGTCCGGCCATACGCTCCTCGAAAGCGCGCTCAACGCCGGCGTTTCCCTGCCGTATAACTGCCAGGTCGGCTCGTGTAAATCCTGTCTTTGCCGGGTGACGAACGGCAAGGTGCGTTCGCTCGTCGACCTGAGCTATTTGCTCAGCCAGGAGGAGATTGCCGCCGGCCACGTGCTGGCATGCCAGTGCCTGCCGGAATCGGATTTAACGCTGGCCGCGGTCTCGACGTCCTGGACGCCAGCGCGAATTACGCAGGCTGTCGCGCTCTCATCAACGGTATGGCGCGTGACGCTGCTGGCGGAACAGGCGTTGCCCTTCCAGCCAGGACAATACGTTCAGGTCGGTCTCGAAAAGGATAAGGATATCCGGAGCTTCTCCGTCAGCTGGCCGAGCCGGGGGCGAGAGATTGTTCTGGATATCACGCGCCGTGAAGAGGGGCGGCTATCCCCGCTGCTGTGTGATGAACAGGGCGCTGGCCGGAAGGTGTGGCTCTCAGACTGCCGGGGGCAGTTCGGCCAGAAGGATGACGGTAACGGTCCGCTGCTGGCCATCGCCAGCGGATCGGGGCTGGGAGCGACGCTGGGTCTGGTCCGCGCCGCGCTGGCGCGTCATCCCCACCGCGAGGTCATGCTGATCCACGCGGTTCGCAGACGGCAGGACAAATTTGACCTGCAAGAACTGCAGCGTCTGCGTCAGCACTATCCCGGTTTCCACTTTCTGCATGCGTTATCCCGGGAGCGTGAGGTTCAGGAGCGAGAGCTGGCTGGCCGTGTGACCTGCTGGCTTGACGACTGGCGCGCCCTCTATCCCCGCCGGACGGCGGTAGCCGAATGGCGCGTCGTGATTTGCGGCAATCCAGCGCTGGCGCAGGCGTGCCGGCAAAGGCTGCTTGCCGGAGGAGTGATGAGCCACTTGCTTGAAATGGACTGCTTCTCGCCGCCGGTCGGTGCAAAAAACAGTCATAACAATAAGGAGCCCGTATGTTGAGTTACCTGAGATTTGCCCTTGTCCCCTGCGTTTTTTTACCGCTCACCGCGCTAACCACTCTGCTCGGCGGCGTGTGGATCGTCGTTTCCATGCTCTGCGTGACGCTGAGCTATGTCCTCTTCGATAACGCAACCACGCACGACACCGCCGATCGCCACTACCGGCTTCCGGCGCTGCTGGAAATCATCCCGTATTTACAGCTCCCGGCCGCGCTGCTGGCGTTGTTCACTCTTGTCTGGCAGGCCGCTCCGGGCGATCTGCTCGGGTTTGGCGCATGGCTTTCCGCCCTGACGGGCCACAACATTATGGCGCTGCATAACCTTACCCTACCTGAGCTGCTGCTTGCGGCGACCTCCACCGGCTATACCATGAGCACCAATACCGTGGTGGCTCATGAGCTTATCCACAAAACCCACAGTCTGATGGCGATGATGGTCGGGCGCTGGCTTTTGGCGCTGGTCGGCGATGCGCAGTTTTCGATTTCGCACGTCTATTCGCATCATCCTAACGTGGCGACCCCGGCGGACGGGGCGACGGCGCGTCGTGGGGAAAATGTGTATCGCTTCTTTATCCGTTCCTCTCTGTCGCAGTATGTTGAATCCTGGCAGGTTGAAGCACAGCGGCTGTCGCTTCAGAACCGGCGCGGCGCCATGCTGGTGAACCGGGTGATAAGCGGGGTGCTGATGAGCCTGCTGATCGTGGCGGCCTGCTTTACGGCGGCGGGCATCAGGGGCGCGCTGGCGTGCCTGGTGACCATGCTGGTCTCTAAATTCCTGTTTGAAACGGTGAATTACATCCAGCACTACGGTCTGGTCCGCCTTCCCGGCACGCGCGTGGAGCCGCGACACAGCTGGGATTGCAATAACCGGGCCTCGTCGGCCGGTCTGTTGAACCTGACGCGCCACTCCGATCATCACACCCATCCCCGCCGTGAGTACTGGAATTTGCAGGCGCACAGCTATGCGGTGGGAATAGAGAAAGGGTATGTCGCCCATATTTTTTACGCGCTGATACCGCCACTGTGGTTTAAACGAATGGAAGCAAAACTCGCGTACTGGGACGAACACGTTGCCAGCGACGCAGAGCGTGCCCTGATCCGTCAGTCTGAATCATCCGCGGTTAATTCCACTGTTCCCTGTGTTTCTGGAGAATCCCATGAGTGAGCAATTTGATCGACTGATCGAGCAAGCCTACCAGCAGTATCGTGGACCCGCCTACCTGCGCTCGCCGATGGTTTCATGCGTGAAGGCCGGGATTCGCCTGATGGATTGGGTTGTGCCGGGGGCGACCGCCGACTGGCTGGGCAATCGGTTTTTTACGCCGCGCCGGGTGCCGACGCGTGCAAGCGATAAAGAGATGACGGCGCTGGCGAGCCGCATTGAATCCCTCCCTCTGAGCAATGGTAAACATGCGGTGGTGTACCGCTGGGGCAGCACGGGACCTACCGTGCTATTAGCCCACGGCTGGGAGTCCAGGGCTTCCCACTTTGGCAGGCTTATCAAAGCGCTGGTCGAAAAAGGCTTTCAGGTCATCGGGTTTGACGCCCCTGCACATGGTAACGCGGCAGGTTGTCAGAGCAGCATCGTCGAGTTCATTGAAATCATTGAACAACTCGCGCAGCAGGATGGCGGTTTTGACGCGATTGTGGCGCACTCGTTTGGCGGGTTATCCGTCATCAATGCGGTAAAGGCGGGATTGCGGACCCGCGCGCTGGTGATCGTGGGTGCGCCGACGCACTTTAGCGGGCTGGTCACGAAATATGCCGCGATCCTGAACCTCCCGGGACGCCAGCAGCAGAGGCTGCGCCGGTATATTGAAGGGTATTTTGGTATTGGCGAGGCGGTCTGGCAGCGTTTTAACGCTTACGAGGGGCTGCAGCAGGTCGATCAGCCCGCCCTTGTTATTCACGACAGCAGTGATGACATCGTATTGCGGGTCGAAGCAGAATGCCTGGTCAACGCCTGGCCTGGCGCGAGGCTGGCAGAGACCCACGGCCAGGGGCATAATCCGCTGCGCCGTCCGGGGGAGGGCATCGATATGGTGATGACGTATCTTGCTCCCTTGCTGACGTCAGGCAATGAGCGTGATAACCCGGTTGCCTGATAGCTGATAATAGCCCTGGATCCGGCTGCCCTTTACGCGTTGGGGGGAAAGCGTCCGGTTCAGCTCCAGGGCGATCCCCTGCTGTTCAGGCGCAATGTGGCACACGCTGGCCGCCTCAAAATCGAGGGCGCGGCCAACGTCAGGATAGAGCGCTTTATAGAGACTCTCTTTCGCGGAAAAGGTCATTAATAGCGCGCTGGCCTCGTCGATCCGGCTGGCGGCAAGGCACTCCCGCTCCTGCGGTGTGGTAAACAGGTGCGCTGTCCGCTGGATCATCTCGGGTGCAAGAAATTCAATGTCGACGCCCGGCGTCAGGCCCGACGCCTCTGGCGCAACAACCGCCAGCGCCCATTCATGAGAATGTGACAGGCTGCCCCGCCAGCCGGAAGGCCACACCGGAGAACGGTCCGGCGCGCTGCCCGGCGTAGCGTCACAGCCGAAGGATCTGAGCACCCGTTGCGCGGCATAGCGTGCCGCAAGATATTCCGCCCTGCGTTTAACCACGGCGCTGTTGAGCGGGCCGGGAAAGGGGATGCCCCATTTATCAAAGAGCCCGTCATGGTAATCACGCGCGGTGAATGAGACCAGGCAGTAGCGCAGGGCGGGGAAAGGGTCGACGCTGCCCATCTCAACGGAGTGAATAAAAGGGGGCGCTGAATCCGTGTTTATCGCAGTAAACATTGCAGGGTATCGGTATCTGTCGGGGGAACAGAATGCCATATAAGTGCGGGCCGGGTAAGGGGAATGACCCGGCCGCAGGAAAAAAACGTTCAGGCCGTTACAGAATGGCTTTAATGCTCTGCGCCAGCGGCGTCGTTGCGCGCCCGATGAGTTTGCTCAGCGTGTGGCTATCGTCAAAGAGTCCCCCTTTGGACGCGCCCACATCGGAGTCCGCCAGCATATCTGCCAGCCCGGCAGGCAGGCCGACGCTTTTCAGCGCGGCGGCAAAATCCGCTTCACTGAGATTCTGATAGGTTACCGGCTTCCCGCTCTGTTTGCTGAGTTCAGCCGCCAGTTCGCTCAGCGTCCAGCCGTGGTCGCCCGCCAGTTCATAGACTTTGCCCGCGTGGCCCTCTTCAGCAATCACTTTGGCTGCCGCCGCGGCATAGTCTGCACGGGTGGCAGCAGCAATTTTGCCTTCGCCTGCCGCACCAATAAACACACCGTGTTCCAGCGCAGGCGGCGCGCTCGCCAGGTAGTTTTCGGTATACCAGCCATTGCGCAGCAGGGCATAAGGAATGCCGGACGCCGCCAGCGCTTTTTCAGTGGCAACGTGTTCAACGTGCAGACCCAGCGGGGAGTTGTCCGCATGCAGCAGGCTGGTGTAGGCGATAAATTTCACGCCTGCCGTTTTGGCGGCGTTAATCACGTTCTGGTGCTGGGTCGCGCGCTGGCCGACTTCGCTGGAAGAGATCAGCAGCAGCTTATCCACGCCGCTCAGCGCGGTGGTGAATGCGGCTTCATCCGTGTAGTCCGCCTGACGAACCACAATTCCCTGCTGGCTTAAGGCCTGCGCTTTCGCCGGGTTACGTACGATGGCCACAATCTGGCTGGCCGGTACGGTTTTCAGCAATTGTTCGATAACGAGATGGCCAAGCTGGCCGGTAGCGCCGGTAATCGCGATCATGATGAATCTCCTTCGTGTTTGTCTGGTGTTGTGGCACACTAGCACCATAGCTAACTTTTAGTAAGTACGTACAAAAAGGTAAGTATGAAAACAACGATACCGACGCTCAGCGAACTCATGCGCGATGGCAATCTTTTCGCGGAACAGTGCCCTTCTCGCGAGGTGCTCAAACACGTTACCAGCCGCTGGGGCGTTCTCATTCTGCTGGCTCTGCGCCATGGAACGCATCGCTTTAGCGATCTGCGCCGTAAAATGGGCGGGGTGAGCGAAAAGATGCTGTCCCAGTCGCTCCAGGCGTTGGAGCAGGACGGGTTTGTCGATCGCGTGTCGTATCCGGTGGTGCCGCCGCACGTAGAGTATAGCCTGACGCCGATGGGGATTGAGGTCAGCGAGAAAGTCGCCGCGCTGGCGGACTGGATTGAGGTGAATACGCCGAAGGTGATGGCGAATCGGGACGATCGCGCGGCGTAAACGCCGGATATGTGCGGCCTGATGCCCTCTCCCACAGGGAGAGGGAACAAACACGGAAAACGGCAACGTATGTTGCCGTTTTGTTTTTACTTACTCAAATCCACCTGATAAATCGCGAATCCGATATCATCCGTCGCGACCTGCTTCATCGGATACTGGGCTTTATCCTTGATAAATGCGGCAGCCTTATCGGACGGCGACGTTTCAATGCGGATATCCAGTTTCGTATCGCTGTGGATCGGCGCGAGACGCCAGTTGTTGTCCACCGCCGGATGAATTTCGCCCGCCTTCTTCGACTCCGCGCTGATCCACGCCGCCAGCACCGAACGGTTCTCGTCCGGCGAGGCAAAGGCGATGTGGCTATCCCCCGTACCGGCAAACTTACCGCCGTAGGCGCGGTAGTTATTGGTCACCACCAGGAAGGTGGCACTCGGGTCGACGGCCTTGCCGTTGAAGGTCAGGTTTTTGATGCGCTCCGCCTGCGGGTTGATCGCCTGACACTCGCCGTCATATTTCGCCGGCTGGGTGACGTCAATCTGGTAGTTCACGCCGTCGATCACGTCGAAGTTATAGGTACGGAAGCCGTCCCAGTTAATCAGCGACTGCGGCTTACTGCTGTGCGGGTCAATCTGGTTAAACTGTCCGGCAGAGCACTCCAGCCACTCTTTCACCTCCTGGCCCGTCGCTTTTACCACCACCAGCGTGTTCGGGTAGAGGTAGAGATCGGCGGCGTTACGGAAGGTTAGTTGGCCCTTTTCGACTTCAACATAGCTTGCCGGGTCATTCTTACGTCCGCCCACCTTGAATGGCGCAGCCGCTGACAGAACCGGCAGTTTTGCCAGATCCGGATCGCCCTGCACAAAGTGTTTGGCATAGGCTTTCTGCGCCATGTTGACGACCTGAACGGTCGGATCGTCCTGCACCAGCGCCAGGAAGCTGTACATGTTGTCGGCGGATTTGCCGATCGGCTTGCTGACGAATTCGCGCGTGGCGTCGTGATCGTGCTTCAGCACGTCGACCAATTTTTTATCTTCCGCCGCCAGAGATTTTTTAGCCGCAGCGTCGTAAATCGGGCGGGCTTCGGCTTTTGACTGCGTCACCTTCCAGCTGCCGCCGTCGTTATTCAGCACCAGATCCACCACGCCAAGATGGTCGCCCCACATGCCCGGCATCACCGACGGCACGCCGTTGAGCGTCCCTTTCTCAATGTCCGCGCCTTTGATGCTGGCGAAATCTTTGCCCGGGAAGACCGCGTGGGCGTGGCCGAACAGGATCGCGTCGACGCCCGGAACTTCACTCAGATAGTAAACGGAGTTTTCTGCCATGGCCTGATACGGATCGGCGGAGAGGCCCGAGTGGGCGACAACGACCACCAGATCGGCACCTTTTTCGCGCATTTCCGGCACGTATTTGCGCGCGGTTTCGGTGATGTCGTTAACGGTCACTTTACCGTCGAGGTTGGCCTTATCCCACGTCATGATCTGCGGCGGCACAAAGCCGATATAGCCGATTTTCAGCGTCTGTTTTTTACCGTCCTGGTCGACGACGTTTGTCTCTTTAATCAGGTAAGGGGTGAAGAGCGGCTTTTGCGTCTTAACGTCGATGATATTGGCGTTAACGTACGGGAATTTCGCACCGGCGAGCGCATCGTGCAGGTATGTCAGACCGTAGTTGAATTCGTGGTTGCCGAGGTTGCCGACGGTATAGTCCAGGGTATTCATCGCTTTATAAACAGGATGGATCTCGCCTTTTTTCAGCCCCCTGGTCGCCATGTAATCCCCGAGCGGGCTGCCCTGAATGAGATCGCCATTGTCGACCAGCACGCTGTTTTTCACTTCGCCACGTGCCGCATCGATCAGGCTTGCCGTGCGTACCAGTCCGAATTTTTCCGTCGGGGTATCTTTGTAATAATCGAAGTCCATCATGTTGCTGTGCAGATCGGTCGTTTCCAGAATACGCAGATCTACCGTCGCCGCCTGCACGCTCGCTGCAATCAGCGTCGCCAGAAGCGTTGCACTAAACTTAATCATCAGAGGAGTCCTTTTTTCGATGCAGAGCACAAAAGAGTATGTATCTATAGCTTGTTGCTTACAGAAATGTGAATCCTGACAGAAAAAAGTCACCTGAAACCGGAATTGCTTCACAGATAGCGGAATTGTTCACATTACGATATAACTAAAACAAAGAGTTAACCTCACTGCGTTAACAAAGAGGTGGAAAATGCTAGATAAAATTTGTCAGCTCGCACGGGATGCGGGAGATGCCATCATGCAGGTGTATGACGGCAGTAAACCTATGGAGGTGGTCAGCAAGGCCGACGACTCTCCGGTCACGGCGGCGGATATCGCGGCGCATAAGGTGATCCTGACAGGGTTACAGGCCTTAACGCCGGATATCCCCGTTCTGTCAGAAGAAGCGCCGCAAAGCTGGGACGAGCGCCAGCACTGGCAGCGCTACTGGCTGGTCGATCCTCTGGACGGGACAAAAGAGTTCATCAAGCGCAACGGTGAATTCACCGTCAATATCGCCCTGATTGAGAAGGGCAAAGCGGTGCTGGGCGTGGTCTACGCGCCGGTAATGAAGGTGATGTACAGCGCCGCAGAAGGGAAGGCGTGGAAGGAAGAGTGCGGCGTGCGCAAGCAGATTCAGGTGCGCGATGCGCGTCCACCGCTGGTGGTGATTAGCCGCTCGCACAGCGACAGCGAGCTGCAGGAGTATCTGCAGCAGCTGGGTGAACACCAGACCACCTCGATTGGCTCATCGCTAAAATTCTGCCTGGTGGCGGAAGGCCACGCGCAGCTCTACCCTCGCTTTGGGCCAACCAACGTCTGGGATACCGCGGCAGGTCATGCCGTTGCCGCGGCCGCCGGGGCGCATGTTCATGACTGGCAGGGCAAGCCGCTGGACTATACCCCGCGCGAATCCTTCCTCAACCCCGGCTTCCGCGTCTCTATTTACTGAGCCAGCAGCTTATGCAGCAGGTCGACAACCTGCTGCACCTCTTCCTGGGTTAACGCGCCGTCTTTCGCCCACTGAACGCGACCCTCTTTATCCAGCACGATAATCGCGGAGCTCTCTTCCTCCAGCTGCCAGGCCTTACGGGTTACGCCGTTGCTGTCGACGATAAACTGCGACCACGGGTAGAGCTTTTTATTGCTCTCAAGACTGGAGCGCACAAACATTCCGGAACCCGGAATGGCGTCATCGGTATTCACGATCGTAGTCGTCTGGTAGCGGTCGTGCGGGAATTTTGCGGCCTTGATCGCTTCCACCAGGCTGGCATTTTTCTCTTTTGCGGATGTACGACCGGCAATATGTTGTACAACTCTCACTTTGCCCGCGAGCTGCGCGCTATTCCAGGGTTTGTAGCTAAACTTATCATTGTCGAGAATCAATTCTCCCCGGTCAGCAATGCCGACTGGCGGTACACGTTGTCCTTTTTCAATGTTGTGAGCACAAGCCCACAGGGGCAGCAGCAGGCAGGCTGCTGCAAGGATATTACGTAGGGTCATGGCGTTTCCTTATTGTTTGCAGGTGATCCGACCACTTGGTCTTGCGCTTTTAATCATAAGTGCGATCAATGTGGTTTTCCCGCAATCCCGATGCCAGTTTGCGGGCGAACGCACATATCCATGAAAAAACGACGGCTTATACTGCGCCCGGTCACGCTTTGCAAAGATTATTCTGAATAATTGTAATCAAACGGTAAATAAACTTATGCACACTGGGTAACACCGTAGTTCTGGTCTATAGTCATTGGGCATTAAAATTTGCGCTCAGGACAGTCGGGCCGATTGTGGCACCGCAAGAGCGTATGATTCGCAGGAGATACAAGAATGAAAATTTTCCAACGCTACAACCCGCTTCAGGTGGCGAAGTACGTGAAGATCCTGTTCCGTGGACGGTTGTATATCAAGGATGTTGGCGCTTTTGAGTTTGATAAGGGCAAGATCCTTGTCCCAAAAGTGAAGGACAAACAGCACCTGTCTGTTATGTCCGAAGTCAACCGTCAGGTTATGCGTCTGCAGACTGAGATGGCTTAACCAACGTGCTATGCAGTAGTTAAAAAAACGGCTCCCAATGGGAGCCGTTGATGTATGTGGAGCAGGGAGTTTACGCCGACACCTTCTCTTCCGCGTCCGGCAGCTTTGGCACCAGTACGGTCGGTTTGTTGTCGATGCGCGTCACCAGCAGCTGGTCGATGCGGTAGTTATCAATATCCACCACTTCAAACTTGTAGCCGGAGAACTTCACCGAGTCGGTACGTTTCGGGATCTTACGCAGCATAAACATCATAAAGCCGCCGATGGTCTCGTAGTTGCCGGACTGCGGGAACTCGTCGATATCCAGTACGCGCATTACGTCTTCAATCGGTGTGCCGCCATCAATTAGCCATGAATTATCGTCACGCTGAACAATCTGCTCTTCCAGCCCCTGGCCAACCAGGTCGCCCATCAGCGTGGTCATCACGTCGTTCAGGGTGATAATGCCCACCACCAGCGCGTATTCGTTCATGATAACCGCGAAGTCTTCCCCGGCGGTTTTGAAACTTTCCAGCGCTTCTGAGAGCGTCAGGGTGTCCGGCACAATCAGGGTATTGCGGATCTGCACGCCGCTGTTGAGCGCCAGACTCTGGTTTGCCAGCACGCGGTTCAGCAGGTCTTTGGAGTCGACGTAACCGATGATGTGGTCAATATCTTCATTACAGACCAGGAACTTAGAGTGCGGATGCTGCGCCACTTTGTTCTTCAGGCTCTGCTCATCTTCATGTAAATCGAACCAGATAATGCTTTCACGGCCCGTCATGGAAGACGGCACGGTACGGGATTCCAGTTCGAATACGTTCTCAATCAGCTCGTGCTCCTGTTTGCGCAGCACCCCGGCCAGCGCGCCGGCTTCCACCACCGCATAAATATCGTCAGAGGTGATGTCGTCTTTACGCACCATCGGCAGCTTAAAGATGCGGAAAATGACGTTCGCCAGACCGTTGAAGAACCACACCAGCGGACGAAACACGTACAGACAGAAGCGCATCGGGTTGATGATACGCAAAGCCACAGCTTCTGGCGCAATCATACCGATGCGTTTCGGGGTCAGGTCTGCAAAGAGGATGAACAGGCCGGTTACCAGCGAGAAGGAGAGGATAAAGCTCAGCTGCTCGGCCAGTTCAACGGACATGTACTTAACAAACAGGCTATAAAACGCCGGGGAAAACGCCGCATCACCCACGATACCGCCGAGAATGGCGACCGCGTTGAGGCCAATCTGCACCACGGTGAAGAACATCCCGGGGTTTTCCTGCATTTTCAGGATGCGGGTAGCATTGATGTTGCCTTCATCGGCAAGCAGCTTCAGTTTGATTTTACGGGACGCGGCCAGCGAGATCTCAGATATCGAGAAAAATGCGCTGACGGCAATTAGACAAAGTATTACTAAAATACTGTTTAACATAGTTTATCCGGCTTCTCGCCAGATCCTCAGAAGGGGAATTGATACCATTTGTGTGAAAACACATTGAACATCAGCTCGTAGCGTTGAGCTGATTATTTCAGCGGGTAGTATAGCGTAAAGAGATGTAAATCTGCCAGAGGTCACATTTTGGCATAAAACAGACCGGACAGCGTGGTGCTGTCCGGTACAGGGCGCTATTTCGCGGCGGATAAACGGGCCGTCCCCTCCGCGCGACGTGAGGCGCTTCCTCCCCACACCTGGTCATACTCATATCCCGTTAACTGCTTAATCACCACGCGGGTTCTGGCGTCGCAGTCGCGGTAATCACCACCCAGCTTACGGCGTGCTATCTCCTTCAGGAGCAGCTTGTGCGTCTCACGGGTGAGCTTGAACCTGTAGGTGGTAAAGAAGCTAACCGCCAGCAGGGCTGCCGTCGCGAAGATCATCAGGCCGATAATCGCCCCCAGCGCGCTTTCAGGCTGTGCGCCGTTACCCTTCACAAAGCCGGACTCCTGCAGCACCAGGCCTACGATCATGATGGCAATCGCCACGGTGCTCTTACGGGTCAGGACCATCACACCGGCAAAAATGCCTTCACGGCGCTGCTGCGTTACCATCTCGTCAATATCCGGAATGAAGCTGTAGATATTCCACGGAATATAGTAGAGGCCAGAGCGGGCGGCACCGAGCAGAATAAAGACCGCAGAGAACAGCAGGGTCGGTACCTGCGTTTTAGTGAGATAGACCGTAAACAGGAAGGCCAGCACCAGGAAGATACAGCCGTAGGAGAGTCGCAGGGCGGCAGACGGCGTGATGTTCAGCCGGTTCAACAGCAGCATAAATCCATAGGTACCCGGTACTGAGGCAAAGGCGGCAATACTCAGCCAGCCGGAAACCGCCGAGGCGTCCTGGCTCAGGCAATACACGACGTAATAGGTAAAGACCGAGCCGAATACGTCCATCGCCGTGAACGAAAAGATGTAAATAATGATATGCAGGCGAAACGTGCGGATACGGAAGGAGGAAAAGAGATCCAGCACCAGATATTTCAGGTGATTCAGTAGCCCGCCGATGCGCTGGTTGTCCACTTTAAAACTGGCTTCCTGCTGCACATCTTTCGCTTCCCAGGTGGTGTACCAGGTAATAAATACCGCAATGCAGAACACGCAGGAAAATATCAGTCCGGTGAGGGTATAGGTAAACGGATTATCTTTCCCCGTGAAATGCATAATCACGCCCGGAACGGAAACCGCAAGGAAACCGCCCAGCTGGGAGCAGATCATGCGCACGCCGGAGAGGCGGCTTCGCTCCTCATAGCGGTTTGTCATCTCCGCCGCCAGGGTCTCCCAGGGCACCAGCACCATCGCCGATAGCAGTTCAATAGAGAGATAGGTTCCCAGGTAATACCAGTAGCCCATGTCCGTCAGCCAAAGCAGGGAATACAAAAACATGAGCGGCGAACTGAGCAATAAAAAGAAGCGGCGACGGCCAAATTTACGCCCGAGCCAGGTATTGCCGAAATTATCGGTGATATAGCCCATAATCGGGCTTAATAGCGCATCAATGACGCGGGCAATAGCGAATATAGATCCCGCTTCAATAACAGACAGCCCGCAATAGGTGGTGTAAAAAAAGAGCAGCCAGGTGCCGATAACGGCGAACGCCCCTCCGCCAAACAGATCGGTTACGCCGTAGCCAAGCGCCACGCCGTAACCCACTCTACGTTCAGTAGGTTTGACCATAATAATATCCAGTGTAGGGTAATGATTAACCTGTTTTTCAGGCCGTATTTTTATTCAAATCTGGACGACACATTACGTTCTACTTATTGAGTTCTATCCATTGTCTTAACTGAGATGAGCGATAAATAGCCTCCACAAGGGTGAGTGATTTTCCGGCTTCGCGGATGTCGGTGTAATTCGCATTTCCTGGATGGGAAATAGCATGATAAAAACGGCGGATCGCCTGCTCATGCCCCAGACCCCAGTAGCTTTTGACCAGGCCGTCAGGGGTGTTATCGCTCGCCAGCCTAAGGCGCTCGCCGGGCGTGATGCGCCAGAGCACGTTGTCGCTGAGCAGCAGCGAGCCCCGTTCGCAGTGGATTTCAAGCCAGAGGGGGGAGTCCGCGGTATTGCAGTTGCTGGCATAAAACAGGCCGCGCGCGCCGTTGGCAAAATGCAGCGTGGCCATCGCGCTGTCTTCTCCTTCGGTCACGTTCGCCAGCTCACCGCGGTCCACCACGCCTTTCACCCGCGTCACGCCGCCAGCGAACCACTGCATCAGGTCGAGAGTATGGATGGCCTGGTTGATCAGCAGGCTGCCGCCTTCCGTTGCCAGCCGCCCGCGCCACGGGCTTTCGGTGTAGTACGCGCCCGAGCGCGACCACGTTAGCACCGCTTTGATGCTGAGCATTTTTCCCAGCTCGTCGTCCTCCAGCGCCTGGCGAATGCGCAGGCTGGTGGGGTTGAGCCGGTTCTGATAGCACACGCCGAGCAGACCCGGCGTCTGTTCGGCGGCGCGGGTGATGTCCACGAGTTCGCTGCTGTTCATGCCCACCGGTTTTTCGCAGAAAACATGCTTCCCGGCGGCGAGCGCCGCCAGGATCATGCTCTTATGCTCAAAATGCGGCGTGCAGATGTGGACCACGTCGATGGCATCATCCAGCAGCATTTCCCGGTAATCCTGATAAAAGCGACACTGATAGCCCATCGCCAGCTTCAGCCCTTTAACGCTGTCGATATCGACCAGCGCGCGCAGCGCGACGTTGGGCATCTGGCGCAACGCGTTCACATGGCAGCCGTGAATCGCTCCCGCACCGATTACTGCCGTGTTCAGGATCGTCATCGTCGCCTCCCGTTATTCCGTCGCGTTGGCCAGCATCTGGGCCTTCACGCAGAGCTCCGCCGCCTTGAAGGCGTGCGCCTGCGTCATGGCGTTTTCGGTTCGATGCAGGCAGTCGAGGATCAGTTCGCCAAAGAACGGGAACCCGACCTCCCCGGCGACCGGATAACGGAATTCCCCCTCTTTATTGACGAGATACACCACGTCCTGCTCGCCGCGGGTGAGATCGACATATTTGCGGATTTCGATATAGCCTTCGGTGCCGAGCAGCGTCAGGCGGCCGTCGCCCCACGTAGAAAGCCCGTCCGGCGTAAACCAGTCGCAGCGGAAATAACCGCTGGCGCCGTTTTCGCCCCTGATTGTTGCGTCGCCGAAATCTTCAAATGCCGGATGCTGCGGATGGTTGAAATTGCGTGCCTGGCTGGCGACCACGCATGCCTCACTGTTGCCCGTGTAGAAGAGAAATTGCTCGATCTGGTGGCTGCCGATATCGCACAGAATGCCGCCGAAAAATCGTCGATCGTAGAACCAGTCCGGGCGACCGGTTCCTTCCCGGTGCGGGCCTGTCCCCAATGTTTGCACGACGCGGCCAATGGCCCCCTGCTGCACCAGCTGTCCGGCAAACACCGCGCTCTCGACGTGAAGACGCTCGCTGTAGTACACGGCGTATTTCCGCCCGGTTTTCTCGACCATCGCTTTGGCATCGGCCAGCTGTTCAAGGGTGGTGAGCGGGGCTTTATCCGTGAAGTAGTCCTTGCCTGCGGCCATGGCTTTCAGCCCCAGCGCGCAGCGCTCGGACGGAATGGCAGCACTGGCCACCAGACGCACTTCGTCGTCGTTGAGTATCACCTCCAGCGACTCCGCCACTTTTGCCTGCGGGTACTGCTGGATAAATTTATCCACTTTGGCCGGATCGGGGTCGTATACCCATTTCAGGGTGGCCCCGGCTTCTATCAGGCCGTTACTCATCCCGTAGATATGGCCGTGGTCGAGCGCGGCGGCGGCAAAAATAAACTCTCCTTCCCTGACAACGGGCTGCGGTTTGCCCACCGGGGCGTAGTTCATTCCGTCATGCTTGTTCATGGTGTCACTCCTGAGTCCAGATCTTTGCCAAGGGGAATTGCGCCGACTTCGCTGAAGTTGGCGACGCTTGCGGATTTTTCATAAAAACGGGGAGCGAGGGCGTTCGTCCCGCCGGTGCGGTAAAGCGGGTCATCGCGCTGAATCGGCAGCGAGACCACGCTGCGGGTAATGGCGGATTTATAGATCGCGGTAATCAGCTCCAGCGAGCGTTTGCCCTGCAGGCCATCCACTAACGGCGCGGTGCCGTGCTCAATGGCATAAAGCAGGTCGTTAATTTGCCCGGTATGCAGCGTCCACTCGAGCTTCGGCGTCTCCTGAAAAACGGCGTTGAGCTGCGCTTCTCGCTGCAGATCCCGATCTTCCTGCGGGAAGCCGTTATCGGCGCTGACGCTGGCAAAGGCCTGCCACGGCGCGGAGATACGCGCCTTATCGCCCTGAATGATAATTTTCTGATCTTCGCCGTGGTGCACGACCGAGGCGGTAAGCTGCGCGATCGCGCCGCTGGGGTATTTGAAGATTGCGGCGCTGAGGTCTTCGACTTCAGCGTTGTCGTGCGCCACGTTGGTCATCATCGCCACCACTTCGGACGGGAAGCCGAGCATCCACTGAATGGCGTCGATGTGGTGAACCGCGTGGTTAAGGGTGCAGCCGCCTCCCTCTTTTTCCCAGGTGCCGCGCCACCACAGGTCGTAGTAGCAGTGTCCGCGCCACCAGAACGAATCCACCTGCGCGTGACAGACTTTTCCTGCGAGGCCGGAATCGAGTGCGGCTTTCAGGCGCCAGAAGGCATCGGTAAAGCGGTTCTGTGCAATGATGGCGAGCGTTTTGCCGCTGGCCTGTTGCGCGGCAATCATCGCGTCGCACTCCTCCAGCGAGGCGGCCATCGGTTTTTCGCACAGCACGTGGCACCCCGCGTTCAGGGCATCAATGCCGATCTCAGCGTGGACGTAGGGCGGCGTACAGACGTCGACGATGTCGATATCCGGCTCTGAGGCCAGCATCTGCTGGTGGCTGTCATAAACGCGTGCTTCCTTCAGGCTGTAGCGCGTTTTTTTCTCGTGGGCTTTTTCCGGGTAGATATCTACCAGCGCGACGATCCGGCAGCGCTGGCCAAACTGCAAATAACCCTGAATATGGTTGTGCGAGATATTCCCTGTTCCCACGATAGCGACATTTAACATTGATTCTTCTCCGGAGTTACCAGGTGCCAGAGGCATCCAGCGTGACGCTGGCTGTCTCTTTTGCCACTGAGGTGCTGATGCGCTGTTGAAGCAGGCGCAGATACTGTTTCTCGTTGAGCGGGAGTTCGACCCAGTCGTCTGTCCAGGTGGAGAGGTGCATAGCGTTGGAGAGCGTCAGCCCGTGGATCCCTTCCAGACCCGGCGCAATGAGCGGCTCGCCGCGCAGGATGGCGGCACAGAAATTGGCGGTAATGACGTGGTGTTCGCTGCATTCCGGAGCAACGGGAAGCGTGACCTCCCAGCACTCAGGTTCACCAAAACCGTTTTGCCAGCGGGCGTTGAAGGCGGTTTCAGATTCACGCAGCCGCCAGTAGCGCAGCTTGCCCTCTTCGACAACGACCTTGCCGCGATCGCCGACGATTTCCAGCCGGTTGGTTCCCGGCGTTTCCGCCACGGTGGTGATAAACACGCCCGTCGCGCCGTTGGCATATTCGGCATAGGCGGTGACCTCGTCTTCCACTTCGATTTCACGATGTTTACCGAACTGGCAGAACGCGCGCAGGCGGACGGGCATGCCGACCAGCCATTGCCAGAGATCGAGCTGGTGCGGGTCCTGGTTGAGCAGCACGCCGCCGCCTTCCCCTTTCCAGGTAGCGCGCCAGCCGCCGGAGTTGTAGTAGCTCTGCGAGCGATACCAGTTGGTGATGATCCAGTTGGAGCGGCGGACCTCGCCCAGCTCGCCGCTGTCGATCAGATCTTTCACCTTCTGGTAGAGCGGGTTCGGGCGCTGGTTGTACATGATGCCGAACACCACATCGCACTCCCGGGCGCAGGCGTTCATCTCCTGTACCTGGGCGGTGTACACACCCGCCGGTTTTTCACACAGGGTGTGGATGCCGTTGCGCATCGCCAGCATCGACAGGCGCGGATGCTCGTAGTGCGGCGTGGCGACAATCACCGCGTCGATAAGCCCGCTCTGGAGCATCTCCTGCGCGTCGCTGAATAATGGGAGGGTACCGACCAACTGGCGGATAGCGGGATGCTTTTCCGGCGCATTATCACAAACCGCGGCCAGGCAGGCGTCGCTGACCGTACCTGCCAGTAAATAACGCGCGTGGACCGTACCGATATTACCTATTCCAATAATGCCAAAACGTACCTTCTCCATGTCACACCTTAATTTCAGTTGAAATGAGTGATGACCGGAAAATAGGAAAGGGGAGCGGTAGCGACAATGTGTTTTTGTGAGAATACTCGCAAGGTGATTAAGTAATTTCCAGGTGTTCTGAAATTTGGTTTTAAAATCAAAGAACTGTTTCTGCAAATATTTGCAAAAACTGAATGAGAGCGAGGTCACACTATGCCGGGCAGGTTAAAAATGGAGGAAATTGCAGCCCTGACGGGCTATTCCGTCAGCACGGTTTCGCGGGTATTAAGCGGCAAGTCTTACACCAGCGATAAAGCCAGGGAGGCGATCGTTCGCACCGCGCGGGAGCTCGGTGTGCTGGAGTCTATGGCGAGCGGAAGACTGTTAATTAACGGTATCGCTGTTTTTGCACCGGAAAGAACCTTTCAGGGGCGCAGAGATATATTTTATCTGGAAGTAACGAAAGGGATTGCTGAAGCCTGCTCGCGGCATAATGTGTGGGTCACGTGCTGTGGTTTAGAAGAACAGCATGCCGATGTAAAGGTCTTTATGGAAAAGGCCAGTCATAAGAATATCAACGCGATTATTATTATTGGCACTGATGATTCCACCATATTTAAACTGGCGAGCACGCTGAATAAGCCCTGCGTGTTAATTAATTCCGTTGACCGGGATCGGATGCTGGATGCCGTGTCACCCGATCACCGGGCAATCGGCTTCACCGCCATGCAGTACCTTTTCGAGCAGGGGCATCGCCGGGTGCTCACGCTCACCTGCCTGCGGCGGGATACGCTGTACGCGCGTCTGGACGGCATCAAAGAGGCGTATCGCCATTTTCACGTGGCCTTTGATCCTCAGCGCGATTTGCTCGTGACGGAATGGTTTACGGCAGACGAGGCCGAGCGGGCGCTGGATGCGTGGCTGATGACGCATGACAGCTCCCAGTGGCCGGAGGTGATTTTCCCGAACAGTACCAGCATGACGGAAGGAGTGATCAGGGCGTTAACGCGCCACGGGCTGCGCGTTCCGGAAGACATTTCGCTGATTACCACCGATTTTGCATGGAATTTAGCGCACCGTCTGGAAAAGCCGGTTACGGGCGTCACTGTGCCCTGCCGCGAGCTGGGGATTGAGGCCGTACATCTGCTGCAAACGCGGCTTAACCGACCGCAGGCGGCGGTCTTTAACCTGCTGCTGCAGGGCAAAGTAATGGATTACGGTTCGGTCAGCAATGCCACGCGCCACGCGGCACGCGTGGCGCTGGATCAATAATTACGCCAGCTGCGGCGGCAGGCAGACGCCGATGCCTCCGATACCGCAGTAGCCGTACGGGTTTTTATGCAGATACTGCTGGTGATCGTCCTCGGCATAGTAGAACGGTTTCGCCGTCGCGATTTCCGTGGTCACCTCGCGCGTATCGCCCGCTTCACGCATGGCCTGCTGGAAACGCTCAAGGCTGGCGCGCGCGGCGGCATCCTGCTCGGGCGTGAGCGGATAGATAGCCGAGCGGTACTGGGTGCCGTGGTCGTTGCCCTGACGCATGCCCTGCGCCGGGTCGTGATTCTCCCAGAAGACCTGAAGGAGCTGCTCGTAGCTGATGACTGCAGGGTCGTAGACCACGCGTACCGCTTCCGCATGCCCGGTTTCGCCGGAGCAAACTTCGCGATAGGTAGGATTCGGCGTGTAACCGCCCGTGTATCCAGCCGCCGTGCTGTAAACGCCGGGCAGCTGCCAGAAGAGGCGCTCAACGCCCCAGAAACAGCCCATGGCGAACAGGGCGATTTCCATTCCCTCCGGCACGTTGGTCATGGAATGGTTATTGACGGCGTGTAAGGTCGCCACAGGCATAGGGGTGTTGCGTCCCGGTAATGCATCAGTTTGTGAAACCAGATGCTTTTTGTCGAATAAACTCACGATGGGGCCTCCCGGGGTGCGATGTTTCGGTTAAGGTTGTCACGAAGCGTTTAATTGAACACAATAAATGCGCTGAATGAGTCTAGATTTAATCATAAGAAATATTTGGGTGTTACACCCGTTTTCAACCCGTGATTTGGGTTTTTGGCTAACAGGCCGTATTTTGCCGCGGAGCGGCACTTCATTTGCTTCCAGGGTGGAAACAGGGATATTCAGGAGAAAACGTGACAAAAATCCGCCAGTTATGTTTAGTCAGTGTGTTGCTGACAAGCGGGATTGCCAGCGCGGCGAATGTCCGTTTGCAGGTTGAGGGGTTATCCGGGGCGCTACAAAAAAACGTGCGTGCGCAGTTGTCGACCATCCAGAGTGATGAGGTGACGCCGGACCGGCGTTTTCGCGCGCGCGTGGATGACGCCATCCGTGAAGGGCTGAAAGCGCTGGGGTATTACGAACCCACCATTGATTTCGATCTCCGTCCGCCTCCAGAGAAGGGGCGCCAGGTCCTTATTGCCCGCGTTTCGCCGGGTGAACCGGTACTGATTGGCGGCACCAACGTCATTCTGCGCGGCGGGGCGCGTACCGACCGGGATTACCTTGACCTGCTCGGCACGCGGCCGAAAATCGGTACCGTGCTTAACCACGGTGACTACGATCATTTCAAAAAAGAGCTGACGAGCGTTGCCCTGCGTAAGGGCTATTTCGACAGCCAGTTCAACAAAAGCCAGCTGGGCATTGCGCTGGATCGACATCAGGCCTTCTGGGATATCGACTACGACAGCGGAGAACGCTACCGCTTTGGCGACGTGACGTTTGAAGGTTCGCAAATCCGTGAAGAGTACCTGCAAAACCTCGTGCCGTTCAAAAAGGGGGATTACTACCAGTCCAGGGACCTGGCGGAACTGAACCGTCGTCTTTCCGCTACCGGCTGGTTTAACTCCGTGGTTGTCGCACCGGAATTTGATAAGTCTCGCAAAACGAAGGTGTTGCCGCTGCATGGCGTTGTCTCGCCGCGCACCGAGAACACCATTGAGACCGGTGTTGGCTACTCGACAGACGTCGGCCCGCGCGTGAAGGCCACCTGGAAAAAGCCGTGGATGAACTCCTACGGCCACAGCCTGACCACCAGCGCGAGTATCTCAGCTCCGGAACAGCAGCTGGATTTCAGCTACAAAATGCCGCTGCTGAAAAACCCGCTTGAGCAGTACTACCTGGTTCAGGGGGGCTTTAAGCGCACCGACCTGAACGATACCGAATCCGATTCCACCACGCTTGCCGTATCGCGTTTCTGGGATCTCTCCAGCGGCTGGCAGCGCGCCATTAACCTGCGCTGGAGCTTCGACCACTTTACCCAGGCTAACGTCACCAACACTACCATGCTGCTCTATCCGGGCGTGATGATCAGCCGTACCCGCTCCCGCGGTGGTCTGATGCCAACGTGGGGGGATTCCCAGCGTTACTCCATTGATTACTCCAACACCATGTGGGGTTCTGATGTGGACTTCACCGTCGTGCAGGCGCAAAACGTCTGGATCCGCACGCTTTACGACAAACATCGCTTTGTGATGCGCGGCAATCTCGGCTGGATTGAAACGGGTGACTTCGAGCGCGTTCCGCCGGATCTGCGCTTCTTCGCCGGGGGGGACCGCAGTATTCGCGGATATAAATACAAATCGATCTCGCCTGAAAATGACAAAGGCCAGCTGACCGGTGCCTCGAAACTGGCCACCGGCTCGCTGGAGTACCAGTATAACGTCAGCGGAAAATGGTGGGGGGCGATGTTTGTGGATGGCGGTGAAGCCGTAAACGACATCCGCCGCAGCGATTTCAAAACCGGCGCGGGCGTGGGCGTACGCTGGCAGTCACCGGTCGGGCCGATCAAGCTCGATTTCGCCGTTCCGGTGGGTGACAAAGACGAACACGGTTTACAGTTTTACATCGGTCTGGGGCCTGAATTATGAGTTTATGGAAGAAGATAAGCCTCGGGGTGCTGATTTTTATCGTGCTGTTGCTCGGGACGGTAGCGTTTCTGGTAGGGACCACCACCGGCCTGCATCTGCTGTTTAACGCTGCGAACCGCTGGGTGCCGGGGCTGGAGATTGGCCAGGTAACGGGCGGCTGGCGCGACCTGCGTCTGAAGAACATCCGCTATGAGCAGCCGGGCGTGGCGGTGAACGCCGGGGAATTCCACCTGGCGGTAAAGCTGGGCTGTCTGCGGGACAGCAAGCTCTGCGTCAACGATCTGTCGCTTAAAGACGTCAACGTGGCGATAGATTCGAAAAAAATGCCGCAGTCTGCGCCGGTCGAGGAAGAGGACAGCGGCCCGCTGAATCTCTCCACGCCGTACCCGATCGCGCTCTATCGGGTGGCGCTCGATAACGTTAATATCAAAATCGACGACACCACCGTGTCCGTGATGGATTTCACCTCCGGCCTGCGCTGGCAGGAGAAAAACCTCACCCTAACGCCGACGTCCCTGCAGGGCTTGCTGATCGCGCTGCCGAAGGTGGCCGACGTGGCGCAGGAAGAGATCGTCGAGCCGAAGATTCAGAACCCGCAGCCGGAAGAGAAGCCGCTGGGCGAAACGCTGAAAGATCTTTTCTCGAAGCCCGTTCTGCCGGAAATGACTGACGTTCATCTTCCGCTGAACCTCAACATCGAGGAGTTCAAAGGCGAGCAGCTGCGCCTGACCGGCGATACCGATCTGACGGTCTACACTATGCTGCTGAAAGTCAGCAGCATTGACGGCAACATGAAGCTCGACGCGCTGGATATCGACACCAGCCAGGGCTCGGTGAATGCGTCAGGGAATGCGCTGCTGCGCGATAACTGGCCGGTAAATATCACGCTTAACAGTGCCCTCAACATCGATCCGCTGAAAGGCGAAAAGGTGAAGATCAAAGTGGGCGGGGCGCTACGCGATAAGCTGGATGTCGGGGTAAATCTCTCCGGCCCGGTGGACATGGTCCTGCGCGCGCAAACGCAGCTTGCGGAAGCCGGGCTGCCGCTCAATATTGAAATTGTCAGCAAGCAGCTTTACTGGCCGTTCACCGGCGAAAAGCAGTTCCAGGCCGATGACCTGAAGCTGAAGCTGAGCGGCAAGATGACCGACTACGCGCTCTCGTTCCGCACCGCGGTGAAGGGACAGGGCGTGCCGCCCGCGAACATCACGCTGGATGCGAAGGGCAACGAACAGCAGGTCAACCTCGACAAGCTGACCGTCGCGGCGCTGGAAGGCAAAACCGAGCTGACCGCGCTGCTCGACTGGCAGCAGGCGATCAGCTGGCGCGGCGAGCTGAAGCTGACGGGCATTAACACCGCCAAAGAGGTGCCGGACTGGCCGTCGAAACTGGATGGCCTGATCAAAACCCGCGGCAGCCTGTACGGCGGTACGTGGCAGATGGACGTGCCGGAAATCAAGATTGCCGGGAACGTGAAGCAGAACAAGGTTAACGTTGAAGGTTCGCTGAAAGGCAACAGCTATCTGCAGTGGGTTATCCCGGGGCTGCACGTGGCGCTGGGCCGCAACACGGCGGATATCAAAGGCGAGCTGGGGGTGAAAGATCTGAATCTGGACGCCACCATCGACGCGCCGAATCTGGACAACGCCCTGCCGGGTCTGGGCGGCACGGCGAAAGGCCTCGTGAAAGTGCGCGGAACCGTGGATGCGCCGCAGCTGCTGGCGGATATCACCGCCAATAACCTGCGCTGGCAGGAGCTGAGCGTTGCCCGCGTCCGCGTGGAAGGGGATGTGAAATCCACCGATCAGATCGGCGGTAACCTGAACCTGCGCGTGGAGCGCATTTCTCAGCCGGACGTGAACATTAGCCTGGTTACCCTGGACGCCAAAGGGAACGAGAAGCAGCACGACCTCCAGCTGCGCGTACAGGGCGAGCCGGTCTCCGGTCAGCTTCACCTCACCGGAAGCTTCGACCGCAAAGCAGAACGCTGGAAAGGTCTGCTTGATAACACCCGTTTCAATACGCCGGTCGGGCCGCTGGCGCTGTCGCGCTCCATCGCGCTGGACTACCGCAATGCCGAGCAGAAGATCAGCATTGGGCCACACTGCTGGACCAATCCGAATGCGGAACTGTGCGTGCCGCAGACCATTGATGCGGGCGCGGAAGGGCGCGCGCAGATCAACCTCAACCGCTTCGATCTGGCGATGCTGAAGCCGTTTATGCCGGACACGACTCAGGCCAGCGGCGTCTTCAGCGGGAAAGCCGATGTCGCCTGGGACACCACCAAAGAGGGTCTGCCGCAGGGCAGCGTCACGCTGTCCGGGCGTAACGTGAAGGTGACGCAAGAGGTCAACAACGCGTCGCTTCCGGTGGCGTTCGACACCCTGAACCTGAGTGCCGATCTGCATAACAATCGCGCACAGCTGGGGTGGACAATCCGCCTCACCAACAACGGCCAGCTGGACGGGCAGGTTCAGATTACCGATCCGCAGGGGCGGCGTAATCTGGGCGGCAACGTCAACATCCGTAACTTCAACCTGGCGATGGTGAACCCGATTTTCGCGCGCGGGGAAAAAGCCGAGGGCATGCTCAACGCTAACCTGCGCCTGGCCGGCAACGCGCAAAGCCCGCAGCTGTTCGGTCAGATGCGGCTCAGCGGCGTGGATATCGACGGCAACTTCATGCCGTTTGACATGCAGCCCAGCCAGATCGCGATGAACTTCAACGGCATGAGCTCGACGCTGAGCGGCTCGGTATTGACGCAGCAGGGGCAAATCAACCTCAGCGGCGACGCGGACTGGAGCCAGCTCGATAACTGGCGCGCCCGTATCGCCGCGAAGGGCAGTAAGGTGCGTATCACCGTACCGCCGATGGTGCGCCTGGACGTTTCGCCTGATGTGGTCTTTGAAGCCACGCCAAGCCTCTTCACGCTTGACGGACGCGTCGACGTGCCGTGGGCGCGCATCGTGGTTCACGACGTGCCGGAAAGCGCGGTCGGCGTTTCAAGTGATGAAGTGATGCTCAATGAAAATCTGAAACCTGTCGAGCAGAAGAGCGCGGGCATACCGATTAACAGTAACCTCATCGTGCACGTGGGGAATAACGTGCGGTTGAATGCGTTTGGGCTGAAGGCGAGGCTCACGGGCGACCTGAAAGTGGCGCAGGATAAACAAGGGCTTGGCCTGAACGGGCAGATCAATATTCCTGAAGGGCGTTTCCACGCCTATGGTCAGGACCTCATCGTCCGTAAAGGCGAGCTGCTTTTCTCCGGTCCACCGGATCAGCCTCTGCTGAACATCGAAGCGATTCGTAACCCGGAAGCGACGGAAAACAACGTTATTGCTGGCGTACGCGTCACCGGTTCCGCCGACGAGCCGAAGGCGGAGATCTTCTCTGACCCGGCGATGCCGCAGCAGGAAGCCCTCTCTTACCTGCTGCGTGGACAAGGTCTGGACAGCGGTCAGAGCGACAGTGCGGCGATGACCTCGATGTTAGTGGGTCTGGGGGTTGCACAAAGTGGGCAGGTTGTGGGTAAAATCGGCGAGACGTTCGGCGTAAGCAATCTGGCGCTGGACACCCAGGGCGTGGGTGACTCCTCGCAGGTGGTGGTCAGCGGGTATGTACTGCCGGGTCTGCAGGTAAAATATGGTGTGGGGATCTTTGACTCACTGGCAACTCTCACGTTACGCTATCGCCTGATGCCTAAGCTATATCTGGAAGCAGTGTCCGGCGTAGACCAGGCACTTGATCTGCTCTATCAGTTTGAGTTTTAGCAATGCGAATATTTGTCTACGGCAGTTTACGAACCAAGCAAGGCAACAGTCACTGGATGACCAATGCCTTGCTGCTGGGGAATTACAATATCGAGAACTACCAGTTGTACAGCCTGGGCCACTATCCAGGCGCGGTTCCGGGCGAAGGAACAGTACAGGGTGAAGTCTATCGTATTGATAACGCGACGCTTGCCGAACTTGATGCCTTGCGCACCAGGGGCGGTGAATACGCACGCCAGTTGATCCAGACGCCGTACGGAAGCGCGTGGATGTATGTCTACCAGCGTCCGGTCGAAGGGTTAACGCGGATTGTAAGCGGTAACTGGTTAGACAGAGACCAGTACTAAAAAAAACAACGCCACCGTGAGGTGGCGTTGTTTTTTGCGCTTTCAATTCTCTTCTGTATCCCTGCGTCGGGTTAAAAACAGAGGAACGAACAGCATGATGTATGGGGCAATAAGCCATAAAAAACACAAGGCGCGTGAACGGCCATAGTAGTTTATGCACCGCGTATTGCTTGATATGACGGGCAGGAAAAACAGTAAAAACAGCAGAATCGCATAATCGCTTCGATAAGGGATCCATAAGTAAAACAAAAACCAGGCAAGCTGGAATGTCAGGATGCAGAGATACTGCCATTTGCTGTCTTTGCCGTAACAGTCAAACGCCTTTATGTAGCCCATCTTTATGCTTTGAAGAAAGAAACTTAGCATGTATAACGCTCACGATCGCGACGGTCAGGAGTGTGCTCGTCAGCAACGCCCCTAAAAAATAGCCGTGGGTGATATCAGTAGCACCCGAGCCTAAAGTATGCAACTTACTATATCCTCTATCTACTGCAACAAAAAGCGTATATAGCCCGATGTTAATACAGAACTGCAGCAGACAAGAAACGACGATATTTCTGGGAATTCTTTTTAATAGAGTGAGTAACGCATAAATAATGCTTGATGATAGAGCGAAATAAAGTCCGTTAAATAAACTGGATAGTAAGAAGCTATTTATTTCGCTGAATATTAAATTATCGCTTCCATAGTACCATGCGAGGTATTCAATATACGTACTTCTGCCAAAGATAAAGGCGGCAATAATAAGGACGAATAGACTCACGATATGTCTTTTCTTGCTCATAATTTTGCTCCCTTAGATAGCAGTTCCTTCATCGTTTTACTGGCTTCTAGCTGATCTTTGATTATGGCAAGATCACGAGTGTTGTGGTTATATTTTGCAATAGCAGTTGGCGTACCTTTACCACCATTGTCCATAAAGAAGACAATATCCTTACGACCATAAAGAAGAACTTGTGGGATGGGATCACGCCCATAACTCACCGCCTGCGGAAGAGAGTGGATAGACTCTGTCGTGAGGAAGCGAGGAATATTTTCATGCTCAATATTACCTAAAGGCGTTGTGGCAACAAGGGAGCCGATAAAATCGGTCGTATACACTAACGCATCCGTATCTTTGGTCGTTACTTTTGAACCTGTAATATATTTTATCTGTTGCCAAAGGGTAATATCTTTAGGGATAACCTTAACACCATCCATAAACATATCTTGCTTGCGTTTTAGCTGAATGACGGTACGGTGCACCTGTGTCAAAGAGGGACTAATTTCCCCAACAGAAGGCATAAGACCATCGCGGGAGTACAGTCGTTCAATGATAAAATAAATTCCAGTTGGGCGGGCAACATCAATGTTAATGGATGACATATGAATCCTAAAATGAATGGGGATTAATGTTCATCACGACAGTATGTTATTAACAGCCAGGCTATTCAACCACTCCCACCATAAATGATAGGGTGTCCTTTTTGTTTTTAATACCCTAACCAAAAGAAATGGGATTCTTCTTAAAAAATCCGTTTATACTGCTTTTAACCAGGGAAATAAAAAAGCCCCGACGCGCGGGGCCTTCATAACAGCAGTAAGAATTACTTCTTAGCAGCGCGTTCGAAAGAGGCGATGATTTCTGCTTTCGCCGCTTCTGCGTTGTCCCAGCCGTCAACTTTAACCCACTTGCCTTTTTCGAGGTCTTTGTAGTGCTCGAAGAAGTGAGTGATCTGCGCTTTCAGCAGCTCTGGCAGGTCGTTCACATCTTTGATGTGATCGTATTCTTTGCTCAGCTTGGTGTGCGGTACCGCAACCAGCTTCGCATCTTCACCGGATTCGTCGGTCATTTTCAGCACGCCAACTGGACGGCAGCGAATGACGGAGCCTGGCTCCAGTGGGTATGGCGTTGGGACCAGCACGTCAACCGGGTCACCGTCCAGAGACAGGGTGTGGTTGATGTAACCGTAGTTGCACGGATAGAACATCGCGGTAGACATGAAACGGTCTACGAACAGGGCGCCGCTCTCTTTGTCCACTTCGTATTTGATCGGATCTGCGTTAGCCGGGATTTCGATAACTACGTAGATGTCTTCTGGCAGTTCTTTACCCGCTGGGACGTTGAGTAAGCTCATGTCGGTGTCCTTTAAAATGGATGGTAAACAAGTGGCAGGTATTATAGCCAACTCGCGCTGAATGTCTCCGCCTGTTTTCGCTTTCTCTCCCCGCTTTCTCCACTTTTCAGACCGATTCCATGACAGAAAAATCCATAAACTCAGCCACATTTTTCATGGTGAAATGAAAGCGATTACAAACTTGTGATTAACGTTTTATTCACTTTTCTGAAGTGTGATGTAACGCAATTCGTTACATATTTCATGGGCTATAGTCATTTCGCAGAACATCTTTTAACCAACAATAAACACCCCTACGAGGACGCTCATATGTGGAAGCGCTTACTTCTTGTCACAGCAGTTTCGGCAGCCATGTCGTCTATGGCGATGGCCGCTCCCTTAACCGTAGGTTTTTCGCAGGTCGGCTCTGAATCAGGCTGGCGAGCGGCAGAAACCAACGTTGCGAAAAGCGAGGCTCAGAAACGCGGCATTACCCTGAAAATCGCCGATGGTCAGCAAAAACAAGAGAATCAGATCAAAGCCGTGCGCTCCTTTATCGCCCAGGGCGTGGATGCCATCTTTATTGCACCCGTCGTGGCGACCGGCTGGGAACCCGTCCTGAAGGAAGCGAAAGACGCTGAGATCCCGGTCTTCCTGCTCGACCGTTCCATCGACGTCAAAGACAAATCCCTCTATATGACCACCGTGACCGCCAACAACGTGCTTGAAGGGCAATTGATTGGCGACTGGCTGGTGAAACAGGTCGACGGCAAGCCGTGTAACGTCGTTGAACTGCAGGGCACCGTCGGCGCGAGCGTGGCCATCGACCGTAAAAAAGGCTTTGCTGAGGCCATTGCTAAAGCGCCAAACATCAAGATTATCCGCTCTCAGTCCGGCGACTTTACGCGCAGTAAAGGTAAAGAGGTCATGGAGAGCTTCATTAAGGCTGAAAACAACGGCAAGAACATCTGCATGGTTTACGCCCACAACGATGACATGGTGATCGGTGCGATTCAGGCGATTAAAGAAGCGGGCCTGAAGCCGGGCAAAGATATCCTCACCGGCTCTATCGACGGCGTGCCGGACATCTACAAAGCGATGATCGACGGCGAAGCCAACGCCAGCGTGGAGCTGACGCCAAACATGGCGGGCCCGGCATTCGACGCGCTGGAGAAATTCAAGAAAGACGGCACGATGCCTGAGAAGGTGACGGTCACCAAGTCCACGCTCTACCTGCCTGACACGGCGAAAGAAGAGTTAGAGAAGAAGAAAAATATGGGCTACTGATCCTGTGAAATTGCCGGGTGGCGCTGCGCTTACCCGGCCTACGGGAACGTGCCGGGGACGTAAATATGAAAACTGAACAACACCAGGAAATCCTCCGCACAGAGGGCTTAAGCAAATTCTTCCCCGGCGTAAAGGCGCTGGATAACGTTGATTTCAGCCTGCGGCGCGGTGAGATCATGGCGCTGCTGGGCGAGAACGGCGCGGGAAAATCGACGCTGATTAAATCCCTCACCGGCGTTTATCACGCCGATCGCGGCACCATCTGGCTGGAAGGCAACGCCATTTCGCCAAAAAATACCGCCCATGCCCAGCAGCTGGGGATCGGGACTGTGTACCAGGAAGTGAACCTGCTGCCGAATATGTCGGTGGCGGATAACCTGTTTATTGGCCGTGAGCCACGCCGTTTTGGCCTGCTGCGCCGCAAAGAGATGGAGGCGCGGGCGACAAAGCTGATGGAATCGTACGGCTTCTCCCTCGACGTCCGCGAGCCGCTGAACCGCTTTTCCGTGGCGATGCAGCAGATCGTCGCCATCTGTCGCGCGATCGATCTCTCTGCAAAAGTGCTGATCCTCGACGAACCCACCGCCAGCCTCGATACCCAGGAAGTGGAGATGCTCTTTACCCTGATGCGCCAGCTGCGCGATCAGGGTGTCAGCCTGATCTTCGTTACCCACTTCCTCGATCAGGTATATGAGGTAAGCGATCGCATCACGGTGCTGCGCAACGGCAGCTTTGTCGGCTGCCGCGAAACCCGCGAGCTGCCGCAGATCGAACTGGTGAAAATGATGCTGGGCCGCGAGCTGGAAACCAACGCCCTTCAGCGCGCAGGGCGTACGCTGCTGAGCGAGAAACCGGTCGCCGCGTTCAGCGATTACGGCAAGAAGGGCGTGATCTCGCCGTTTAACCTTGAGGTACGGCCAGGCGAAATTGTCGGGCTGGCGGGCCTGTTAGGCTCCGGACGAACCGAAACCGCCGAGGTGATCTTCGGGATCAAACCGGCGGACAGCGGCAGCGCGCTGATCAAGGGTAAACCGCAAACCCTGCGATCGCCGCATCAGGCCTCCTGTCTCGGCGTCGGCTTCTGCCCGGAGGATCGGAAAACGGACGGTATTATTGCTGCGGCCTCGGTGCGGGAAAATATCATCCTGGCGCTGCAGGCCCAGCGCGGCTGGCTGCGCCCGATCCCCCGTAAAGAGCAGAACGCCATCGCCGAGCGCTTTATCCGTCAGTTGGGTATTCGTACCCCGAGCGCGGAACAGCCGATCGAGTTCCTCTCCGGCGGTAACCAGCAGAAGGTGCTGCTGTCACGCTGGCTGCTGACCAAACCCCAATTCCTGATCCTCGACGAACCGACCCGCGGCATTGACGTGGGGGCGCACGCCGAAATTATCCGGCTTATCGAAACTCTGTGCGCGGACGGTCTGGCGCTGCTGGTTATTTCGTCCGAGCTGGAGGAGCTGGTGGGCTATGCCGATCGCGTCATCATCATGCGCGATCGCAAACAGGTGGCAGAGATCCCGCTGGATAAGCTGTCCGTTCCGGCGATCATGAATGCCATCGCGGCATAAGGAGTAAATCGTGATGCCCCGTTCGCTTTCGCAAACCGGTGAGACAAAGCGCCGCTTCAGCTGGCCGACCGGCACGCCGCAAATCGCAGCGCTGCTGGTGGTTCTGCTGGTTGATAGCCTGGTCGCGCCGCATTTCTTCCAGATTATCGTGCAGGATGGGCGCTTGTTTGGCAGCCCGATAGACATTCTGAACCGTGCCGCGCCCGTGGCGCTGCTGGCCATCGGGATGACGCTGGTCATCGCCACCGGCGGGATTGACCTTTCCGTCGGCGCGGTGATGGCTATCGCCGGAGCCACGGCCGCCTCCATGACCGTGGCCGGACACAGCCTGCCGGTGGTTCTGCTGGCGGCCTTAGGCACCGGCGTGCTGGCCGGATTATGGAACGGCATTCTGGTGGCGGTGCTGAAAATTCAGCCCTTTGTCGCCACCCTTATCTTAATGGTGGCCGGGCGCGGCGTGGCGCAGCTGATTACCTCCGGACAGATTGTCACCTTTAACTCCCCGAGCCTGGCGTGGCTCGGAAGCGGCAACCTTCTGTTCTTCCCGACGCCGGTGATTATTGCCCTGGCCACGCTCGTTGTCTTCTGGCTTTTCACCCGCAAAACGGCGCTGGGCATGTTCATTGAAGCCGTCGGGATCAACATCCGCGCCGCGCGTAACGCCGGGGTCAACACCCGGCTGATGGTGATGCTGACCTACGTGCTGAGCGGCGTCTGCGCCGCCATCGCCGGGGTCATCGTCGCGGCGGATATTCGCGGGGCCGACGCCAACAATGCGGGACTTTGGCTGGAGTTGGACGCGATCCTCGCGGTGGTGATCGGCGGCGGGTCGCTGATGGGCGGGCGCTTTAACCTGCTGCTCTCGGTGATTGGCGCGCTGATCATTCAGGGAATGAACACCGGGATCCTGCTTTCGGGGTTCCAGCCGGAACTCAACCAGGTGGTGAAAGCGGTGGTCGTGCTCTGCGTGCTGATCGTCCAGTCGCCGCGCTTTGTCAGCATCATTAAGGGGATCCGTGGACATGATAAAACGTAATTTACCGTTGATGATCACGCTGGGCGTGTTTGTGCTGGGGTATCTCTACTGCCTCACCCAATTCCCGGGTTTTGCCTCGACGCGCGTGATTTGCAATATCCTGACCGATAACGCCTTTTTAGGCATCATCGCCGTCGGAATGACCTTTGTGATCCTCTCCGGTGGGATCGATCTCTCCGTTGGCTCGGTGATCGCGTTTACGGGCGTGTTCCTCGCGAAGGCGATCGGCTTCTGGGGGATCTCTCCGCTGGTGGCGTTTCCGCTGGTGCTGGCGATGGGCTGCGCGTTTGGCGCCTTTATGGGGCTGCTGATCGACGCGTTAAAAATTCCGGCGTTTATCATTACCCTCGCGGGAATGTTTTTCCTCCGTGGGGTGAGCTACCTGGTGTCGGAAGAGTCGATTCCGATCAACCATCCGGTGTATGACACGCTCTCCAGCCTGGCGTGGAAAATTCCCGGCGGCGGCCGCCTGAGCGCGATGGGGCTGCTGATGCTGGGCGTGGTGGTGATTGGCATCTTCCTCGCCCATCGTACCCGGTTTGGCAATCAGGTTTACGCCATCGGCGGTAACGCCACGTCGGCAAACCTGATGGGGATCTCCACCCGCAGCACCACCATCCGCATCTATATGCTCTCGACCGGGCTGGCGACGCTGGCGGGTATCGTCTTCTCGGTATATACCCAGGCGGGCTATGCCCTTGCAGGCGTGGGCGTTGAGCTGGATGCGATAGCTTCTGTGGTCATCGGCGGCACGCTGCTCAGCGGCGGGGTGGGGACGGTGCTGGGGACGTTGTTCGGCGTGGCTATCCAGGGGCTGATACAAACCTATATCAACTTTGACGGCACGCTCAGCTCCTGGTGGACGAAGATCGCCATCGGCATTCTGCTGTTTATTTTTATTGCCCTGCAGCGTGGCCTGACGGTGCTCTGGGAGAACCGTCAAAGCTCGCCTGTTACCCGCGTAAACACATCGGTAACAGAGCGATAACACGCTGAATTTGCTTAAAGTCTAAACATTTTCCGGTAGCGGCCGATACTCTTTTTTTATGCCCAGAAATATCTCGCTACCGGAAATAATATCATGCTGAAAACGCTATCGATTCGTACCGGCTTGCTCTCTTTACTGGCCGTTATGACCCTTCTGCTGCTGATTGTCAGCGGCATTGGCATTTATGCCCTCACACAGAGTTCTTCTTCACTGCAGCGCATTAATCACCTTCAGGGTGAGCAGATGGTGCAGCTTAATTCAGGCTATACGCTGATCCTGCGCGCGCGCAATGAGGCGGGCCAGGCCGTCCGCATGATGGAAATCGGCATGCTGGACGATGCGGCCAACGCGGTAAAAAACATCAATCAGGAAGTTGCCCTGGCTCAGAAAACGCTGAAAGGCGTGATCGACGGCGGCGTGGCTGACGAGCAGGGGCAACAGCTGCTCAATAAAGTGGCGGCCAGCCTGGCGACGTATAGCCAGCAGGGGATTAACCCGATGCTGAAAACCCTGAATGACCAGAGCGCGGACGAGTATTACGATCTGCTGGAGAAGACGCTGATTCCGGTGGCGAAGCAGTTTGATAACGATATGCAGGCGTTTCAGAAATGGAGCGAAGCGCGTGGTCAGGCGGAAGTGAGTGCCGTTCAGGCGAGTAAAACCCGCGTACTGATCCTGATTATCGTCGCCGCGCTGCTGACGGCGGGCATTATCGTGCTCGCGTGGCTGGTGCTGCGCCATATGCTGCTCAAGCCGCTCTCGGCATCGATCGCTCAGCTGGAGAACGTGGCAGCGGGAGATTTAACCCATACGCTGAATGCGCCCGCGAGCCAGGAGTTTAACCGCCTCAACGCGGTGATAGAGCAGATGCGACAGTCGCTGATGAGCTCGGTTATGCGAGTACGCGATGCCAGCGCGCAAATTGACACCGGCAGCCGCGAGCTGACCCTGGGAAACCGCGATCTTGCCGAGCGTACGGAATCTACCGCCACGTCGCTGGAGCAGACGGCGGCCAGCATGGAACAGATCACCGCGACGGTGAAGCTCAACGCCGATAACGCCGAGCAGGCGCACCAGCTGGCGAAGTCGGTGTCCGATACGGCCGATCACGGCAGCGAAATGGTCTGCTACGTGATTGAAAAAATGCGCGATATCTCGGGCAGCTCGGCGCGCATCGCCGACATCCTGAGCGTGATCGACGGTATTGCCTTCCAGACCAATATTCTGGCGCTTAACGCCTCCGTGGAAGCGGCGCGCGCGGGCGAGCAGGGGCGTGGGTTTGCCGTCGTCGCGGGCGAAGTGCGAAACCTTGCCAGCCGCAGCGCCGACGCGGCGAAAGAGATCCGATCGCTTATCAGCGATTCGCAGACCCACGTTAACGAGGGCAGCGAGCTGGCCCAGCAGGCCGGCGAAACGATGGACGAGATCGCAACCGAAGTGCTGCGCATGACCAAACTGATGCGTGAGATTGCGACCGCGTCCCAGGAGCAGAGCCGCGGCATTGAGCAGGTGAATATTGCGGTGAATCAGATGGACGAAACCGCGCAGCAGAATGCGGCGCTGGTGCAGCAATCCTCCGCCGCGACCCGCTCCCTTGAAGAGCAGTCGCGTCAGCTGATGGAAGCCATGTCATCATTCAAAGTGACGATTCAGGCCGCTGCATAATATTACTCAGCCCCGGTACGTTCTGTGCCGGGATTTTATTTTTCCCGGAATTAACTGCCGCAATATTATCGTGAATTTCACCCATTAATATTTCCAGCGAACGGGTTAAGGCTAACGCTTTTTCCGTCGGTTCAAGATATAAACCTTTGCGGAAAAATAACGGTTCATCAAAGAGTTGATTAAAACGCTTTAAGGCCAGGCTCACCGCCGGACGTGACATCTCCAGACGCAAAGAGGCTTTTGCCATGCTGCCGCAGCGGACGATTTCAATAAATACAGGGATAAGATTTAAATCAATGCCGGTATTAGCACGGGAATAATTATTCATTGCGATTCTGCTCCACGAAATATCTGTCAAACTGTTATGGAAATAATGCAGGAGCAGTGGTGAATATTAAAGCATGTTTTTTATAAACACTTATACGGTAAAATATATAAATGACCAGGGAAGCCAGAACGGCTCCCCTGTAGAGAGGCGTTACGCGTCCGGATACTCACGGATAAAACGTTCAACGTCTTCAACCATGTGGTTGTTGCCGACGAAGAATGAGCGGCGCTGGTGAAGGCTTTCCGGCACGATATCCAGAATACGCTCTTTACCGTCGCTCGCCTTGCCGCCCGCCTGTTCGGCGAGGAACGCCATCGGGTTGCACTCGTACAGCAGGCGCAGCTTCCCGTCCGGGTGGCTGGCGGTGCTTGGGTAGAGGTAGATACCGCCTTTCAGCAGGTTACGGTGGAAATCAGCGACCAGAGAGCCAATATAGCGGGACGTGTACGGGCGCTGGGTCGCTTTATCTTCTTCCTGGCAGAATTTAATGTACTTCTTCACGCCGTTCGGGAAGCGGATGTAGTTGCCTTCGTTGATGGAGTAGGTGTTGCCCTTCTCCGGGAAGCGCATGCGTTCCTGGCTCAGGCAGAAAACGCCGAGTGAAGGATCGTACGTAAAGGCGTGAACCCCGCAGCCGGTGGTGTACACCAGCATGGTGGAGGAGCCATAAACGACGTAACCGGCAGCAACCTGGTTAATGCCCGGCTGCAGGAAATCTTCTTCGGTCACCGGCGTGCCAACTGGCGTGACGCGGCGGTAGATGGAGAAAATGGTACCGACAGAAACGTTAACGTCGATGTTTGAGGAACCGTCGAGCGGATCCATCAGAACAACGTATTTAGCGTGTTCACACCCTTCGAAAACAACAATTTCATCTTCTTCTTCGGAGGCGATACCCGCAACGATGTCGCGCGCGCGCAGTGCAGCTTTCAATTTTTCATTTGCGAACAGATCGAGCTTCTGTTGAACCTCGCCCTGAACGTTCTCGGCACCGCTGGCACCCAGGATATCGACCAGACCGGCCTTGTTGATATCGCGGTGGATGATCTTAGCGCCCAGCTTTATTGCCGACAGCAAAGCAGTGAGTTCACCGGTAGCATGAGAGAACTCGTGCTGCTTTTCGACAATAAATTCACCTAACGTTTTCATAACACTTTCCCTGCATCTTTGTGAGTAGAGCGATTGTATGTTCACTAAAACGACTAAAGCCCAACAATCTTAACAAACATTCAAATATTAGCGCAGAGGTGAATCGCGCCAGCAACATACGGATTTACCTGAAATGCGTTTCACAGCCGCTAACATGTGAGTAAAATGTGCGCCACATTGAAGAAGGATAGTGACGTATGCGCATTCATATATTGGGGATTTGTGGCACTTTCATGGGCGGACTGGCAATGCTGGCGCGCTCGCTGGGCCATGAAGTGACAGGTTCGGACGCCAATGTGTATCCGCCAATGAGCACACTTCTGGAGAAACAGGGCATCTCGTTAATTCAGGGCTACGATGCCAGCCAGCTGGATCCCGAGCCGGACCTGGTGATCATCGGCAACGCCATGACCCGCGGCAATCCGTGCGTCGAGGCGGTTCTGGAACGCAATATTCCGTTCATGTCCGGCCCGCAGTGGCTGCATGACTTCGTCCTGCGCGACCGCTGGGTGGTTGCCGTTGCCGGTACCCATGGCAAAACCACCACAGCCGGAATGGCGACCTGGATCCTTGAAGCCTGCGGCTACAAGCCGGGCTTCGTGATTGGCGGCGTACCGGGTAATTTCGACGTCTCTGCACGTCTGGGTGACAGCCCGTTCTTCGTGATCGAAGCCGACGAATACGACTGCGCGTTCTTCGACAAGCGCTCCAAGTTCGTGCATTACTGCCCGCGCACGCTGATTCTCAACAACCTTGAGTTCGACCACGCGGATATTTTTGACGACCTGAAAGCGATCCAGAAACAGTTCCACCACCTGGTGCGCATTGTTCCGGGCCAGGGGCGCATCATCCTGCCGGAGAACGACATCAACCTGAAGCAGACGATGGCGATGGGCTGCTGGAGCGAGCAGGAGCTGGTGGGCGAGCAGGGCCACTGGCAGGCGAAGAAACTCAACGCCGATGCCTCCGAGTGGGAAGTGCTGCTCGACGGTGAAAAAGTGGGTGAGGTGAAGTGGGGCCTGGTGGGCGAGCACAACATGCACAACGGCCTGATGGCTATTGCTGCGGCGCGTCACGTGGGCGTTTTGCCTGCGGATGCGGCCAATGCGCTGGGCTCGTTTATCAACGCCCGTCGCCGTCTGGAACTGCGCGGTGAAGCCCACGGCGTTACCGTATACGACGATTTCGCGCACCACCCAACGGCCATTCTGGCAACGCTTGCCGCCCTGCGTGGCAAGGTCGGCGGAACAGCCCGCATCCTGGCCGTGCTGGAACCGCGCTCGAACACCATGAAGATGGGCATCTGCAAAGATGATCTCGCGCCGTCGTTAGGACGTGCTGATGAGGTCTTCCTGCTGCAGCCGCAGCATATTCCGTGGCAGGTGGCCGAAGTGGCCGATGCCTGCATTCAGCCCGCGCACTGGAGCGCGGATGTGGATGCGCTCGCGGATATGGTGGTGAAAGCCGCTCAGCCTGGCGACCACATTCTGGTGATGAGCAACGGCGGTTTTGGTGGGATCCATCAGAAGCTGCTGGACGGTCTGGCGAAGAAAGCGGACGTGGCCGCGGAGTAAAAAAAAGCCCGGTGGCGCTTGCGCTTACCGGGCCTACGTTCTTTCCTCCCTCGCCCTTCCGGGGAGAGGGGAACGGATTACTCATCGTTCTCAGACAGCTCGCGCAGATACTGGAAAATCAGGCGCGCGGACTTCGGCGGCTTATTCCCTTCTTTCTCTTTCTTCGCGTTGCGGATCAAGGAACGCAGCTGCTGGCGGTCGGCATCCGGCCACAGGTTCAGCACTTCCGGTACGGCATCATCACCCTGCTCAATCAGACGATCGCGGATCTGCTCCAGCTTGTGGAAAAACGCAACCTGCTGGTTGTGGCGGTTTTTCAGCTTGTCCAGCGCCTGGCGGATCGGATCGACGTCGCGCTGACGCAGCATTTTCCCGATAAGCTGAAGCTGGCGACGACGGCCTTCTTTCTTGATTTTCTGTGCCAGTTCAATGGCATCACGCAGATCCTGGTCGAGCGGGATCTTGTCCAGCGCGTTTTTACCCAGTTCTACCATTTCCGCGCCAAGCTGTTTTAACTCTTCGGCGTCACGTTTAATTTCACTTTTACTGACCCAGATGATCTCATCATCTTCGTCTTCGATGTCATCACCGGGAACGTCGTCGAGCCAGTCTTCGGGCTGCTTAGTCATGTCAGGCTCCTTAAAAAAAGAGGCTAATGTTACCAGTTAAGACGCGCACTGAAAAACGGTTCTCTGTTAGACTTCAGTTAACTCTCTCTTACAGTATGGCATTTGCGATGAAAGTAACCTCACAAGTTGAAGCGCAGCGTAAGATTCTTGAAGAAGCCGTCTCCACCGCGCTGATGCTTGCTTCAGAAAAATCAGATGGCGCCGAAGTGGCGGTCAGCAAAACCACCGGCATCAGCGTGAGTACCCGCTATGGTGAAGTGGAGAACGTAGAATTCAACAGCGATGGCGCGCTTGGGATCACGGTGTATCACCAGAATCGCAAAGGCAGCGCGTCATCCACCGATCTCAGCCCGGATGCCATTGCCCGTACGGTGCAGGCGGCGCTGGATATCGCCCGTTATACCTCTCCGGATCCTTACGCAGGCGTGGCGGATAAAGACCTGCTGGCGTTTGACGCGCCGGATCTCGATCTTTTCCACCCGGCGGAGGTTTCCCCGGACGAAGCCATTGAACTGGCCGCGCGCGCCGAACAGGCTTCCCTGCAGGCCGACAAGCGCATCACCAATACCGAAGGCGGCAGCTTCAACAGCCATTACGGGATCAAAGTCTTCGGCAACAGCCACGGCATGCTGCAGGGCTACTGTTCCACCCGTCATTCGCTCTCCAGCTGCGTGATTGCCGAAGAGAACGGCGACATGGAGCGTGACTACGCCTACACCATTGGGCGCGCGCTGGGGGACTTGCAGTCTCCTGAATGGGTGGGTAAAGAGTGTGCCGAACGCACGCTGTCTCGCCTGTCGCCGCGTAAGCTCTCCACCATGAAGGCCCCGGTCATTTTTGCCAACGAAGTGGCGACCGGCCTGTTTGGACATCTGGTGGGCGCTATCGCGGGGGGCTCCGTTTACCGTAAATCGACCTTCCTGCTCGACTCGCTGGGCAAGCAGATCCTGCCGGAATGGCTCACCATCGAAGAGCATCCGCACCTGCTGAAAGGGCTGGCCTCCACGCCGTTCGACAGCGAAGGCGTGCGCACCGAGCGTCGTGACATCGTTAAAGACGGCATTCTGACCCAGTGGCTGCTGACCAACTACTCCGCGCGCAAGCTGGGGCTGAAAAGCACCGGACACGCTGGCGGCATCCACAACTGGCGCATTGCCGGGCAGGGCCTCAACTTTGAGCAGATGCTGAAAGAGATGGGCACCGGTCTGGTGGTGACCGAGCTGATGGGCCAGGGCGTTAGCGGCATCACCGGAGACTACTCGCGCGGCGCGGCGGGCTTCTGGGTGGAAAACGGCGAAATTCAGTATCCGGTGAGCGAAATTACGATTGCCGGCAACCTGAAGGACATGTGGCGCAATATCGTTACGGTCGGTAACGATATTGAAACACGCAGCAATATACAGTGTGGTTCTGTACTTCTGCCGGAAATGAAAATCGCCGGTCAGTAATACCCGTAAAGGCGTTTTAATAATAAAAAAGGAAGTGAGCAATGCGTAAACATCTGTTAGCGATCGTCGCGGCTTCAACGCTGGTTCTTGGCTCTTCTGCGTTTGCTGCCGATCTTGAAGACGACATGGGCATCCTCGGTCAAAACCTGAAGGTGGTGCAGAAAACGGACAATGCGGCTGAAATGAAAGACGCGCTGACCAAAATGCGTGAAGCGGCGCTGGACGCACAAAAAGCGACGCCTCCGAAGCTGGAAAGCAAAGCGGCAGACAGCGCAGAGATGAAAGACTACCGCCACGGCTTTGACGTGCTGGTCGGCCAGATCGACGGCGCGCTGAAGCTGGCTAACGAAGGCAAAGTGAAGGAAGCCCAGGCGGCGGCCGAGCAGTTTGTTACGACCCGTAACACGTATCACAAGAAATACCGTTAACCGATCGCGCATCTGACAAACAACCAGCGGGGGCCAGTGGCCCCCGTTTTTTTTGCGCGGTAATAAGTAAACCCTATCGCCATCACATTTTTGCGTCACCACGCCTGAACGTTTCGTTTCCCCGGCGCGCGTTTTGCCGCTGGAATACGTGATATTCATCACGCAAATACCGTGATTAATTCAGATTCACCGCATTTATGTGGCACAGATCACTGCTGCGGCTCGCCTTTCCACTTCGAAGTGGAAAACAACTCGCTACAAACAATTCCCCCCCAACGTTAGTTTTATTCCAGAGCCATTAACGGGGTAAGACCAGTGATTAACGGAGCGGTAATGAACGACGTGCGGCTCGCCCGTGAAGTGGTCGCGCAGTTTGGCAATCTTCCTGATGAAGAAGCCTGGCTGCTCTCCGTTCACTTTGAAGTCGCGAAAGACAACCTTTAAGGAGCAACACATGGAACAGATTACAGTCGTGATTGGCGATCGCCTGGGTAAAGGTCAGAAAGTGGCTGCCGGTGTGGAAAAAGCAGGTGGACGCGCGGTGGTCGTGCCGGGCATGGCGGCGGATATGAAGCTGGGCGACGTGATGAAAGCGGAAAATGCCACCTTCGGCATCTCCTTCTGCGGCAGCGGCGGCGCGGGCGCTATCACCGCCCAGACCAAATATGGCTACAAGGCCAAATACGGCATGCGTTCGGTGGAAGAGGGCGTGACCGCCATCAACGAAGGCTGCAACGTGCTGGGCTTCGGCTTTATGGATAAAGAAGAGCTGGGCGAGCGTCTGGTGCAGGCTTGGCAGAAGAAATACGGCGCATAAGCATGAAAGAACAGTTCACAACCACGGTGAGAGTAAAGGGAAAAGGCGACGCCAAAGCGCGCGCCTTTGCCGACGCGCTCAACCACGTTCAGGCCGCGGTGATGAAAGCCTCACCGCATATCTTACTGCGTATTGAGCCACAGGATGTGCAGGTCGTTCAGGCGCAAGAAGCGGTGCGAAAAGAAGCGTTTCTGTTCTTCTTTCTGCGCCGGGAAAGACGCACCTACAGCGTGGAGCTGGATGTGACCGTCAACGTGACCGCTATCAATCTTGACCAGGTGGATTTCGTCACGCAACGCTGATTATTCATAAAAGGGCAGACTGATGTTCTTAATTATATTAATAAAATCGCTCATCATTGGCGGCCTGGTTGGCGTCGGTGTCGGAGCCGGGGCTGCACGCATGTTTCATGCGCCTACCACTCAGGGTATGGGCGCGTTTCGTACGTTGGGGGAACTGAACTCCTGTGAAGGGGATCCGGCGTCCCACTTCTCCTTTGGGTTAGGTTTCTTCTTTAACGCCTGGGCCTCTTCCGTGGCCGCAGGTGCCTTCACACAGGACGTTGACCACCGCATCATCCCGAACTGGGGTGCTGCTGCACTGATGATCAAAAACCGTAACGTCGGCGAAACGCTGCACGACCCGCGCAAAATGGCGATTGCCTGCGGCGTGATTGGCATGCTCGTCGTCACCTTCCTGAACCTGACCGCCTCCTCCGTTCCGGCAGCGCTTCAGGTCACCGCGGTGAAGGTGCTGGTACCGGCAGCAAACCTGCTGGTCAACACCGTGATGCCGGTAATCTTCTGGCTGGCGGCCATCGACGCGGGTAAAAAATCGGGCTTCTGGGCCACCATCTTTGGCGGTGCGGCGCAGCTGATCATGGGGAACGCCGTACCGGGCCTGGTGCTGGGGATCCTGATCGGTAAAGGCGTCGAAGAGAGCGGCTGGAACCACGTCACCAAAGTGATGATGGCGGCGATCGTCCTGCTCTTCGTGCTGAGCGGCTTCTTCCGCGGCTTCGACATGAAGATGATCGAATCCTTCCATCTGACCGTGCCGAACTGGCTCGACATGATCCACAACTCGCTCAGCGGTAAATAACAGGAGCCTCTAAATGGAACAGAATAAAGGTTTTTGGTATGCCGACTGGTCGTTCCCGATCTTCGTTGGCCTGCTCTCATCCGGCGTTTTCGCCGGGACGCACATGTACTACCTCTACGGCATCGGCGCGTTTAACGAAGTGGCCTTCGTGGCGATGCTGAAAGCGGGGATCGATACCGGCGTTTACGGCGCGGTGGCGGCGTTCGGCGCGAGCTTCCTGTTCGCCCGCATTATCGAAGGGTCGCTGGTGGGTATTCTCGACATCGGCGGCGCGATCCAGACCGGCGTGGGCCTCGGCGTTCCGGCGCTGCTGCTGGGCGCGGGCATCATGTTCCCGGTGACCAACTTCATTGCCGCGCTGATTACCGGTCTGGTGATTGGCCTGGCGATCGGCTACGTCATCATCCTGGCGCGTAAGTTCACCATTAACCAGAGCAACTCCACCTACGGTGCAGACGTGATGATGGGCGCGGGTAACGCCTCCGGCCGCTTCCTCGGGCCGTTGATTATCCTCAGCGCCATGACCGCCTCCATTCCTATCGGCGTCGGTTCCCTGCTGGGTGCGCTGGTGTTCTACATCTGGCAGAAGCCGATCACCGGTGGCGCCATTCTCGGGGCAATGCTGTTGGGCTGGCTGTTCCCGGTCGCCCTTTAATACCCGCGGGCGCTCAGGCGCCCGCCTTATCAGGAGATCCTCATGTTTGATTTACTCCTGCGCCGTGCGCGCCTTGCCGACGATACCCTGACCGATATCGCCATTCAGGACGGGAAGATCGCGGCGCTGGGCGACATTGACGCCCCCGCGCATAAAACGGTTGAGCTGAACGGCGACGTGTTCGTCAGCGCAGGCTGGATTGACTCCCACGTTCACTGCTACCCGAACTCCCCGATTTACCACGACGAGCCGGACAGCGTGGGTATTGCCACCGGCGTCACTTCCGTGGTGGACGCGGGCAGTACCGGTGCCGACGACGTGGACGATTTCTACGAAATCACCCGTAAAGCCTCTACCGAGGTATTTGCCCTGCTGAACATCTCCCGCGTGGGGCTGATTGCCCAGAACGAGCTGGCCAACATGGCGAATATTGACGCCGACGCGGTGAAGCAGGCGGTGAAGCGCCACCCTGATTTTATCGTCGGCCTGAAGGCGCGCATGAGCAGCAGCGTGGTCGGTGAAAACGGCATTACGCCGCTGGAGCGGGCGAAAGCCATTCAGAAAGAGAACGGCGACCTGCCGCTGATGGTGCACATCGGCAACAACCCGCCGAACCTCGACGAAATTGCCGAGCTGCTGAGCTCCGGCGACATCATCACCCACTGCTATAACGGCAAACCCAACCGCATTCTGACGCCCTCCGGCGAGCTGCGCGCCTCCATCACCTCCGCCCTGAAGCGCGGCGTGCGTCTGGACGTCGGCCACGGTACGGCGAGCTTCAGCTTTGAGGTGGCGAAACGCGCCATCGCGATGGGCATTCTGCCGCACACCATCAGCTCGGATATCTACTGCCGCAACCGCATCAACGGCCCGGTGGGCTCGCTGGCAAGCGTGATGTCGAAATTCCTTGCCATCGGCATGTCTTTGCCGCAGGTGATTGACTGCGTGACCGCCAACGCCGCCGACGGCCTGCGCCTTGCGCGCAAGGGCCGCATCCAGCCGGGTCTCGACGCGGATTTAACGCTGTTCACGATTAAACGCCAGCCGACGGTGCTGACGGATGCCGAAAACGACAGCCTGCAGGCTGAACACATTCTGGTGCCGCTTGCCGCGATCCGCGCGGGCAAGGGCTACATGACCGAACAAGGGAGCACGGAACATGCCTTCGATTTATGAGAAGTACAACTTAAAGCAGGTGATCAACACCTCTGGCCGCATGACGGCGCTCGGCGTCTCCACCCCACGCCCGGAAGTGGTGCAGACGGCGATGGACGGCATGAATCACTATTTCGAGATGAAGGATCTGGTCAACAAAACCGGGGAATACATCGCGAAGCTTCTGGATGTGGAAGGCGCGACGGTGGTCTCCTGCGCGTCGGCGGGTATAGCCCAGTCCGTGGCGGCGGTGCTGGTCAAAGACAGCGACTGGCTGCTGGAAAACCTGCACGTGACCCCGATTGAGAACAACGAAATCGTCCTGCCGAAAGGCCACAACGTGAACTTTGGCGCGCCGGTGGGCACCATGGTGGCGCTGGGCGGCGGCAAGCTGGTGGAAGCGGGCTACGCCAACGAATGCTCCGCCGATCAGCTGGCGGCGGCGATCACCCCGCGCACCGCGGCGATCCTCTACATCAAATCTCACCACTGCGTGCAGAAAAGCATGCTCAGCGTCGAGCAGGCGGCGGTGGTGGCGCGCAAGCACGATCTCCCGCTGATCGTTGATGCGGCGGCGGAAGAAGATTTGCACGCGTATTACCGGTCCGGTGCCGATCTGGTGATCTACAGCGGCGCGAAGGCGATCGAAGGCCCAACCAGCGGGCTGGTGATCGGCAAAACCCAGTACGTTGAGTGGGTGAAGCGCCAGACGGCGGGCATTGGCCGCGCGATGAAGGTGGGTAAAGAGGGGATCCTCGGCCTGACCTGCGCCATCGAACACTATCTGACGGTCACCAAAGAGAGCGGCGCCGAGATGGTGGCGAAAATGACGCCGTTTATCGAGGCGCTCAACACCCTGAACGGCGTCACCGCGCGCGTGGTCTGGGACAGCGCCGGACGCGATATTGCCCGCACCGAGATTAAATTCGACGAAGCCACCACCGGCGTCGGCACGGGCGATCTGGTGGCGAAGCTCAAGCAGGGCGAATACGCCATTTACTTCCGTGGCTACAAGGCCAACGAAGGGATTATCGAGGCGGACGTGCGCAGCGTGAATGCTGACCAGCTGAACATCGTCTACCGCCGCATTAGCGAAGTATTAGGACAGGAGAAAAAAGCATGAAACTGACCCCCAACTTTTACCGTGACCGCGTCTGCCTGAACGTGTTGGCAGGATCGAAAGCCAACGCCAGCGCCATTTACGAGGCGGCGGAAGGTCACGTGCTGGTGGGCGTGCTCTCCAAAAATTACCCGGACGTGGCGAGCGCCGTTGCCGATATGCGTGAATATGCCGCGCTGATTGATAACGCGCTCTCCGTGGGCCTGGGTGCGGGGGATCCGAACCAGTCAGCGATGGTGAGTGAAATCTCCCGTCAGGTGCAGCCGCAGCACGTCAACCAGGTCTTCACCGGCGTGGCCACCAGCCGCGCGCTGCTGGGGCAGAATGAATCGGTGGTCAACGGTCTGGTCTCTCCGACCGGCACCGTGGGGATGGTTAAAATCTCCACCGGCCCGCTGAGCAGCGCAGCGCCGGACGGCATTGTACCGGTTGAAACCGCGATTGCCCTGCTGAAGGATTTCGGCGGCAGCTCCATCAAATACTTCCCGATGGGCGGCCTGAAGTGCCGTGACGAGTACAACGCGGTGGCGGAAGCCTGCGCCCGTCACGACTTCTGGCTGGAGCCGACCGGAGGTATCGATCTGGAAAACTATGAGGAGATCCTGCAGATCGCCCTCGACGCGGGCGTGAGTAAAATCATCCCGCATATCTACAGCTCGATTATTGACAAAGCCAGCGGCGATACGCGCCCGGAAGATGTGCGTACGCTGTTGGCGATGACGAAGAAGCTGGTGAAGTAGAACAAAACCTTACCGCACACACCTGAAGGAGCCACCATGCACACCCGTACCCTGCTTGTCGCTTCACTCTCAATGTTCGCCACCGCCGCTATCGCCCAGCCGCAATACGCCTGGGTGGGCACCTACAACCCCAACGGCGAAGGGCTGTACCGCTTCACCGTTGACCCGCAAAGCGGCGCGCTGGCGAATAAAACGCTGGTCAGCAAGCTGCCGAATGCGGCGCAGCTGGCCGTCTCACGCGACGGCAAAACGCTGTATCTGGCAAGCGAGGTGGAGCAGGGCGTGGTGCAGGCGCTGCGGGTGGGGGATAACGGCGCGCTGAGCGAGCTGAATCAGGTGGCCTCCGGCGGCGCGGGGCCGGTTTACCTGTCGCTGACGCCGAACGGCCAGCATCTGCTGGTGGCAAACTACGTCAGCGGCTCTATCGCAGTATTGCCCGTTAAAGCAGACGGCAGCCTGGGTGAGGCTACGGACACTCATCAGGATCAAGGCGAACCGGGCGCGGCGAAGCCGGAAGCTGCCGTCGAGGGCAGTTTCGCGATCAGCGATCACAACGGCCCCCACGCGCACATGATCGCCGCCGATCCGAGCGGGAAATACGTATTTTCCACCGATCTGGGGCTGGATCGCATCTATCAGTACCGTTTTGACGGTCGGACAGGGAAGCTGACGCCGAACGATCCGCCGTTTATCAGCGCCTCCTCAAAAGGCGCCGGGCCGCGCCACTTTGTCTTTACGCCGAAGGGCGATGCCCTGTGGCTGATTAACGAAGAGGCGTCTACGCTCACCCATTACACCGTGAACGCCAACGGTACCCTGAAAGAGGGCAAAACGCTCTCAGCCCTGCCGGAAGGTTACAAAGGCACCAGCTTTGCCGCCGGGCTCGCATTAAGCGCCGACGGTAAACAGCTGTATGTGGCTAACCGTTTGCATAACAGCATCGGGCACTTTACCGTAACAGCGGAGGGCACGCTGACGCATCAGGACGACGTGTGGACGCGCGGCGACTACCCGCGCACCCTGACGCTCGATAAGCAGGGACGCTGGCTGTACGTTATGAACCAGCGCAGCGACAACATCACCCGTTTCCGCGTCGGTCAGGACGGCAAGCTCAGCTTCGAACCGGATTATACCCCGGTCGGCAGCCCATCTCAGATGGTCATTTCACCTTAAGCCGTAAGAGGACAACGACGTGCGATTCCCGAACCAACGTTTAGCGCAACTGTTCGATCTGTTGCAAAACGAGACGCTGCCGCAGGACGAGCTGGCGCAGCGGCTGTCGGTCTCCACGCGAACCGTCCGTGCAGATATCACCGCCCTGAACGCGCTGCTGGCAAGCCACGGCGCGCAGTTTATATTGAGCCGGGGCAACGGCTACCAGCTCAAAATTGATGATGCCCAGCGCTACCAGCAGCTGCAGGCCTCCCACCCGCGCGCGCTGCGTATTCCCCGGACCGGGCCGGAGCGCGTGCATTATCTGGTGGTGCGTTTTCTGACCTCGGCATTTTCTCTTAAGCTCGAGGATCTGGCGGACGAGTGGTTTGTCAGTCGCGCCACGCTGCAAAGCGACATGGCCGAAGTCCGCGAGTGGTTCCACCGCTATAACCTGACGCTGGAAACGCGTCCACGCCACGGCATGAAGCTGTTTGGCAGCGAGATGTCGACCCGCGCCTGCCTGACCGATCTGCTCTGGGAGCTGGCGCAGCAGGACAGCCTGAACCCGCTGGTGACCGACGTGGCGCTGAATGCGGGCGTGGCGGAGCAGATGGTGCCCGTGCTGCACGAGGCGCTGACGCGTCACCACATTCGCCTGACTGATGAAGGCGAGCTGTTCCTGCGCCTGTACTGCGCGGTGTCGGTGCGGCGCATCAGCGAGGGCTATCCGCTGCCGGAATTCCACGCCGAAGACGTGGAAGAGAACGTGCGCGAGGCGGCAAAAGATATCGCCGTCACTATCCAGCACCTGGCGGGCAAAGCGCTTTCGCCGTCGGAGGAGAGCTGGCTGTGCGTGCACATTGCGGCGCGGCAGATTCAGGAGATAGCCCCGAGCGCAATTAACGCGGATGACGATGAAGCGCTGGTCAACTACATCCTGCGCTACATCAACACCCACTATAACTACAACCTGCTCAGCGACGCGCAGCTGCACGCGGACCTGCTCACGCACATCAAAACCATGATCACCCGCGTGCGGTATCAAATCATGATCCCCAATCCGCTGCTGGATAACATCAAGCAGCACTACCCGATGGCGTGGGATATGACCCTCGCGGCGGTGTCGAGCTGGGGAAAATACACGCCGTATGCGATCAGCGAAAACGAGATCGGCTTCCTGGTGCTGCATATCGGCGTCGGGCTGGAGCGCCATTACAACATCGGCTACCAGCGCCAGCCGCGGGTGCTGCTGGTATGCGACGCCGGTAATGCGATGGTGCGCATGATTGAGGCGGTGCTGCAGCGTAAATACCCGCAGATTGAGGTGACGCGCACGCTCACCCTGCGCGAGTACGAGCTGGCGGAAACGATTGGCGAAGACTTTGTGATCGCCACCGCCCGCGTCAGCGAAAAGTCCAAACCGGTGGTGACGATCGCCCCATTCCCGACCGACTATCAGTTAGAGCAGATCGGCAAGCTGGTACTGGTGGACCGCACCCGCCCGTGGATGCTGGATAAATACTTCGACGCGGCCCATTTCCGCATTATCGACAAGCCGATCGATCAGCAAACGCTGTTTCGCGAACTGTGCGCGCAGCTTGAAGGCGAGGGGTTTGTCGGCGCGGAGTTCCTGGATTCGGTTGTTGAGCGTGAAGCCATCGTCAGCACCATGCTCGGCGACGGCATCGCGCTCCCGCACTCCCTCGGCCTTTTAGCGCAGAAAACCGTGGTCTATACCGTGCTCGCCCCGCACGGCGTTCAGTGGGGAGACGAAACCGCGCACGTCATCTTCCTGCTCGCCATCAGCAAAAGCGAATACGAAGAGGCGATGGCGATTTACGATATCTTCGTCACTTTCCTGCGTGAACGAGCGATGTCGCGCCTCTGTAGCTGCAGTGACTTTGCCGAATTTAAGGCGGTGGCAATGGAGAGTTTGAGTCGGTTTTGAGAGGCGTTATCCAGAATTCGATGTAATGCGAATGTAATGCTAAAATGCCTTACACATTCGATTTTACCGGAGGCATAATGGCCACGCTGAACGTCCGTCTGGATGACAAACTCAAAAACGAGGCTTATACCGTGCTGGAAAAACTCAATATCACCCCAACGGAAGCCGTACGATTACTGTTTCAGTACGTCGCGGAGACGGGACGTATGCCGGTGAAAACGGTCACCATTAGCGACAGTGAAGATGAACTGATACAGACGGTCCGGGAGCGACTGGCGAATCCGCAAAAGGGAATCAAGGTTAGTCTGGATGACTTATGAACTGGCATTTGACCCGAGGGCGTTAAAGGAGTGGAGCAAGCTGGGGGAAACTGTAAAAGATCAGTTTAAGAAGAAACTTGCGGACGTGTTGGTGAACCCCAGGGTCGAATCGGCCCGCCTGCATGGCCTGCCGGATTGCTACAAAATAAAACTCAGATCGCAGGGTTATCGTTTGGTCTATCAGGTTCAGGACAACGTTGTAACGATATTTGTTATCGCTATCGGTAAGCGAGAGAAATCAGCCGTTTATCATGATGCAAACAAACGGCTTTAGCGGTCATCGTAAATGGTGCACAACCTGGTTGCTGCTGCCGCGCCAGATCAGCGCAGGGTCTTTTAAATCCTGCACGAACTTGCCGTCGACCAGCACGTTAATCAGATCCACCACTTCCATTTGCTTCGCGTTCAGCTCATCCAGCCTGTATCCCGTCCAGACCCAGATATCTTTTCCCGTACACTCTGCCCGAATGCGCTTCACCAGCTTCAGGATATCCGGCACGTTTTGCGGGTGCAGTGGATCGCCGCCGGAGAGCGAGATCCCCTGGCGTTTGATGCGCGTGTCGTTCAGATCGCGGATGATTTTATCTTCCATCTCCGCGGTGAACGGCATGCCGGAATTCAGGCGCCATGTGCTTTTGTTGTAACAGCCGGGGCATTCGTGAACGCAGCCAGAGACGAACAGGGTGCAGCGGGTGCCGGGGCCGTTGACGATGTCGACGGGGTAGTACTGGTGATAGTTCATAGCGTTAACCTGATGCCCTCACCCCGGCCCTCTCCCACGAGGAGAGGGAGAAAACCGGAGTCAGGCTTAGCAATGTGCTCGATCGGTTTCCTCTCCCTTGAGGGAGAGGGGTAGGGTGAGGGGGAGAACCCTGCGCAGAACTTACCCGATCTGCCCATTCCCCAAATGCTTCACGCGACGCTTCACCTCTTCCTGCTTGCCGGCGTTAAACGGACGCGCGTCCGGGCTGCCAAGATAGCCGCACACGCGACGGGTTACGGAGACGCGGGCCGCATCGTGGTTGCCGCATTTCGGGCAGGTAAAGCCTTTGCTCGTACACTCAAACTCACCGGTAAAGCCGCACTCGTAGCACTCGTCGATTGGCGTGTTGGTCCCGTAATACGGCACGTGCTGATAGCTGTAATCCCACACGTCTTCCAGCGCCTTCAGGTTGTGCTGAATGTTCGGGTACTCGCCGTAGCAGATGAAGCCGCCGCTGGCGATCGGTGGATACGCTGCTTCAAAGTCGATCTTGTCGTACGGGTTCACCTTTTTCTCCACGTCGAGGTGGAAGCTGTTGGTGTAATACCCTTTGTCGGTTACGCCTTCCACAATCCCGAACTCGGCGGTGTCCAGACGGCAGAAGCGGTCGCACAGGTTCTCGCTCGGCGTGCTGTAGAGGCTAAAGCCGTAGCCGGTCTCCTCTTTCCACTGGTCAACCGCGTCGCGAAGGCGCTGAACGATGGCGATGCCTTTTTCGCGCAGGGCCTCGCTGTCGTACATATGCGTATCGCCAGCCAATGCGTTAATGGTTTCGTGAATACCGATATAGCCCAGCGAAATGGACGCGCGACCGTTTTTGAAGATCTCAGACACGTCATCGTCCGCTTTCAGACGCACGCCGCAGGCCCCTTCCATATAGAGGATCGGCGCGACGCGGGCTTTGACCCCTTCCAGGCGCGCGATGCGGGTCATCAGCGCCTTACGCGCCAGCTGCAGGCGCTCGTCCAGCAGCGTCCAGAATTCAGCTTCATTACCTTTCGCCTCCAGCGCGATGCGCGGCAGGTTGAGGCTGATCACGCCCAGGTTGTTACGCCCGTCGTGGATCTGCTCGCCGTTTTCATCTTCGTACACGCCGAGGAAGCTGCGGCAGCCCATTGGCGTTTTAAACGAACCGGTGACTTTGACGACCTGATCGTAGTTCAGGATGTCCGGATACATGCGCTTGCTCGCGCATTCCAGCGCCAGCTGTTTAATGTCGTAGTTCGGATCGCCAAACTTGTGGTTCAGGCCGTCGCGGATAGCGAATACCAGTTTCGGGAACACCGCCGTTTTGCGGTTCTTGCCGAGGCCGGAAATGCGGTTGCGCAGGATGGACTGCTGGATCAGGCGAGATTCCCAGCTGGTGCCCAGACCAAACCCGAAGGTCACAAACGGCGTCTGGCCGTTGGCGGTGTGCAGCGTGTTCACCTCATACTCCAGCGACTGGAAGGCGTCGTAGCACTCTTTCTCGGTGCGGGAGTGCGCGTAGCCGTCGGCGTCCGGGATCTGCCACTCTTCGGCCGTTTTACGATGCTTGTTGAAGCTTGCCGTCACGAACGGGGCCAGCACTTCATCAATGCGGTTAATGGTGGTGCCGCCATAAATATGGCTGGCGACCTGGGCGATAATCTGCGCGGTGACGGCGGTGGCCGTGGAGATTGATTTTGGCGGTTCAATCTCGGCGTTACCCATTTTAAAACCGTGGGTCAGCATGCCCTTCAGGTCGATCAGCATGCAGTTGAACATCGGGAAGAACGGCGAATAGTCGAGATCGTGGTAGTGAATTTCACCGCGCTCGTGCGCCGAGACCACGTCGCGCGGCAGCAGATGCTGACGGGCATAGTGTTTGGCGACGATACCGGCCAGCAGGTCGCGCTGGGTCGGGATCACTTTACTGTCTTTGTTGGCGTTTTCATTGAGCAGGGCGGAGTTGGTCTGCTCCACCAGGCCACGGATCTCCTGGTTCAGACGACCGCGCTTCTCACGCTGCACGTCACGATCGTGACGGTACTCAATGTAGGCGCGCGCCAGCTGCTTGTAAGGCCCCGCCATCAGCTGGTTCTCAACCGCGGTCTGGATCTCACTGATATCGACCTGGCTGCGTTCGTTCATCTGGCTGCTAACGACTTCTGCGACGGTGGCGCAGTAATCTGCGTCATCGACTCCCGCTGCTTTAGCTGCACGCAGAATGGCTTCCTGGATGCGCTCTGATTTAAACGGCACTTTACAGCCATCACGTTTCATCACATGCGGTGTCATGATCACTCCATTTTTTGAAAACAGGTTATCCACAGAGGTGGAGAAGTCTTCTCCGGGCGTATTCCCCGCCGGGCCAAAGACTTCCCGCGTTCCCAGCTTGTGTTATCCACAATTCCGGCCAGCGTAAGCGCCGTCTTGTTGTTGGAATAGTAGACGATAAATACAAGATGTTGGGTCGGCGTGCATTTTAAGTGCTACATATAGTGATTTGCATCAAACATGTTTGCGATTTATTTGATGCAGAACAAAGTAAAAAGACGAGAGTACAAACGGCGGGCGCTTCAGCGATTGTAAAGGCGCGAGAGAAAAATCTGATTAATTATTCAACAAAAACAGTAAAGTAAGCCGGGTGCTGGGCTGCACCCGGTAGAGAGAGAGTTACTGCTGCAACCACCAGACGGCTTCAAACGGACGGAGCAACGTAATTTGCGGTGCCGGATAGTTACTCATCAGCACCTGCGACTTAGCGCTGAGGGCGTCTGCCTGCCATTCCTGAGGCGTATTACTCAGGTTCGCCGCCACCATCAGCGTCTGCCCCTGCCACTGACGACGGTAGCACCAAAGAGAAGGATGTTCCGGCAGGAGATCCTCATAATCCCCCCACGTCAGCACCGGCAGAGTTTTGCGCAGGCTAATCAGCGACTGGTAGGTATAGAACACCGAATCCGGGTCGTCCAGCGCCGCGCGGGCGTTCACCGTCTCGTAGTTATCGCAGACGCCAATCCACGGCTCGCCCTCGGTAAAGCCCGCATTGTGCGACGCGTCCCACTGCATTGGGGTTCGCCCGTTATCGCGGGACTTACTCGCCAGAATCGCCAGCAATTCCTCCGGCTCGCGGCCATTGGCGCGCAGTTCGGCGAACATGTTCAGGCTCTCCACGTCGCGGTAATCGGTGATGCGGCTGAAGTGCGGGTTGGTCATCCCCAGCTCTTCGCCCTGATAGATATACGGCGTGCCCTGCATGCCGTGCAGCACCATGCCGAGCATCTTCGCGGCCTGTACGCGGTATTCTCCTTCGTCACCAAAGCGCGACACGATGCGCGGCTGATCGTGGTTACACCAGAACAGCGCGTTCCAGGCTTTGTTGTGCATCCCCTGCTGCCAGTGGCGGAATAGGGTTTTCAGCGCCACGAAGTTCGGCTTCGCCTTCGTCCACTTTTCGCCGCCGGGATAGTCCACCTTCAGGTGATGGAAGTTAAAGGTCATCGACAGCTCGCGTCCGTCGAGCGAGGCGTACTGCTGGCAGTTCTCCAGCGAGGTTGAGGACATCTCGCCCACCGTCATCAGGTTGCGCGGGGTGAAGACGTCGCGGCTCATCTCCTGCAGATATTCGTGAACGCGAGGCCCGTCGGTGTAGAAGCGGCGGCCGTCTCCGGTGTTGTCGTCCGGGAAATCCTGATCTTTTGAAATCAGGTTAATCACGTCGAGACGCAAGCCGTCCACGCCGCGATCGGCCCAGAACTCGCACACCTTTTTCAGCTCGGCGCGCACGGCCGGGTTTTCCCAGTTGAGATCCGCCTGCTCCGGGGCGAACAGATGCAGGTAATACTGCTCGCTCTCGGCGTGCCAGCGCCAGGCGTTACCGCCGAACTTGGAGCGCCAGTTGTTGGGAAGCTGCTCCGGCGTACCGTCGCGCCAGATGTAGAACTGGCGGTACGGGCTCTCTTTGTTCAGCGACTCGCGGAACCAGGCGTGCTGCGTGGAGGTGTGGTTAAACACCATGTCCAGCACGATGCGGATGCCGCGCTCGTGGGCCCTGGCAACCAGCTCGTCGAAATCATCCAGCGTGCCGTACGCCGGGTCGATGGCGGTGTAATTCGCCACGTCGTAACCGTTATCCACCTGCGGGGAGATATAAAACGGCGTCAGCCAGATGGCGTCGATGCCGAGGGTTTTCAGGTAGTCCAGACGCTGCGTCACGCCGCGCAGATCGCCGGTGCCGCTGCCGGAGGTATCCTGGAAACTCTTTGGGTAAATCTGATAGATGACGCCGTTTTGCCACCAGTGAGGAAGGGTATTCATAATGCGTTCCTGCAAATGCGAAGGGGCGCAACTGCGCCCCGAAAGAAGAAGTTAAACAATCTGCAGCGAGCCCTGACGGAACTTACGCTGGTAAACCACGGTGGTGAGCGCCATTGGGACGATGATTGCGATGGCCATCGCCAGGGCAAACACCTGCCAGTAAGCCGGCTGGATGGAGAGAATGCCCGGCAGGCCGCCGACGCCAATCCCGTTCGCCATCACGCCGTTCAGACCACACACCAGGCCCGCCAGACCGGAACCGATCATCGCGCAGAGCATCGGGAAACGGTATTTCAGGTTGATACCGTACATCGCCGGTTCGGTGACGCCGAGGTAGGCAGAGATGGCCGCCGGAACGGAGATCTCACGCTCGTTGTGCTTGCGGCTAACGATGATGATGCCGGTCACCGCCGACGCCTGCGCAATGTTAGACAGAGCGATAATCGGCCAGACCGGCGTGCCGCCAAGGCTCTGGATCATCTGCATATCAATGGCCAGCGTGGTCTGATGCACGCCGGTGATCACCAGCGGGGCGTACAGGAAGCCAAACAGCGCGGCACCGATTGGGGCGAAGCTGCCGGTCATCAGGTGACGCACCGCGAAGGCTACGCCGTCGCCAATCATGCGGCCAAACGGACCGATAAAGGCATGCGCCAGGAAGACAGCCAGAATCAGCGAGCAGACCGGCACCACCACCAGATAGAGGTAATCCGGCACGATGCGCTTCAGTCGCGTTTCAATAACGCCCAGCGCCAGCCCCGCCAGCAGGGCCGGAATGACCTGCGCCTGATAGCCCACTTTGGCGATGGTAAACAGGCCGAAGTTCCACACCTCAGGCACCTGCTGACCAAGTAAGTAAGCGTTCATTAACTGCGGAGAGACCAGCGTGACGCCCAGCACGATACCGAGGATCGGCGTGCCGCCCATCTTGCGCACCGCGGACCAGCAAATCCCGACCGGCAGATAGAAGAAGATCGCCTCGCCAATCAGCCACAGGAAATCGTAAACGGTTTTCAGCGCCGGATACATCTGCGCCAGGGTTTTGCCGTCGCTCATCGGTACATCGCCGATGACGTTACGGAAGCCCAAGATTAAGCCCCCGCTGATCAGCGCGGGCAGCAGCGGGAAGAAAATTTCCGCGAAGTGGGAAATCAGCTGCTCGTGCCACTTCATATTCTGGCGCGCGGCCTTCTTCGCCTGCTCTTTATCGGCGGAGGAGTGCCCGGTTGTCGCCAGCAGAGCCTGATAGTAATCGCCCACTTCGGTACCAATAACGACCTGGAACTGCCCGGCGTTGGTGAAGCAGCCTTTGACCATGGAAAGTTCTTCAATGGCCTTCGGGTTGGCTTTGGCCGGATCGTTCAGCACGAAGCGCAGGCGGGTAATGCAATGGCTGACGGTAGCGATGTTTTCGCGTCCGCCGACCAGGACGATCAGCCGATCGATATCTGCTTGTTTGACTTTACTCATCATGAAACCTCATGACAGATGGTGAGGGGGTGTAATGACCTGAGCGCAAGCCTACTCCTTCAGCGTGACGGCGAAAATGGGAACGTTCCCGAAATCAGGCGAAGATCACAATAATCAGTTTTAGAGGGGTTACGAAAGGTGGGCGGGAATGACGATCTGACGGGGCCCTGAACGCCCGTTTATCTGCTCGATCAGCTGAGCGGCGGCCTGTCTGCCGGACTCGGCGTAGCCAGGATCGACGGTGATGATCTCCGGGTGCAGAAACTTCATCAGCGGCGTGCTGCCGACGCTCGCCACCTGCAGGTTATCGATGCGCTGCTCCTGAAGATATTTGCTGGCACCCAGCGCCAGGGTATCCGTGGCGCACACCAGCGCCGTGGTTTGCGGCGTCAGTACGCTGGCGACCTGCTCGTAGCCCTGCTTCATGCCCAGCCCCGGCAGGGAGGCCACGGCGGAGAGATTGTGCTGTTTGCAAAAGGCCAGATAGGCCTCATGACGACGCTTGCCGGTGGTGACGTCCGCATGCGGGACGCCGAGGAAGCTGATGTGGCGATGGCCCTCGTCAAACAGGCGCTGCATCAGGGTAATGATCGCGCCCTCGTCGTCATAGCAGACGGAGGCAAACCCGTGTGCATCGCGCGCCAGCAGCACCAGCGAAGGCTGCCAGGGTTTCAGCATCTCGTCCTTAATGCCGGTAAAACCGAACAGCACCACGCCATCAATGTTGCGCCGCTGGAGCATCCCCAGATGCTCTTCAACCAGCTGCACAGAGAACTGGCTCTCCATCATGATCGGATCATACCCCTGCTCGTAGAAGGCGGGCAGCATGGTCTGCACGGCGAGGTTTTCAGACAGAGAGTCCAGACGCGAGACAATGATGGCGACGACTTTGTCACTCTGTCCGCGCATGGCGCGCGCGGAGCGGGAAGGGGAAAAACCGTGCTGATTCATGACCGCCTCAACGCGCTCGCGGGTGCGTTCGCTGACGCCGCTTTCGTTGTTCAGCACGCGTGAGACGGTCGATTTCCCCACGCCGCTTAAACGCGCGATGTCTTTAATCGTAAGGCGGTTCTGCATGCTGTATTCCCTGTAACAACGACGATGTAGTGAATTGAGCCTAATGCTATAGCGCGATTTCGCTATGGGCAAAGTCTGGTTTACGTTCGGTTTATTTGCAGGGGGGTATAATACCGCCCGAATAGCCATATAGGGTACGCTTAAATCCTTATACTGCGCGGCGACACCCTGTTTTTTTACTTACCGGAGGCTTCATGGATCCCGATCCCACACCTCTCCTGAACGGGAGAATGCGTTCTTTCCGGTAAGCCAGCTTTTGCTGTCTCACCGGCGTGAGGCAGCGACGTCTTAAACGTTCCTGCTTGAAAAATTGAGTGCCTCTCAGGTACGGCTTTGCCACGCCTGAAGGAATTGCTGCGTCCGCCCTGGCGGATGCGGAGGAATGATTATGTTTAAAAATATCACCCGGCAGCTGCAGGCGCTGCTGAGCCGCCACCTGCCACACCGTCTTGTTCAGCGCGACCCGCTGCCCAATGCCAAAAACATGGCGGGGGCGGCGATCCCCGCGTCCCTGGCCGAACGCTGCCTGAACGTGGCGGCAATGGATGAAAACGAAGTCTGGCGCGCGTTCGGCGGACACCCGGAAGGGCTAAACGCGGCCGAAGTGGAAAAAATCCGCGCCGTGCACGGCGATAACCAGATCCCGGCGCAAAAGCCGTCTCCGTGGTGGGTGCACCTGTGGCTCTGCTACCGCAACCCGTTCAACCTGCTGCTGACCGTGCTCGGCCTCATCTCTTACGCGACGGAAGATCTATTTGCCGCAGGCGTCATTGCCCTGATGGTGGGCATTTCCACGCTGCTGAACTTCATTCAGGAAGCCCGCTCCACCAAAGCGGCGGATGCCCTGAAGGCGATGGTTAGCAACACCGCAACCGTCTCGCGCGTGATTAACGATCTCGGCGAAAACGCCTGGGTGGAGCTGCCTATCGACCAGCTGGTGCCGGGCGATCTGGTCAAGCTGGCGGCGGGGGACATGATCCCGGCGGATTTACGCATCATCCAGGCGCGCGATCTTTTCGTGGCGCAGGCCTCGCTGACCGGGGAATCCCTGCCCGTTGAAAAGGTGGCGCGCAGCCGCGACCCGCAGCAGATGAACCCGCTCGAGTGCGACACCCTGTGCTTTATGGGCACCACGGTGGTCAGCGGCACCGCGCAGGCGATTGTTACCGCCACCGGGGGCAATACCTGGTTCGGTCAGCTTGCCGGGCGCGTCAGCGAGCAGGAGAGCGAGCCAAACGCCTTCCAGAAAGGCATTGGCCGCGTCAGCATGCTGCTGATCCGCTTTATGATGGTGATGACGCCGATCGTGCTGCTGATCAACGGCTACACCAAAGGCGACTGGTGGGAAGCGGCCCTGTTCGCGCTCTCCGTGGCCGTTGGCCTGACGCCGGAAATGCTGCCGATGATCGTCACCTCCACGCTGGCGCGCGGGGCGGTGAAGCTCTCTAAACAGAAAGTGATCGTCAAACACCTCGACGCCATTCAGAACTTTGGCGCGATGGACATCCTCTGCACCGATAAAACCGGCACCCTGACGCAGGACAAAATCGTGCTGGAGAACCACACCGATATCTCCGGCAAAACCAGCGAGCGCGTCCTGCACAGCGCGTGGCTGAACAGCCACTATCAGACCGGGCTGAAAAACCTGCTCGACGTCGCGGTGCTGGAAGGGGTGGACGAGGAATCCGCCCGCACGCTCTCCGGCCGCTGGCAGAAGGTGGATGAGATCCCGTTCGACTTTGAGCGCCGCCGTATGTCTGTGGTGGTGAGCGAGCAGACGGACGTGCACCAGCTGATCTGCAAAGGGGCGCTGCAGGAGATCCTCAACGTGTCGACTCAGGTTCGCTATAACGGCGACATCGTGCCGCTGGACGACACCATGCTGCGCCGCATCAAGCGCGTCACCGATAACCTGAACCGTCAGGGGCTGCGCGTCGTGGCGGTCGCGAGCAAGTTCCTGCCCGCGCGCGAGGGTGACTATCAGCGTATCGACGAATCCGATCTGATCCTCGAGGGTTACATCGCCTTCCTCGATCCGCCGAAAGAGACCACCGCACCGGCGCTGAAGGCGCTGAAGGCGAGCGGTATTACCGTGAAAATCCTTACCGGCGACAGCGAGCTGGTGGCGGCGAAAGTGTGCCATGAAGTGGGGCTGGACGCGGGCGACGTGGTAGTGGGGAGCGATATTGAACATCTCTCTGATGACGAGCTGGCGAAGCTTGCCCAGCGTACCACGCTGTTTGCCCGCCTGACGCCGATGCACAAAGAGCGCATCGTCACCCTGCTTAAGCGCGAAGGGCACGTGGTGGGCTTTATGGGCGACGGCATCAACGATGCGCCCGCGCTGCGTGCGGCGGACATCGGTATCTCCGTCGATGGCGCGGTGGATATCGCCCGCGAGGCGGCGGATATCATTCTGCTGGAAAAGAGCCTGATGGTGCTGGAGGAGGGCGTGATCGAAGGGCGCCGCACCTTCGCCAACATGCTCAAGTACATCAAAATGACCGCCAGCTCCAACTTCGGTAACGTCTTCAGCGTGCTGGTGGCGAGCGCGTTTCTGCCGTTCCTGCCGATGCTGCCGCTGCACCTGCTGATCCAGAACCTGATGTACGACGTGTCTCAGGTGGCGATCCCGTTTGATAACGTAGACGACGAGCAGATCCAGAAGCCGCAGCACTGGAACCCGGCGGATTTAGGGCGCTTTATGCTGTTCTTTGGGCCGATCAGCTCCATCTTCGATATCCTGACCTTCTGCCTGATGTGGTTTGTGTTCCACGCCAACACCCCGGAACACCAGACGCTGTTCCAGTCCGGCTGGTTCGTGGTAGGTCTGCTGTCGCAGACGCTGATTGTGCATATGATCCGCACCCGCCGCATTCCGTTCATCCAGAGCCGCGCCGCGTGGCCGCTGATTGTGATGACGGGGATTGTGATGGCGCTCGGCATCGCGCTGCCGTTCTCGCCGCTGGCGAGCTACCTGCAGCTGCAGGCGCTGCCGCTGAGCTACTTCCCGTGGCTGGTGGCAATCCTTGCGGGCTATATGGTGCTGACGCAGATGGTGAAAGGATTCTATGCGCGTCGGTATGGGTGGCAGTAACGGTGGCAGTAACGGCAGCACCGCCGGGCAGCTAGCTTTCCTCCCAAATTCAACAACCTGTGATCTCCGTCGGCGCATTCGCTTGACGACAAATTGAGCGCATGTTAACAGAATGTTTTGCCTTTATTTGGCCCGTCAGATAAGGAACATTCATGTTACGGTACAGTCTCTTAACCGCCGGGCTGATGCTCGGCGCCTCTGCGTTTGCCGCCCCGGCAGGCGATCTCCCCCTGATGCCCTGGCCTGCGAAGGTCGAACGCCCGACGACCCAGGGCGCGCTGGTGCTCAGCAACAACGTATCCATTAGCGTCAGCGGGGACGATCTCGGTGACGCCGTCAACCGCCTGCGCCAGCGCATTGCCCTGCAAACCGGCTGGACGCTGCAGCCGCAGGCTGAAAAGCCAGACAAACCGACTATCCGCATTGCCATCGCTAAAAAGGTAAAACCGCAGCCGCTGCCGGACAGCGATGAAAGCTATAGGCTCACGGTAGACGCCAACGGCGTCGATATCTCCGCCAACACTCGCTTCGGCGCGCTGCGCGCCATGGAAACGCTGCTCCAGCTGATGCAGAACGGCGCGGAAAACACCTCGCTGCCGTGGGTCACCATTGAAGATTCGCCGCGCTTCCCGTGGCGTGGGCTGCTGCTCGACTCGGCGCGTCACTTTATCCCGCTGTCGGATATCAAACGTCAGATCGACGGCATGGCCGCGGCGAAGCTCAACGTCCTGCACTGGCACCTGACCGACGACCAGGGCTGGCGTTTCAGCTCGAAGCGCTATCCTAAGCTGACGCAGCTTGCCAGCGACGGGCTGTTCTACACGCCTGAACAGATGCGTGAGGTGGTGCGCTACGCCGCCGAGCGCGGTATCCGCGTGGTGCCGGAGATCGACATGCCGGGCCACGCCTCGGCGATTGCCGTAGCCTATCCGGAGCTGATGAGCGCCCCGGGGCCATACGCAATGGAGCGCCACTGGGGCGTGCTGAAGCCGGTGCTGGATCCCACAAAAGAGGCAACCTACGCCTTTGCTGACGCGATGGTTAGCGAACTGGCGGCGATCTTCCCCGATCCGTATCTGCATATCGGCGGTGACGAGGTGGATGACAGCCAGTGGAAAGCGAACCCGGCCATTCAACAGTTTATGCGCGACAACAGGCTGGCGGACAGCCACGCGCTGCAGGCGTACTTCAACCGTAAACTGGAGACGATCCTTGAGAAGCATCACCGGCAGATGGTCGGCTGGGACGAGATCTACCATCCCGACCTGCCGAAAAGCATTCTGATCCAGTCCTGGCAGGGCCAGGACGCGCTGGGGCAGGTGGCGCAGAACGGCTACAAGGGCATTCTCTCCACCGGTTTCTATCTCGACCAGCCCCAGTCCACCGCCTATCACTACCGCAACGAAATTGCCCCGCAGGGTCTGAACGGCGTGGATGTGATTGCAGACACCGACAGCGTCCAGAGCTGGGCCTTTTCCATGCCGCGCCTGAAGGGCAAGCCGGTGGAGGGGAGCTTCACGCTGGTGAAAGGGGACGCAGGATGGCGCGGGTTTATTGATTTTGCCGGGAAATCGCGCCGCGCGGTGCAGGATATTGAATGGCGTGACGACAACCAGGTGACCTTCACCGTCGATACGTGGATGGGCGAGACGCGCCCGGTGGTCTCCGTCGATAACGACAAGCTCACCGGCTATTTCCTGGTGGGGAATACGCGCTACCCAATCAGCGGCACGCGTCTGGACGCGGTGCCGAAAGGCATTCCGCCGGTCGTGCCGGACGTGGCGAATCAGGCCAACCTGCTCGGCGGTGAAGCCGCGCTATGGGCGGAAAACGTGGTGGCGCCGGTGCTGGATATCCGCCTGTGGCCGCGCACCTTTGCGGTGGCGGAGCGGCTGTGGTCCGCGCAGGACGTCAACGACGTCGACAACATGTACACCCGCCTGCAGGCGATGGACAGCTGGTCGACGGTGTCGGTCGGGCTGCAGCAGCATACCCAGCAGCAGGTGCAGTTCACGCGCCTTGCCGGTAATGCCGACACGCTACCGCTGCAGATCCTCGCGCAGGCGGTAGAGCCCGCGCAGTATTACACCCGCCAGCACCTGAAGTTCCAGGCCGGAAACTACCATCAGTTCGAACCGCTCAACCGCTTTGCCGATGCGCTGAACGCTGAAAGCGCCACCGTGCGCCAGATGCACAAATGGGCGGACCGCCTGGTGAGCGATGCGGAAGACGCGGAAAGCGCCGACGCGCTGCGCCACGTCTTTAACCGCTGGCAGAGCAACACCAGCGACGCGCTGGCGCTAAGCGAAAACAGCTATCAGCTGAAGGCGATGAAGCCGGTGATTCAGGAGGTGGATAAGCTGGCCTCGATTGGCCTGCGGCTGACGGATCTGGTGGCGCGCCAGGGCACGCTGGATGACAAAGAGATAGCCTCGATTCAGAGCGAGCTGGATAACGCGGCGAAGGTTCAGGACGAGGTGGTGATTGCGGCGGTCTATCCGCTGGAGACGCTGCTCAGGGCGACGCGGAATCAGTAGCAAGCAACAAAAAAGGCAGCCTGGGCTGCCTTTTTTTATCGGGGAGCGAATTAGCGACGTACGGCGATCGCTTCGATTTCAATTTTCACGTCTTTTGGCAGACGGGCTACTTCCACGCAGGAGCGCGCCGGGAAGGTGGCGTTGTGCTCGGTGAAGAACGCTTCGTAAGTGGCGTTAACGGTCGCGAAATCGTTCAGATCTTTCACGAAAACGGTGGTTTTCACGATATCGCCCACTTTCAGACCGGCAGATTCAACGATAGCCTGCACGTTTTCCAGCGACTGACGCGCCTGTGCCGCGACATCTTCCGGCACCGCGCCGGTTTTTGGGTTCACCGGGATCTGCCCGGAAGTGATGATCATGCTACCCAGATCAACGCCCTGAACGTAAGGGCCGATAGCCGCTGGTGCATTTTCCGTCGCGAGTACTTTGCTCATGTTTTCTCCAGAATTACAGCGTTAAGAATGTTCCCGGCCATTATAACAGCCGGGATTTCATTACCAACCTCAATTAGTTGGCCAGCACCACATAATGAGAAAACTCTTTTTCACAGTATTTGCATTTGAGCGCGATATCATCGGCGCGTTTTTTCACTGCAAAGCTGGAAGAAACCGGCTCAGCGTGACTGATGCAGTTGCTGTTCGGGCAGACCAGCACGCTTTCGATGCGATCCGGCAAGCTCGGACGGGATTTGCCGACCACTTCATACTCGTCGATGCGGTTGACGGTGGCGTCCGGCGCGTAAAGCGACAGCTGGTTGACCTGCTCGTCGGTCAGGAAGGTGTTCTCGATTTTAATCAGGTCCTTGCGGCCCATCTCGCCCGACGGCAGGTTCAGGCCGATGGTGATGCGCTGGTCAGTTTCGGTCAGTTTGAACAGCGTCAGCAGCTTAAAGCCCACCTGCGCAGGGATGTGGTCAATCACGGTGCCGCGCTTGATGGCTTCAACCTGGAGTTTGTTATCGTGTGTCATGGTCGTTTCCCCTTACAGTGCCAATTCGCGATTCAGAACCAGTGCCAGTAACGCCTGGCGGGCGAAGATGCCGTTTCCGGCCTGCTGGAAGTACCAGGCGTGCTGCGTCTTATCCACGTCTGTGGTGATCTCATCGATGCGCGGCAGCGGGTGCAGCACCTTCATGTTGTCGCGCGCGCCCTCGAGGTCGCTGGCGCGCAGCACGAACTGTGCCTTCACGTTGGCGTACTCGGACGGATCCAGACGCTCTTTCTGCACGCGGGTCATGTACAGAATATCCACGTGGCTCATCACCTCTTCGATGCTGGCGTGCAGGCTCCACTGAATGCCTTTCTCATCCAGCATGTCGAGAATGTACTGCGGCATCGCCAGCGCGTCAGGCGCGATGAAGAAGAAGCGGTTGCCGTTAAATTTCGCCAGCGCCTGGGTCAGGGAGTGGACGGTGCGGCCATATTTCAGGTCGCCCACCATGGCGATATTCAGGTTCTCAAGCTTGCCCTGCGTTTCCTGAATGGTGAACAGATCCAGCAGGGTCTGCGTCGGGTGCTGGTTGGCACCGTCACCGGCGTTCAGCACCGGAATGCCGCCGGAAAACTCGGTCGCCAGGCGCGCCGCGCCCTCCTGCGGATGACGCATCACAATCGCGTCAACGTAGGTGCTAATCACTGAAATGGTATCCGCCAGGGTTTCGCCTTTTTTACCCAGCGACGTGTTGCTGCTGTCCGAGAAGCCCACCACGCTCGCGCCCAGGCGGTGCATGGAGGTCTCAAAGGAGAGACGGGTGCGGGTCGAGGCTTCAAAGAAGCAGCTCGCAATCACCTTGTGCTTCAGCAGCTCCGGTTGCGGATTGGCCTTCAGTTTTGCCGCGGTTTCCAGAACCAGTTCCAGCTCTTCGCGGCTGAGGTCGTTTATGGAAATGATGTGTTTTTGATAAAGCGGATTCATGTTTATCTCCTGACGCCGGGCAAAAAAAAGCCCCTCAAATGAGGGGCTCTGGGAATAGGTTTAGCAACGGGAAGAAAAACGGCAGGCCAGCGTCTGATTTCAGACGCGGTAAGACGTTATGTCGTACACGCTTGACCATGCTTCCTCCCGGCAAATTGTCGGGCATTATACGCAGCTCGCTTTTCGGATCAAGCGATTTAATGCACGCTTTACTCAATGCAAACGGTTCTTTATGAATATTAATGCGTTCTGAGTAAATAATTAATTTGCTTATGCACCAGCGCGGTGCGCTTCACCACCCGAGGGGCGACCCAGACGATACTGCTGCCGGCCACCACGCCTAAAATTTCCGGTAGCTGGTGGTAATCCAGAATACGCGCCACCGCGCGGCCATATCCGGCGACGGTGTGCACAAGGATAAACTCGCTATTATGCTCGACGCTGACCACCATTTCGGACACGGTACGCGCGGCGTCGGGGGCAGGGCGCAGCTGGGGATTCAGCGAATAAATCTTTAGCCCTTTGGCATTTCGAATTTTTATGACGCCGAGCAATTTAAGCAGACGTGAAACGGTGGACTGGCTGATGGTCTCAAAACCACGCTCCTGCAAATCCCGGCGGATCTCCTCCTGAGAGAGATAGCTCTTTTCTGCGATCAGGCGCTGGCAGACCGTCAGCTGTAGTTGCTCTTTGGGAGAGTACTCTTCGTAATCCATCATAGTTCCCATATCAGTTCCTGAAATAACCGGTGGCACCGCACCGATCCGTAGGCCGGATAAGCGCAGCGCCATCCGGCAAATCACAACAAGGCACCCAGACTTAACGCCACCATAATCACCACCGTTAAAATGCCCAGCAGCGGCGCCACCCATTTCAGATAACGCACGTAGGGCACGCGGGCGATAGCCAGCCCGCCCATCACGACGGCAGAAGTGGGCGTGACGAGGTTAACGATGCCGGAGGCCGACTGGTAAGCCGTCACCACCAGGTCGCGGTTGACGTTAGCGAAATCGGCAAGCGGCGCCATGATCGGCATCGTCAGAACGGCCAGGCCGGATGAAGAAGGCACAAGAAACGACAGCACGACCTCCAGCCAGTACATCACGTTGATAAACGCTACCGTGGACAACCCGCTGACCAGCCCTTCCGCGCTGTGCAAAATGGTGTGGGTAATCATGCCCTTATCCATGATGACTACGATACCGCGCGCGATGCCGATAATCAGCGCGACGCCCAGCAAATCTCGCGCGCCGTTGATAAACGTCGACGTCAGCTCCTCTTCGCTCATGCGGGCAATCAGGCCGACGATAATCGCGCTGGCGAGAAACACCGCGGAGATCTCCGCCATCCACCAGCCCAGCACCGCCACGCCGTAGATCATCACCGCGAAGGCGAGGGCAAAAATCACCAGGATGATTTTGCGCACCGGGGTGAATTCCAGCGACTGTTCGCCCTTGTCGCCGAGGAAATGGGCGCGGTTCTCTTCCTGTTTGTCTGCGACGATCGACAGCGACGGATCCTGGCGCACCTTACGGGCGTAACGCATCACCCACGCCACGCAGATTACCCAGCCGATGATCAGCAGCGCCACGCGCAGGGCGATGCCGTTAGTGAAGGGGATCCCGGCAGCGTTGGCGGCGATCACCGTGGCAAACGGGTTAATGGTAGAGCCGAGCGTGCCTATCCCCGCCCCGAGCAGCACGGTAGAGGCGGCGACAACCGGATCGAACCGGGCGGCCAGCATCACCGGCACCAGCAGGGTGTAGAACGGCAGTGACTCTTCGGCCATGCCGTAAATCGTGCCGCCCGCGGCGAATAGCGCCATCAGGATCGGGATCATCCACTCCTCGCGCCCGCGCAGCCGGGTGGTGACGCGCTCGATCCCGGCGTCAATCGCCCCGGTTTTGGTGACGATCCCGAGAAAACCGCCGATGATCAGGATAAACAGCGCGACGTCGATCGCCCCGGCCTGGCCGGAGACCGGATCGTACAGCCCGGCGATGGGCGCCATAAGGACGGAAACCAGCCCCTGCGGATGTGCCGCCACGTGCGCGTACGTTCCGGCAATCGGGACTTCTTTACCGAGGGTTTCGTTCATCGCCATCTGGTACTGACCGGCGGGGACGACCCAGCTCAGCGCCGCCACAACGGCAATCAGGAAAAAGAGAATGGTGTAAGCGGAGGGAAACTTAAACTTGCCCATGATGTTCTCCTTAAACCCGGCGCACCCCGCGGCGCGCCGGGCGGTGATTAGTCGCCGAGTGTCGCCACCATGACCGCTTTAATGGTGTGCATGCGGTTCTCTGCTTCGTCGAAAACGATGGAGTTCGGTGATTCGAAGACCTCTTCCGTCACCTCCAGCCCCTTCAGGCCGTACGCCATCTCTATCTCGCGGCCCACTTTGGTGTGCTCGTTGTGGAACGCCGGCAGGCAGTGCATGAACTTGACGTTCGGGTTGCCGGTGGCCTTCATGACGTCTGCATTAATCTGATACGGCTTCATCAGGCTGACGCGCTCGGCCCAGGCTTCCTTCGGCTCGCCCATGGAGACCCACACGTCGGTGTAGAGGAAATCGGTCCCCCGCACGCCTTCTTCCACGTCGTCGGTGAGCGTGATACGCGCGCCCGTCTCTTTGGCGATGGCGCGGCACTGCTCAACCAGCCCGGCTTCCGGCCAGAAGGATTTCGGCGCGACGAGGCGGATATCCATCACGCGGGCGGTGTCTTTCATCGACTCTTTGTGACCGATCTGCGAGCCGCTTGGGCCGAGGTAGGTGACCTGCGCGCCCTGATCGAACGCGCCCACTTCGAAGGCGCAGCGGGTGCGGGTGGAGGTTTTTTCAAAGATCAGGGCGATGTTTTTCCCGACCAGGGTTTGCTTTTCGCGCCCGGCTTTTTTGGCGGCCTTCAGCTCGATGGCGAGGTCGATCAGGTACTGGATCTCCGCCGGGGTGTAGTCCAGCAGTTTCAGGAAGTTGCGGTTTTTCAGGTTGATGGTCATGGGTAAATCCTTTTTAAATTTGAATTAGTTACGAATCAACGTGCCTTTCTCGCCCGCGAGGATCTCCGCGCCGTCGGCCAGCGCGCCGATCCCGGCCATGCCGTTGCAGGCTTCAACAAACTCGCGGCAGGCGGCCACTTTCGGCCCCATCGAGCCGGCGTCGAACTGCATGCCTGTGAGCAGCTCCGGCGTCACCTGCGCCAGCGGACGCTGGGTCGGCTTACCCCAGTCGAGGTACACCGCGTCGGCATCGGTCAGGATCAGCAGGGCATCGGCCTCTATCTGGCGCGCCAGCAGGGCGGCGGAGAGGTCTTTGTCGATCACCGCCTCAATGCCGCGATAGCCGTTGGCGTTCTCCACCACCGGCACGCCGCCGCCGCCGTTGCAGATCACCAGGTGGTCGCGCTGGATCAGCGCCGTGATGGCGTCGCTCTCGACGATGCGCTTCGGCTGCGGTGACGGCACCACGCGGCGGAAGTAGCTGCCGTCGGCCTTAAACACCCAGCCTTTTTCCGCGGCCAGCGCTTTTGCCTGGGCTTCGCTGTAGACCGGGCCGATGTATTTGGTGGGGTTGCTGAAGGCCGGGTCGGCGACGTCCACTTCTACCTGCGTGAGCAGGACGCTCACCTCGCGCTGCGGAAGATTGTTTTTCAGCGCCTGCTGGAGCATGTAGCCGATCATTCCCTGGCTTTCTGCGCCGAGCACGTCCAGCGGGTAGGGCGTGACTTTGTCGTAGGCGCTGTTCTGCAGCGCCAGCAGACCGACCTGCGGGCCGTTGCCGTGTACCAGCACCACGCGCCACCGTTCTGTTAATCCGGCGATGGTGCGCGCGGCCTGCTCGATGTTCTGGCGCTGGATTTCGGCTTCCAGCGGCTCGCCGCGCTTGAGCAGCGCGTTGCCGCCGAGGGCCACAACCAGAGTGGGTTTTCGTTCCATGATGGCTCCTTTAAATTCCGTCGCGTTCCAGCGGGCAGCTCATGCAGCGCGCGCCGCCGCGCCCGCGTCCGAGTTCGTCGCCAGGAATGGGCAGCACGGTGATGCCCGCCTTGTCGTACTTCTCGTTGGTCCAGACGTTGCGCTCGTAGCCAATCACCACGCCGGGGCGGATGGTCAGCACGTTGTTGGCGTCGTTCCACTGCTCGCGTTCGGCTTCAAAGGCGTCGCCGCCGGTGGTGATCAGGCGCACCTGGCTAATGCCGAGCGCTTTCTCGATAGCGTGCAGCAGGTCGGTCTCCTGGGTGCGCAGCAGGCCGCCGCGTCCGTCCGGGGTCAGCGTCCAGCACTGGGCGTCCTTGCGCACCACTTCCGGGTAGACGGAGAAGGTGTCCACGTCGATGTGGGTCATGACGGTGTCGAGGTGCATGCAGGAGCGGTGTTTTGGCAGCTCAACGGCGATCACGCGCTCGGCCTGACGGTGCTTAAACAGGCTGTTGGCGAGAAACTCCACGCCCTGCGGCGTTGTGCGCTCGGACATGCCGATCAGTACCGCGCCGCGGCCAATGACTAATACATCACCGCCTTCTAAGGTGGCGTGGTCGTAATTAATATTTTCGTCGCCGAAATACTTAATAAAATCGCCGTCGGCAAACGCCGGGTGCCAGCGATATATTGCCCGCAGGTTATTCGTTTCACGCTGACGGGCCGGTTTCGCCATTGGGTTAATAGAGACGCCGTTATAAATCCAGCACGAAGTATCGCGGGTAAATAAATGGTTCGGCAGCGGTTTCATAATAAAATCATTCGCCGTGTGGGTATCCACCACCATATTTTTAATGGCCGCCGGAATTTCGCCGTAGGTTAATCCGCCGCTCAGTCTGCGCGCCAGTTCGCGGTGCGGCATATCCGCCAGCCAGCCGCGCACGTCTCCGGCAAAGGTTGGGCCGAGGCGGTAGTCAGAGATTTGGGTATCCAGAAGCCAGGCTTTCGCTTCTGCAATATCAAGGGTTTGTGTCAGAAGGTCGGTCAACAGCAGGACTTCCACACCCTGCTCGCGCAGCGTGTTTGCGAAGATGTCATGCTCCTCACCCGCCCGCTCAACCGAGAGCACGTCATCGAAAAGCAGCTCCTGACAGTTTGATGGCGTTAAACGTTTCAGACTTAAATTTGGGCGGTGCAGCATAACGCTACGCAATTGACCAATTTCAGAACCGACGTAATGCTTTTCCATAATTATTCCTTTAACTTTTTTTCAGAATAAAAAGGGCATGCGCCATGTGATGTGTTTAATTTCATGGCGGCTAAGCTCAATTGATTTCGTAATTCATACTAGGCAGTTAAATAATCCGTATTGTGATATTGCTCACGCGAAACTGGATATTAAGGGGTTTGTTTTCATTTGCATGATTCGCATCAGATAATGATTAATTTCATATTATTGAGGGGTGAATAGCTAAGCACGATCCGGTGGCATTATTTGAGGTTGTTATTATTTTGTAGATTTTAACCTTTTGAAATGTGTTGTTATGTGGTTGATTTTAAATGATAAATATTATACATAAGAATGGCTATGCAATTAACGTAATTAACTATTTTTGACTTAAGAAAAATCAATAAATAATTATGGTTTTTTAGAGCAAATTATCAAAACAGTAAAGTGTGAGACGGCAACGGGTTTTGTAAATAAGAGAGCATGATCAAAAGGTTAGAACAGTCGGATGATAAGCGCTGATCGAGGATATGCATAACCCCTGCATAAATGCCTGGGCAGGATTAACAGTGGGTTAACACCTTTCCCGATAAACATGCGCTCGCGCAAACCTCTTCGAAAAAGGGCTGGTATGGCAGTCTTAACTCTCGTATAACTGATAAAAATGAAACGTTGTTTTACATAGAGGGATTTCACATGATTATCGGCAACATCCACCATCTGCAGTCCTGGCTGCCTGACGCGCTGCGTCAGGCCATTGAGCAAGTCAAAGCCCACGTCACCGACGCCACGCCGCTCGGGAAACACGACATCAACGGCAACAGCCTGTTTTATCTGGTCTCGGAAGATATGACCCAGCCGTTCGCCGAGCGCCGCGCCGAGTACCACGCGCGCTATCTGGATATTCAGATCGTAATGAAGGGCCTGGAAGGGATGACCTTCAGCACCCTGCCGCACGGCACGCCGGACACCGACTGGCTGGCGGACAAAGACATCGCGTTCCTGCCGGAAGGCGAGCAGGAGAAAACCGTGGTGCTGAGCGAGGGGGATTTTGTGGTGTTCTGGCCGGGTGAAGTGCATAAGCCGCTGTGTGCGGTGGGGGCGCCGGCGCAGGTGCGTAAGGTTGTGGTGAAGATGCTGATCGGCTAAACGGGTTTACTCCCTCTCCCTGTGGGAGAGGGCAGGGGTGAGGGCACCAGACCGCACCCACGCATAATGTGATCCAGCTTAAATTTCCCGCACTCCCTCTTCCCTTCCCATTTACCTGCGCTTTTCCTGCGTCATAGTATGATCGTTAAATTAATGAACGCTGTTCTACAATGTAGAACAAAATGATTCAGCAAGGAGATCTCATGCCGCAGTCCGCGTTGTTCACGGGAATCATTCCCCCTGTCTCCACCATTTTTACCGCCGACGGCCAGCTTGATAAGCCGGGCACCGCCGCGCTGATCGACGATCTCATCAAGGCAGGCGTTGACGGCCTGTTCTTCCTCGGCAGCGGCGGCGAGTTCTCCCAGCTCGGCGCCGAAGAGCGCAAAACCATTGCCCGCTTTGCTATCGATCACGTCGATCGTCGCGTGCCGGTCCTGATCGGCACCGGCGGCACCAACGCCCGGGAAACCATTGAACTGAGCCAGCACGCGCAGCAGGCGGGCGCGGACGGTATCGTGGTGATCAACCCCTACTACTGGAAAGTGTCGGAAGCGAACCTGATCCGCTATTTCGAGCAGGTGGCCGACAGCGTCACGCTGCCGGTGATGCTCTATAACTTCCCGGCGCTGACCGGGCAGGATCTGACTCCGGCGCTGGTGAAAGCCCTCGCCAACTCGCGCAGCAATATTATCGGCATCAAAGACACCATCGACTCCGTCGCCCACCTGCGCAGCATGATCCATACCGTCAAAGGCGCCCATCCGCACTTCACGGTGCTCTGCGGCTACGACGATCACCTCTTTAATACCCTGCTGCTCGGCGGCGACGGAGCGATCTCGGCGAGCGGTAACTTTGCCCCGCAGGTGTCGGTGAATCTTCTGAAAGCCTGGCGCGACGGGGACGTGGCGAAAGCGGCTGAGTATCATCAAACCTTACTGCAAATTCCGCAGATGTATCAGCTGGATACGCCGTTTGTGAACGTGATTAAAGAGGCGATCGTGCTCTGCGGTCGCCCTGTCTCCACGCACGTGCTGCCGCCCGCCTCCCCGCTGGACGAGCCGCGCAAAGCGCAGCTGAAAACCCTGCTGCAACAGCTCAAGCTCTGCTGAGCCGGACGATAACGATGACCATTGAGAAAATTTTCACCCCACAGGACGACGCGTTTTATGCGGTGATCACCCACGCGGCGGGGCCGCAGGGCGCGCTGCCCCTGACCCCGCAGATGCTGATGGAATCCCCCAGCGGCAACCTGTTCGGCATGACGCAGAACGCCGGAATGGGCTGGGACGCCAACAGGCTGACCGGCAAAGAGGTGCTGATTATCGGCACCCAGGGCGGGATCCGCGCCGGGGACGGACGTCCGGTCGCGCTGGGCTACCACACCGGGCACTGGGAGATCGGCATGCAGATGCAGGCGGCGGCGAAGGAGATCACCCGCAACGGCGGGATCCCGTTTGCGGCCTTCGTCAGCGATCCGTGCGACGGACGCTCGCAGGGCACGCACGGCATGTTCGATTCCCTGCCGTACCGCAACGACGCGGCGATCGTGTTTCGCCGCCTGATCCGCTCCCTGCCGACGAGGCGGGCGGTGATTGGCGTGGCAACCTGCGATAAAGGGCTGCCCGCCACCATGATCGCGCTGGCTGCAATGCACGATCTGCCGACCATTCTGGTGCCGGGCGGGGCGACGCTGCCGCCGACCGTGGGGGAAGACGCGGGCAAGGTGCAGACCATCGGCGCGCGCTTCGCCAACCACGAACTCTCCCTGCAGGAGGCCGCCGAGCTGGGCTGCCGTGCCTGCGCGTCGCCGGGCGGCGGGTGTCAGTTCCTCGGCACGGCGGGCACCTCGCAGGTGGTCGCGGAGGCGCTGGGCCTGGCGCTGCCGCATTCCGCGCTGGCGCCGTCCGGGCAGGCGGTGTGGCTGGAGATCGCCCGCCAGTCGGCGCGCGCGGTCAGCGAGCTGGATAACCGCGGCATCACCACGCGCGATATCCTCACCGATAAAGCCATCGAAAACGCGATGGTGATCCACGCGGCGTTCGGCGGCTCCACCAATTTACTGCTGCATATTCCTGCCATCGCCCACGCGGCGGGCTGCACGATCCCGGACGTTGAACACTGGACGCGCGTTAACCGCAGGGTGCCGCGCCTGGTGAGCGTGCTGCCCAACGGCCCCGACTATCACCCGACCGTGCGTGCCTTCCTCGCGGGCGGCGTGCCGGAGGTGATGCTCCACCTGCGCGATCTCGGTCTGCTGCATCTGGATGCCATGACCGTGACCGGCCAGACGGTGGGCGAGAATCTCGACTGGTGGCAGGCATCCGAGCGCCGGGCGCGTTTCCGCCAGTGCCTGCGCGAGCAGGACGGCGTGGATCCGGATGACGTGATCCTGCCGCCGGAGAAGGCAAAAGTGAAAGGGCTGACCTCGACGGTCTGCTTCCCGACGGGCAACATCGCGCCGGAAGGATCGGTGATCAAGGCCACGGCGATCGATCCGTCGGTGGTGGGCGAAGATGGCGTGTACCGCCACACCGGCCGGGCGCGGGTGTTTGTCTCGGAGGCGCAGGCAATCAAGGCCATCAAGCGGGAAGAGATTGCGCAGGGCGATATCATGGTGGTTATCGGCGGCGGGCCGTCCGGCACCGGCATGGAAGAGACCTACCAGCTCACCTCCGCGCTGAAGCATATCTCGTGGGGCAAGACGGTGTCGCTCATCACCGATGCGCGCTTCTCAGGCGTGTCTACGGGCGCCTGCTTCGGCCACGTGTCGCCGGAGGCGCTGGCGGGCGGGCCGATTGGCAAGCTGCGCGATAACGACATCATCGAGATTGCGGTGGACCGCCTGACGTTAACAGGCAGCGTGAACTTTATCGGCACGGCGGACAACCCGCTGACGCCGGAGGAGGGCGCGCGCGAGCTGGCACGGCGGCAGACGCACCCGGACCTGCACGCCCACGACTTTTTGCCGGACGACACCCGGCTGTGGGCGGCACTGCAGTCGGTGAGCGGCGGCACCTGGAAAGGCTGTATTTATGACACCGATAAAATTATTGAGGTAATTAACGCCGGTAAAAAAGCACTCGGCATTTAATTATTTTCTGAGATAAAGCCGTCTGCGGGAAATATTCCGCGGACGGCTTTGTCATTCCTGTTATTTATCAATATAAACAATGAGTTGAGATATATCGTTGGCGTCACAAAAGCAAAATAACGTAATTCAGAAATAAGATATGACCATTGCTGGTTAATTGAACAGATCATTACACTCCATTAACACGATGTTGTAATTCAGCACACTACATAAGGGTGTAATTCTGATGACGCAATTAACCATGAAAGACAAAATTGGCTACGGGTTAGGTGACACCGCCTGCGGCTTCGTCTGGCAGGCCACGATGTTCCTGCTGGCCTATTTTTACACCGACGTCTTCGGCCTGTCGGCGGGGATTATGGGCACGCTGTTTTTGGTCTCCCGCGTGCTCGACGCCGTGACCGACCCGCTGATGGGGCTGCTGGTAGACCGCACCCGCACGCGGCACGGCCAGTTCCGCCCGTTCCTGCTGTGGGGCGCCATCCCGTTTGGCATCGTCTGCGTGCTGACCTTCTACACGCCGGACTTCTCCGCGCAGGGCAAAATCATTTACGCCTGCGTGACCTACATTCTCCTGACCCTGGTTTACACCTTCGTTAACGTGCCGTACTGCGCCATGCCGGGCGTCATTACCGCCGACCCGAAAGAGCGTCACGCCCTGCAGTCCTGGCGCTTCTTCCTGGCGGCGGCGGGCTCGCTCGCCATCAGCGGCATCGCGCTACCGCTGGTGAGCATCATCGGTAAAGGGAACGAGCAGGTGGGCTACTTCGGCGCCATGTGCGTGCTCGGTCTGAGCGGCGTGGTGCTGCTCTACGTCTGCTTCTTTACCACCAAAGAGCGCTATACCTTTGAGGTGCAGCCGGGCTCGTCGGTGGCGAAAGATCTTAAGCTGCTGCTGGGCAATAGCCAGTGGCGGATCATGTGCGCGTTCAAGATGATGGCGACCTGCTCTAACGTGGTGCGCGGCGGGGCGACGCTCTACTTCGTGAAATACGTGATGGATCACCCGGAGATGGCGACCCAGTTCTTACTCTACGGCAGCCTCGCCACCATGTTCGGCTCGCTCTGCTCTTCCCGCCTGCTGGGCCGCTTCGATCGCGTCACCGCCTTCAAGTGGATCATCGTCGCCTACTCGCTGATCAGCCTGCTGATTTTCGTCACCCCGGCCGAGCACATCGCCCTGATTTTCGCCCTCAACATTCTGTTCCTGTTCGTCTTCAACACCACCACGCCGCTGCAGTGGCTTATGGCCTCTGACGTGGTGGACTACGAGGAGAGCCGCAGCGGTCGCCGCCTCGACGGGCTGGTGTTCTCCACCTATCTGTTCAGCCTGAAGATTGGCCTGGCGATTGGCGGGGCGGTAGTGGGCTGGATCCTGGCGTATGTGAACTACTCCGCCAGCAGCAGCGTGCAGCCGGTGGAGGTGCTCACCACCATCAAAATTCTGTTCTGCGTGGTGCCGGTGGTGCTCTACGCGGGCATGTTCATCATGCTGTCGTTCTACAGGCTCACCGACGCCCGCGTGGAGGCCATCAGCCAGCAGCTGATCAAGCACCGCGCGGCGCAGGGCGAGGCCGTCCCCGACGCCGCGACAGCCGCATCCCATTAACCGGAGGCACTATGGAAATCACTAACCCGATACTCACCGGCTTCAACCCGGACCCGTCCCTGTGCCGCCAGGGCGAGGACTACTACATCGCCACTTCGACCTTCGAGTGGTTCCCGGGCGTGCGCATCTACCACTCCCGTGACCTGAAAAACTGGTCGCTGGTCAGCACCCCGCTGGACCGCGTGTCGATGCTGGACATGAAGGGCAACCCGGACTCGGGCGGCATCTGGGCGCCGTGCCTGAGCTACGCCGACGGCAGGTTTTGGTTGCTCTACACCGACGTGAAGATTGTCGATTCGCCGTGGAAAAACGGCCGCAACTTCCTTGTTACCGCGCCCTCCATTGAGGGACCGTGGAGCGAGCCGATCCCGATGGGCAACGGCGGGTTTGACCCGTCCCTGTTCCACGACGACGATGGCCGCAAGTACTACCTCTACCGCCCGTGGGGGCCGCGGCACCATAGCAACCCGCACAACACCATCGTGATGCAGGAGTTTGACCCGCAGACCGGCACCCTCTCGCCCGAGCGCAAAACGCTGTTTACCGGCACGCCGCTCTGCTACACCGAAGGCGCGCACCTGTATCGCCACGCGGGATGGTATTACCTGATGGTCGCCGAGGGCGGCACCAGCTACGAGCACGCCGTCGTGGTGCTGCGTTCCAAAAATATCGACGGGCCGTACGAGCTGCACCCGGACGTGACGATGATGACCAGCTGGCACCTGCCGGAGAACCCGCTGCAGAAGAGCGGCCACGGCTCGCTGCTGCAGATCCACACCGGGGAATGGTACATGGCCTACCTCATCAGCCGCCCGCTGCGCCTGCCCGGCGTGCCGCTGCTGGCCTCCTGCGGGCGCGGCTACTGTCCGCTGGGGCGCGAGACCGGCATCGCCCGCATTGAATGGCGCGACGGCTGGCCGTACGTGGAAGGCGGCAAGCACGCGCAGCTGATCGTGAAAGGCCCACAGGTGGCCGAGCATCCTGCATCCATTCCGGGCAACTGGCGGGAGGATTTTGACTCCAGTTCGCTCGACCCGGAACTGCAGACCCTGCGCATCCCGTTCGACGACACCCTCGGCTCGCTCACCGCGCGGCCGGGCTATTTACGGCTCTACGGCAACGACTCGCTCAACTCGACCTTCACCCAGTCAACGGTGGCGCGCCGCTGGCAGCACTTCGCCTTCCGGGCCGAGACGCGGATGCAGTTTTCGCCGGTCCACTTCCAGCAGAGCGCGGGGCTGACCTGCTACTACAACAGTAAAAACTGGAGCTACTGCTTTGTGGACTACGAGGAGGGGCAGGGCAGAACGATTAAGGTTATCCAGCTCGACCACAACGTGCCGTCATGGCCGCTGCACGAGCAGCCGATTCCGGTGCCGGAGAGCGCGGAGAGCGTCTGGCTGCGGGTGGATGTGGATACGCTGGTCTACCGCTACAGCTACTCGTTCGACGGCGAGACGTGGCACGCCGTGCCGGTCACCTATGAGGCGTGGAAGCTGTCGGACGACTACATCGGCGGGCGCGGCTTCTTTACCGGCGCGTTTGTGGGGCTGCACTGCGAGGATATCAGCGGCGACGGCTGCCACGCGGACTTCGACTACTTCACCTACGAGCCGATCTAACGGCTCAGGCCGGGTAGCCCAGCGCGCGTGATAGCTCGAGCCCGGCCTGCTGAAGCTGCTCGCGGAAATTAGCCAGCTCGGTGTCGTCCACGCGGGAGGTCAGCGTCGACAGGCTCAGGGCGGCGATGACGCGGGATTCATGGTTCCACACCGGCACCGCCACGCAGCGCACGCCCTGCTCGTTCTCTTCGCGGTCGATGGCGTAACCCTGCTCGCGGGTCTGCGTCAGGGCGGTCATTAACGCTTCGCGTGAGGCAAGGGTAGCGGGCGTAAAGGTCGTGTACTGATAACCCTCCAGCAGGGCGTTCAGCTCGGCCTCGCCCAGCCAGGCAATCAACACCTTGCCGATGGCGGTGGCGTGAACCGGCAGGCGGCGGCCGATGCGCGAATAGGCGATGGCCGCCAGCTTGCCTTCAATCTTCTCAATATAAACCCCTTCACGCCCGTCCAGGATCCCCAGATGGGTCGTCTGCCCGGTCCGCTGGGACAGCTCCGTCAGCCAGCCTTTCGCCTTCTGGCGAATATCGATGGAGCCCACGACGAAATGACCTCGCTCGACCAGCTTCATGCCGAGGCGATATTTGCCGTTCTCCGGGTTCTGATCGATATAGCCGTGAAGCTGCAGGGTTTTCAGCAGCGAGTGGAGGGTGCTCTTGCTCAGCCCCATCAGTTTGCTGATGTCGGTGATCTTAAGCTCGGTGGCCTGCTCGTTGAACAGGTCGAGGATCTGCAACGCACGTTCAACAGACTGAATAATCGGCATAATGCTGGCATGTCCACGCTGGAATTAAGGCGAAAACGTACCTTTTTCGGGGTGAAAAATCAATGAAATGGAGCCGGTGTTCTCCCTCTCCCCGTGGGAGAGGGCACCAGACCGCAGAGGAGTCAATCACTCCCCAAGCGTCGCCACCATCACCGCCTTAATCGTATGCATCCGGTTTTCCGCCTGGTCAAACACGATGCTCGCCGGCGACTCAAACACCTCGTCCGTCACTTCCATCCCGCCGTGCAGGTCGAACTCCTTCGCCATCTGTTTGCCGAGCGTGGTCTGGTCGTCATGGAACGCCGGCAGACAGTGCAGGAACTTCACGTTCGGGTTGCCGGTGAGCGCCATCATCTGCGCATTCACCTGATACTCGCGCAGCAGCGCGATCCGCTCCGCCCACTTCTCTTTGGCTTCGCCCATCGACACCCACACGTCGGTATAGATAAAGTCCGCGCCCTTCACGCCCGCCGCCACGTCTTCCGTCAGCGTGATCTTCCCGCCGTGCTTCTGGGCCAGCGCGCTGCACTCCGCCACCAGGCTCTCTTCCGGCCAGCAGGCCTTCGGGGCCACCAGGCGCAGATCCAGCCCGGTCAGCGCCGCCGCTTCCAGCATCGAGTTGCCCATGTTGTTGCGCGCGTCGCCCGCGTAGACCAGCGTCATCTCGTTAAACGCCTTGCCCGGCAGGTGCTCCTGCATGGTCAGCAGGTCCGCCAGCAGCTGGGTCGGGTGGAACTCGTTGGTCAGCCCGTTCCACACCGGCACGCCCGCATACTGCGCCAGCGTTTCGACCACTTCCTGGCCGTGGCCGCGATACTGAATGCCGTCGTACATCCGCCCGAGCACCCGTGCGGTGTCCTTAATTGACTCTTTATGCCCAATCTGGCTGCCGCTCGGCCCTAAATAGGTGACGCGCGCGCCCTGGTCAAATGCGGCAACTTCGAAAGAGCAACGTGTACGGGTCGAGTCTTTTTCGAAGATGAGCGCGATGTTTTTACCGGTAAGCTTCTGTACTTCCTTGCCATTTTTTTTATCGGCTTTGAGCTGTGCGGCAAGGGTCAGCAGAGAAGTGAACTGTGCAGGGGTAAAGTCGAGCAGTTTCAGAAAGTGTTTCTTGTATAAATCGGACATTTTATCCTCACATGGCGAACGCCACTTATTGAATTAAAATTCACTTTATATGTGTAATTATTCATTTGCAACCCCGTTTCACAAATCTTTCTTACAAAGGTGGAGGCAAACCCGTCCCTGTGTGAAAATAGAAGTATCTGCCGCACTTTAAAGAGGATTGAGCCATGGCAAACCCGGAACACCTGGAAGAGCAACGCGAAGAGACGCGTCTGATTATTGAAGAACTGCTGGAAGACGGTAGCGATCCGGACGCGCTGTACACCATCGAGCACCATTTCTCTGCGGATGATTTCGACGCGCTGGAAAAACTGGCCGTGGAAGCCTTCAAGCTGGGTTACGAAGTAACCGAGCCGGAAGAGCTGGAAGTGGAAGAGGGCGACACCGTCATCTGCTGCGACATCCTGAGCGAAGGCGCGCTGAAGGCGGAGCTGATCGACGCGCAGGTAGAACAGCTGATGAACCTGGCCGAGAAGTTTGAAGTGGAATACGACGGCTGGGGAACCTATTTCGAAGATCCGAACGGTGAAGACGGCGAAGAAGGCGACGACGAAGATTACGTCGACGAAGACGACGACGGCGTGCGTCACTAAGCGTTTCAGGCGGTGGCGCGCGCCACCGCTTTTTCAAGGCAGAACCATGGATTACCCGCAGATACTCGCCCCCGTACTCAACTTCCTCCAGTGCCCGACCCCGCAAGCATGGATTGATAAAGCCCGCGACCCGGCGAACCTGCCGCTGCTGCTCACCGACCACATGGTGTGCGAGTTCAAGGCCGCCCAGACCGCGCTGCTGCTGGTGCGTAAATACGTCGCCGACGAAAGCGGTGCCGACGCGCTGCTCGACTGGCTCAAACCCTACGAACAGTTCGCCTTCCGCGACGGTCCGGAGCCGGACTTCATTGCCCTGCATAAGCAGATTGGCAAAAGCGTGATGCCCAAAACCGACGACCCGTGGGGCCAGGCGCTCATCGACAGCATGGTGCTGCTGATTAAAGAGGAGCTGCACCACTTCTGGCAGGTGCGCGAGGCGATGCTGGCCCGCGACATTCCGTACGTCAAAATCACCGCCAGCCGCTACGCCAAAGGGATGCTGAAGGAGGTGCGCACCCACGAACCGCTGACGCTGATCGACAAGCTTATCTGCGGCGCCTACATCGAAGCCCGCTCCTGCGAACGCTTCGCCGCGCTGGCCCCGTTCCTCGACGACGACCTGCAGAAGTTCTATCTCTCGCTGCTGCGTTCGGAAGCGCGCCATTATCAGGACTACCTGACGCTTGCCAGGGAGGTGAGCGACGACGATATCTCACCGCGCATAAAGCTTTTTGGCGAAATTGAAGCCACACTTATCTCGACACCGGACCACGAGTTTCGCTTCCACAGCGGCGTGCCGGTTTAAACCGGCACAACTCAAGGATAAGGATGCGAGATGAATAAAACGTGGACCCGTACCGTGATGGTTGTTGTGGTGGCCGCCGCCGTGGCGTTCTGGGTGTTCTTCGACAGGCAGCGCGCTCCGGAACGGCAGATGGATTCCGCTCTTAACGCGATGCCCGCCTGGCAGGTGATTAAGGAGCAGGAGCCCGCGCTGCATCAGCGCATCCTAGACCAGATGGCCGCCCTGCAAAAAGCGGGCGAGCCGGAGCAGCAGATTATTGACACCATCCAGCCGCAGATCCTGCATCTGCAGATGTCGCGCCTGCAAAACGCCCCGGACGCCAACGTGGTGAACTACATGACCATCAACATGGAGCAGACCGCCGCCATCCAGAAGGTGAGCGACGACGCCTGCTTCCGCTTCCTCTACCCGGCAGTGAAGGGCGGCGTGAACCCGATGCGCATGCTGGATAAAGAGCTGATGGCGCGGCGCATGCAGGCCGACGCCGACATGATGCGCGCGGCCTACGGCAAAAACCGTCACACCGTGACCCCGGCCGAGCGCGAGGCGGCAGTTGAGGACGTGCGGCCGATTATGAAAGAGCTTGCCGATAAGTACGGCGAGGACATCCAGCTGCTGCAGATGCCGGAGAAGGCGGCGGGCAAAGAGAAGCTCTCCTGCGATATGGTGCAGGAGATGTGGGCGAAGGTGCTGGCGCTGCCGGAGCAGAAGGCGGCGGGGGTGATTCGGCTGGCGGTGTCTGAGCTGGACTGACGAAGGGCGCTGGTTTTTTGGGCACTTAGAGCGGGTTTAGCGCGTCGTCGCTTGCATGGCGGCGCGCGACAGGTATAATCCACAACGTTTCCGCATCCCCTTCAGTGCCGAAGTGGCGAAATCGGTAGACGCAGTTGATTCAAAATCAACCGTAGAAATACGTGCCGGTTCGAGTCCGGCCTTCGGCACCATCGGAACATCAATAGACGTCAACGGACGTCTTTTTTTGTGCCTGAAATCCAGTATTTACCCATCATTCCCGTTATATTAACTCT
>NZ_JRJC01000029.1:0-506 GCF_000762975.1 Enterobacter sp. UCD-UG_FMILLET
GCCCCAGGATGTGATGAGCCGACATCGAGGTGCCAAACACCGCCGTCGATATGAACTCTTGGGCGGTATCAGCCTGTTATCCCCGGAGTACCTTTTATCCGTTGAGCGATGGCCCTTCCATTCAGAACCACCGGATCACTATGACCTGCTTTCGCACCTGCTCGAGCCGTCACTCTCGCAGTCAAGCTAGCTTATGCCATTGCACTAACCTCCTGATGTCCGACCAGGATTAGCTAACCTTCGTGCTCCTCCGTTACTCTTTGGGAGGAGACCGCCCCAGTCAAACTACCCACCAGACACTGTCCGCAACCCGGGTAACGGGTCTACGTTAGAACACCAGCCATTAAAGGGTGGTATTTCAAGGTCGGCTCCACGCAGACTGGCGTCCACGCTTCAAAGCCTCCCACCTATCCTACACATCAAGGACCAGTGTTCAGTGTCAAGCTATAGTAAAGGTTCACGGGGTCTTTCCGTCTTGCCGCGGGTACACTGCATCTTCACAGCGA
>NZ_JRJC01000030.1:0-770 GCF_000762975.1 Enterobacter sp. UCD-UG_FMILLET
CTAGTAATCGTAGATCAGAATGCTACGGTGAATACGTTCCCGGGCCTTGTACACACCGCCCGTCACACCATGGGAGTGGGTTGCAAAAGAAGTAGGTAGCTTAACCTTCGGGAGGGCGCTTACCACTTTGTGATTCATGACTGGGGTGAAGTCGTAACAAGGTAACCGTAGGGGAACCTGCGGTTGGATCACCTCCTTACCTTAAAGAACCTGCCTTTGTAGTGCTCACACAGATTGTCTGATGAAAAACAGCAGTAAAAATCTCTGCAGGCTTGTAGCTCAGGTGGTTAGAGCGCACCCCTGATAAGGGTGAGGTCGGTGGTTCAAGTCCACTCAGGCCTACCAGACTCCTTTTAAAGGATGAGCGGTACAGAGATTATAAACGATGGGGCTATAGCTCAGCTGGGAGAGCGCCTGCTTTGCACGCAGGAGGTCTGCGGTTCGATCCCGCATAGCTCCACCATCTTTTACTGCGAACCCAAGAAAACTTCAGAGTGAACCTGAAAAGGTGCACTGCGAAGTTTTGCTCTTTAAAAATCTGGATCAAGCTGAAAATTGAAACGACACACATGTTATGTGTGTTCGAGTCTCTCAAATTTTCGCAATCAGAAGTGAAACATCTTCGGGTTGTGAGGTTAAGCGACTAAGCGTACACGGTGGATGCCCTGGCAGTCAGAGGCGATGAAGGACGTGCTAATCTGCGAAAAGCGCCGGCGAGGTGATATGAACCTTTGACCCGGCGATGTCCGAATGGGGAAACCCAGTGCAAT
>NZ_JRJC01000031.1:0-734 GCF_000762975.1 Enterobacter sp. UCD-UG_FMILLET
CTAGTAATCGTAGATCAGAATGCTACGGTGAATACGTTCCCGGGCCTTGTACACACCGCCCGTCACACCATGGGAGTGGGTTGCAAAAGAAGTAGGTAGCTTAACCTTCGGGAGGGCGCTTACCACTTTGTGATTCATGACTGGGGTGAAGTCGTAACAAGGTAACCGTAGGGGAACCTGCGGTTGGATCACCTCCTTACCTTAAAGAACCTGCCTTTGTAGTGCTCACACAGATTGTCTGATGAAAAGTAAATAGCAAGGCGTCTTGCGATTGAGACTTCAGTGTCCCCTTCGTCTAGAGGCCCAGGACACCGCCCTTTCACGGCGGTAACAGGGGTTCGAATCCCCTAGGGGACGCCACTTGCTGGTTCGTGAGTGAAAGTCACCTGCCGTCATATCTCAAAACTCATCTTCGGGTGATGTTTGAGATATTTGCTCTTTAAAAATCTGGATCAAGCTGAAAATTGAAACGACACATCTTTAATGGTGTGTTCGAGTCTCTCAAATTTTCGCAATCAGAAGTGAAACATCTTCGGGTTGTGAGGTTAAGCGACTAAGCGTACACGGTGGATGCCCTGGCAGTCAGAGGCGATGAAGGACGTGCTAATCTGCGAAAAGCGCCGGCGAGGTGATATGAACCTTTGACCCGGCGATGTCCGAATGGGGAAACCCAGTGCAATTCGTTGCACTATCGTTAACTGAATACATAGGTTAACGAGGCGAACCGGGGGAAC